>CALVGM010000140.1 GCA_944327095.1 uncultured Desulfovibrio sp. | reverse complement strand
TCCTCTGCATGGGTGTAGGTATCGCAGCCTTTTTTGGCAAGGATGTCGTGCATCCTTGCCACAGAGTCCAGGTCGCGTGCGTACATGCGAAAGCTTGCGTACTCCCTGGGAACATCGGGCCTTGGCTCGCCGCTCCAGCCATGCGAGAGCCCAAGTTCCGGACAGGCGCGGCCGTCGCGAAAGTCCTCGCAGGCTTCCACCAGTTCCAGGGGCACGTAGGCAGTTTCCTTTTGCTGGGCAGCCAGGGGCAGCACGCCGTGCACGCGCAGGCGCACGTAGGCGCTCGAGACCACGCCCCCGTAGGCCCGCTCCACAATGCCGAGCACTATGTCCCCCTTTTTCACGTTCAGCTTGCGGGCGGCCATGTCCGAGAGAATGGCGCCTGCCTCGCGCAAGGTGGGATCGTCGGCTGTGGGGCGCTTGATGAGCAGGGGATTGGCAGGCCTAGCCTTGGCAGAACCCTGGGGAGCTTCCTTTTGTGCCACCATGGTCACGGAGGGAAGACCGTAGCGCTCCAGAAGCGGATCGCCTGCCTGCGTGGGCTCAAGGGAGACCACAAGCGGGGATTTTCCCTGAAGAGAGAGGTTCATGGTAGCGGCAATGGAGCGCGTTCTTGGCAGCACAAAGGCCACGCCCGGAAGCTCGGAAAGAGCGCGCACATCGTCCTTCGTGTAGCGCCCGGAAACCACGGGCGTGATTTCCAGGGTATTGGGGTCCGAGAGCATGCGCTCTGTCAGGGTGTTCAGGACGCCGAACTTGACCCCGTAGAGAATGAGCAGGGGTGCCAGCACAGCGGCAAGACCAAAGATGGCGCAAAAGGAGAGCAGCCTTTCGTGGCGGTAGTCCGCAAGGGCCAGGAGCAGAACGTGGATAAGGGCGCGCATCATTCCTCCCCAGGCCAGTCGAGCGTGGCTGTGACAGATCCTTCGCCTGCCCGGACGGTGATGGGCACAAGGGTAAAGCCTACCTGGCCGGCAAGGGCCTGATCGTGGCTGACCATGACAACTGTCGCGCCCTGGTCGCGCGCAAGCTCGAGGAAGAGTTCCATGACACTGCGGGAGTGGGCGGGATCCAGGGCTGCCGTGGGCTCGTCGGCCAGAATGACTGCCGGCCCGTGGGCTAGAGCCCTGGCAATGGCCACGCGCTGCCGCTCGCCTACAGACAGCTGGGCAGGGTACTTGCCAAGCAGATGGCCTATGCCAAGACGCTCCGTCATTTTCCGGATGTTGGCAATGTGGGCAGGCATGGTGTTGAGCACCTTGCACAAGAGGGTGATGTTGTCCCTGGCTGTCAGAAAGGGCAAAAGACCGCCGGTTTGCAGGACATAGCCAAGGTAGCGCATGCGCTCGCCGGCAAGGAGATTGCTGCCTCCGCGCCGCCAGGCGTCCAGTATGTCCGTTGAATGCTCCCCGTCCGGAGAAAAGAAAAAGTGCGCTGGCACCTGCGCCTTTCCGGGCGTTTCCTCCGTGTCCGGACGCAGGGCGCAGGCCAGAAGATCCAGGGCCGTGGACTTGCCGCAGCCAGAGGCACCCACAAGGGCCAGGGTATCCCCTTGCCGCACCACAAGGCGGGGAATGACCAGCCTGTACCTTTCCGCCCCGGGCCGGGACTTGGACACATTGGCCAAATCAAAGACAGCCATGGCGTGCCCTTAGGGAAGCATGTTCAAAGGAACGCGGTAGACCCAGTCGTTGGCTGAGAAGGTGCCGAAGGTTTCCCAGTTCTTGCGGTCGCGATCGTACTCCTCGTAGCGGGCCAGCTTGGACTTGAGCCTGTTGATGAAGGCTGTCTGCTCGCCAATGCTCTTGCGGTACCAGTCCTCCTCGGTGAGCAGCATGACCTCGCTCTTGTAGGGCAGGCCATCCAGAAATTCCCCGAGCACGCCCAGTTCCGCGAGAGTCTTGCCATGGGTGGGCATGTTGGGATCGCGGGCAGTGCGCGCCGAGGCGGACAAGATGCCCTGGAAGAAATCCGTGGAGTCCGTCTTCTTGGTGCGCTCGGCATTGTCGATGATGGCGCCGATCTGCGAGTGCAGATCGTTGAGCTGGGCCTTGGTCAGAAGTACTGCCACCTCCACGTTGGGCACGCGCTGGCCCCTGGCAAGATGGGCCAGGTCCATGTCCGTGATCCAGCTGCTCACCACCTGGGGCGCCGGCGTCTTGTTGGCACGGCCAAGGTATTCGAGCTGCAGGGCGTAGCCAAGGCGCTGCGCAAGCTGGGCAGCCTCGTCTTCGGGATTCTTGGGTGCACTGTCCTTGGGACGCGTGAGCATCTTGCCCTGGGTTGTCAGGGTCACAACCTGCTCCATGGTCTTGGCCAGGGACTCGGCAACGGCCGCAAAGTAGCGGGCACCTTCCCTGGGATTGCTGGTCTTGATGCTCTGGTACTGGGCAGAGCCGTTTTTCATGCTCAGGGTGCGGTAGGCCTGTTCGGCGTACTCGTGGTTCTTGGCGCCTGCAGGGGTCTTGATGTGGACAACCACGATCCAGATGCCCTTCTGGGCGGCAAAGTCGGCCATTTCCTGGGGCTCCATGGCAACGGAGCGGTAGCGGTCGTCGCTTGGCAGAGGACCTGCGTCCGTGACCAGGAGAATGATGCGGGAGTCGTACTGTTCCCAGCTCAAGGATTCGATGGCGTTGTAGACGCCGGCCAGGCTGTCCTCGTTGAAGCTGTGGGTGGAGACCTTGGCCTCGCGCACCTTGGCAAGATTCTGCTCAAGCTCGCTGCGCCTTGAGGCAGTCACAAAGTCGCTCACGACTGTGGAGGTGTACTCGAGCTCTGGCACGGCGGCTGTGCTGTTGCGGAAGGCCACAAAGGCAAAGCCCACGTGATCGGTCAGCTTTTCCCTTTGCAGGCGGTCGTAGATGGTCTTGATGAGCTGCCTGGACTGCTCGATGTAGGGCTGCATGGAAACGGTTGTGTCCATGACTATGGCAATGCCCGTGCGTGGCGCCTTCTTGGTCGGGTCAGCGGCTGTGCCGGCCTTGCCCTGGTGGTACTGGGATCCCGCGACCTGGCCGGGATCAATGGAGGCCACGCGCAAAAACTTTGTGCCCTCGTAGGGCTCCTGCATCTCCAGAATGGGCATGAGGTAGAAGCGGTCGAGATCGACAGAGCTCGCTATGGGCTCGGTGGCCACAATCTCTGGCCCTGTCTTTTTCTTGGCTATGGCAAGCTGCAGGGCAACCAGGCGCTCGCTCATGTCCGGGGCATCGCAAATGTCCTGCAGGGCCTTGGTGTCCCTGAAGAAAATGACGGGATCGCGTTGGGATCTGTTGGAAAAGAGCAGGGTGAGAGACTGGTTCCAGGGTGTGGTGAGATCGGCCTTGATCCAGCCGTCTGCCTTGTTGGTGCCCTTGCCCACCTTGAGCCAGCCCTGGCCCCGTTCGTAGACGTAGAGCGGAGTGAAGGGTCGAAGCCCCTTGTCCACGACCTGGCTTGTGTCTGATGCCTGGTCGTAGAGTACGGCTGTAGGATGGCTTATGACACGTTGGTACAGGGTACGTTTGCCTTCCTGCAGAAGCGGAGCTGCCTCTGTATTGGAGGCCAGGGCGAAGGTAGCGCACAAAAGGCAAAGCAGGAATACTGTCAGACGATGCATGGATGACTCCGAATGCTGTCCAGGGACTGTTGTATGTTGATTAGCCGTGGAATGGTGATTGGAAAAAGAGCAGGGATGCGTTGTGGCCCCTGGCAAGCCAGATCAAAAGCCTCATCGCTTCCAGAGCGTTGCTCTTGCCCGAAGCATTCGCTCCAACGAGAAAGCTCATGGGAGCCAGTTGAACATTGGCCGGGATGAAACTTTTGAAGTTCGCAATTTTCAGGGATGCAAACGCGAAGATCTCCCGAGGAAGCCCCCTTGCGCCATGCCCTGAGCATTGTGTTGCTGACGCCGGACAGCACGCGTTTTGGGAAGAGGCTGTCCGGATTGCGGGAAAGGGACAAGCCCTTCTCCCGAAGGCAGGGGATCAGAAGTTTTGCAAAAGCCTCTTTGCCTCGGCGTCGCCAGCTGCGGCCTTTTGCTCAAGGGAGGCCTTGAGAGCCTTCAGGGCCGCGTCCGCTTCGGCAATGCCGTTTTGCGCTGCCTGCCTGTACCACTGCACGGCCTGGCTCACATCTGTCTGAATGGATCCGCGGGGCAGCGTGCTTGTCGGATCGTAGTACTGGGCAAGCAGGAACATGGCCTCGGCGTTGCCCTTTTCGGCCGCGTCCTCGATGAGCAGGAAGGCCCCGTCCGAGGTGTTGGCGTCAGCGTCCATGGTGCGCATGGGCTTGGCCAGGGCAAGGCTCTGGGCAGGATCCGCGTTTCCCTGCAAATGCTGTCTTGCGGTGCTCAGGAAGGGAGTGGGCGTGGCTTGCGGAGCCTGGCTGGCCCCCTGTTCAGACTGGGCTGGCTTTTGCGGGGTGGCCTGCTCGGTCTGTTCGGGCTTTGCCTGTTCAGGTTTTGCCTCGGACTCTGTCTTGGCCTGCTCGCTGGCAGCCGGAGGCTGCGTTGCCTCTTCCTCGCCCTTGTCGCGCAGGACAAAGAAGTAGAGTGCTGCGCCAAGAGCCAGAAGCGCCACGACGACAATGGCTATGATGACCCCCTTGCCCGGGCCGGACTTGGGCGCCTCGGTTGCTCCCATGGAAAGGGGAGCTGCCTGGGCAACGGGCTCTGGCTGAGGCTCAGGCTCTGGTTGTGGCGCAGGTTCAGGCTGTGGCTCAGGTGCTGGTTGCGGGACTGGTTCTGGCTGCAGCCTTGTGGCTTTTGGGGTCGAGACAGCCCCTACGGCTCCTGTGGTGTCCGGAAACAGTCCTGTGGGCAGGACAGGGGGTATCTCCAGGGGCACGGGATCCTGGCCGTTGAGAGAGAAGACGTGGTTTTCCAGGCTGTCCAGTTCGCTCAATATTTCAGGACCAATGGGAATGTAGTAGGTGCCGTCGCGGTAGAGGCCACCGCAGACCAGGATGCGCTCCAGAGTGTTGAGCCAGTGGGCGCTGGCCGACAGATACATGCGGTCCGAGGCGCGGCGCAGATAAAACCAGGGGCTGTCGCCCGGAGGCGGGCAGTCCTGAACCGTGATAAAGGCGTGTCCGCTGGAAAAGCGGCCATCGTTGGCAATGCTGACCTGCATATGCGTGGCTCCCTGTATGGAAGGTTTCCAGACGCCCGGAAACTCGTGTCTGTTGCGAGGAGATGTGGCCCGAGGATCAGAGTCAGATCTTCAGGCTGGCAATGATGGCTCCGAGGCGCTTGTTCTGCACAGGATCAAAGTCTTCCCCGTGCTCGTTGAGGCTGGTGGTGACTGTGTCGTAAAAGGCCATGAGCCAGCTCATGGAATAGGGCCTGTCGTATTGCTGCTGCTGGGCCGGGACAATGGGCTCTCCGTGCTCGCCAAATTCCAGTTTGGCCGGAACAAAGAGCTCCTGCATGGTCCCGTTGTAGACAATGGCCGTTTTCTGGCCTATGCGCGCGTCGTGCCCAAGCCAGGACACAAAGCTGTTGATGCGGTAGGCAGCCTCGCTTGCCATGCGCCAGGCCGCGACCTCGCGGGTGATGTTGCGAAACGAGCTTATCTTGCGCACAGCCTCGCGCATCTCGTCGAGCAGGCGGGCGTGGCGCGCGCCCTGAATGAGCTCCTGGGCAAAGGAGTCCAGAAATTCGGGCGTGACATTGTAGATCCTTGGCAGATAGGGCAGCTCCGCCTGGGCGCGCACGGTCTCGAACCAGTGGTTCACTGCCTTGCGGCAAAAGACGGAAACCTGGTCCGTGTCGGTCCTGGCCTCTTCCTGCGCGGCTTCTGGCCCGGACGTCCCTGCGTCCGCAGACGCAGTGTCGTCCGTCACGGGACCTGGACCAAAGAGCGATCCCAGAATGTCGTCCGCGTCCATGGCCGTGCCCACCACGGTCTGCTGGGGAGCGGCCTTGTCCGCGTCCGCCTCGGGAATCTCCGCGCACTCGTCGGCCATCTTGTAGAGGTCGTAGTCGCTGACAAGGAAGCGGGAGAGCAGGTCCGCGAACTGCTGGCGGGACACAACCCTGGCCAGGGTTGTCAGAAGCTCCTTGGCAAGCTTCTCCTTCTGCTTCTTCCTCTCGTCCATGTCGTCCGCGCGGTAGTAGGGCTCAAGGCGGGCCACAATCTTCTGGCTGATCTCGAAGGCCCTATCCCTGGTCTGGTTGTACTTGCGGTCCGGGTCGCAGATGGGGGCGAGCTTTTTGCGCAAGAGCTCTATGCCGCCGTCGTTGAGCTTGATGGCTGCCTGCCAGGATTCTTCCGGGTCCTCGAAATGCGCGCGCACAAGCTCGGAGTGGAGAAAGTCGCTGTGCACCCTTTCCACAGTCTCGCGAATGTCAGGCCGTATGGCTGTCTCGCGGCAGTCCTTGTCAAAGGTGAAGACCGCGTCGCAGAGGAAGTTGGGGTTGCGCAGCAAAAAGACGTTGCGGAAGGGCCTGCCGTCCCAGTTGGACGGCCAGTCGTACTGGGCGCCAAAGAAGTTGGTGAGCGAGGAGGCCAGGCGTATGTCCCAGCTGTTGACATTGTCCCCGTCCCCGGATTCCGTGCCGCGCTTGCGGGCAAACTCCATGTCAACCTTGGTCAGGATGAAGAAGAGGGTTGGCGCGTGCCCCTTGCGGCTTTGCGGCGTCTCCCCCTGCGTCAGGCAGATCCAGTTGTTGATGGCCCCCGGCAGGTCCTGTACCTCCTGGTTGCTCGGGCCTATGCACAAAAGCATGCTTGTGAGCTCCTGCTCGTCGCAGTAGCGCTCGAAAAGGTAGGCCACCTTGCCGCGCAGAAAGAAGGTCTTTTCCAGCGCGCCTGGGCTTGTGAGCGCCTCGCGCAAGTCGTTGGTCTTGAGACGCGACCTGTAGCCAGGAAAGTCCAGAAGGTCCGTGTAGGCAAAGAAGGCGTCCGGCTCGTGGGGCATGTAGATGGTGAGCTCGGCTGTCAGGGCAGTGACAAGGCGGCGGGGAAGCTCAAGGCTCTTGCCGTCAAGGCTCGATATCTCCAGGGGCTCGTCCGCGCCCTGGGCGTCCGGCGCGAGCAGGGCAACATCGATGATGCTCTTGGAACGCGGCAGGAGCGCTTCCAGAGGGCAGTTGACCTCGGCAGGGCTTCCCAGATCCTCCAGGGCCTTGGCCAGGGTGTAGAAGTAGGTGTCGAATTCCGGAATATTCTCCCAGATGAGGCCGAAAAGCTGCTTCCTGTCGCTGAGCTTGAGGCGCGGGGCAAGTTCCATGGCCCTGTTCCAGTACACAAGAGAAAGAGTCTGCAGCCTCGGGCGCGAGGCAAAGTTCTTTTGCAGGTACTCGCGCAAGTCCTCCACGTCGTCGGAGGTGATGCCGTTCACTGGGCTGTCCTGGGCGTATTTTTCCAGCTCCTTCAGGGCGTTGACAATGTCCTCGAGCACCGGGGGCTTCTTGTGGTCGCAGTCCGCGTAGTAGGTGTTGGCAAACACGCGCACAAGGTCCATCTCGGAGAACAGGCGCAGCCGCACGGGCTTGTCCGCCGTAATCCCTGCCGGAGGTGTGGTGGTAAAGCGGGTTACAAGGCCTGTGGATTCCTTGCCCCCCTGGGGATTGATCTCCTCGATAAAGTCGATCTGTCTGCCCATGAAGTCGGCCACAAGATCGCCCTGCCTGTCCTTGGCAAGCACGGAGATGAGGTAGCTCTTGCCGGCCTGGCTTGGCCCGAAGACACCCACGCACATCTTGCGCAGGGCCGCTGTGGCAAGACGGTTGTACATGCGGGCCTGGGCGCGCATGTTCTTGCAGAGCAGATCGCACTCGCCGCCAACGCTTTCCCTGTTGTCGTTCAGCCATTTTTCGGCCTCGCGCACGGACTGCCCCCATTTTGTGCACAACTGGGCAAGTTCCCTGTCCTTGTCTCTCATAACAACTCCCGCAAGTTCGGAAAAAATCGGACCCGGCATACAGAAGGCCTAGCTCTCGGTGATGATGCCCGAATCGAGCCAGTAGCCGTCTATGCTCGGCAGGGTCTGCAGGTTGGCCTGCATGTATCTTGGCGGAATGACGCGCCCGTCCGGGCCGAGGATTTCCCGCACCAGGATGGTCCCCTCTGCCTGGGCAGGCTCCTCGTCGTTTTGCGGCCTTGTGCGCGACTCGTCGCGGGAAAGGGCCACCTTGACCCTGTAAGGGCCCGAGCCTGTCTTGTCCTGGAAGTCAAGCTTGTAGTAGGCGGAGGCAGGCCAGCGTTCCACAGCCAGCTGGCGGTAGCCCACGGTGATGGGGCTGTGGTAGGTAATGGTCTGCTCCTCGGGCTCCAGGCTGCCGTCCTCGTTGACCACAAACCAGACCTTGGCTGCCTCGAGCTGTCCCTGCAGGTTGAGCTCGCCTACGTAGCGGGCCGTGGAGGTCATGCGCATGCGCGCAGCGTCGAAGTTGATGCCCTCCAGGTTTCCGGAAGACAGGGAGCACAGTATGGCGCCCACTACCACAGTGGTCTTGGGGTCCGCTATGCGCCCGAAGAGATCCGCGCAGGGGTACCAGCTGCCCACGTTGTAGGATCGCATGGCTATGATGCGGCTCGGGGGCAGGGGTGTCTTGGCATAGACTGTCTGAATGACTCCCTTCCAGGAACTGGGGCGTCCGGTGAGCAGGAGCAGGTCCGCGTCGTAGAGATTCACCATCTCGCACAGGCTGGAGAGCGTGTCGCCAAGGGTCCTGCGTATGCACTCGCTCACAGCGTCCAGGGAGAAGACAAGGCGCGCCTCGTTGAGATCGATGTCGTCCTGGGCCCCGCAGTCGCGCAGGATGTTTTGCGCGTACTCCATGACCTTGCGCTGGGGATGGGGCGAGAGCTGGTCCGGCGTGTAGGGAATGCGGCCGCTGTCCTCGGTGTTTTCCTCTGTCTTTGGGGTGTCCTTGGGCTGCGCGTCCTTTTGCGCGCGGGACTTTGTCTCCGGGGCCGGCGTTCCGCCAAAGTGGCCCACGTTGCACACATACACCCGGCGGCGGCCCCTGTCCATGAGCTCGCAGGCGTGCAGTATGCCAAGGGCTGCCGGAACGGCTACCTGGCGCACAAATTGGCCCTGGCGCACGCGCTGCTCCTCGGTCTTGTTTTGGGTGTAGCGCCCGAACAGGGAGAGGATCGCATTGCGGGGGGCGAGATTGTGCTGCTCAAGGGTCTTTTCCAGAGCGGGAATGACCATGGTGCGCACCACCTCGCGCACAATCTCGTCGCCAGCCAGGTTGAAGCCGTCGCGAAATTCCATGTGCGGCACAATGCGCGCGGATTCCGAGGGTCCGGAGGTGAGCACGTGGGTGGTGATGGAAAGGTCCGTAGTGCCGCCGCCCACGTCAATGGAGGCTATGCGCACCGAGGGCATGGGCTTGTCCGAGCCCTTGACCTGGCGCTTTCTGCCAAAGAGGTTGAAGTACTGGCTGGCGTCGCCCACGTGCTTGACCATGATTTCGTTGTAGAGAAGCACAAGCTGGGAACAGCTGGCCTCGTCCCATTCGCAGAGCACCTCTGGCGGGGTCTGGTAGTGGAAGTCGTCGGCGCTTCTGCCGTCCTTTGCCGAGTTCCAGCCAAGGCCTGTCCACACGGTGTGGACTGCCAGGTTGACCCAGCGCTCCAGGATGCGCCTGGAGGCCACGGGCATGGCAGTGGGCACAGTGTAGATGATGCGGCGCAAGTGGCGCGGCTTGTCGGAGAGCAGGCGCTTGTTGCGGCTGGCAGGAGAGTTGATGTTGACCAGGGCCTGGGTCAGGATCTCCGCTGCCATGAACATCATGAGCGAGGATCTGGTGAAGTAGGAACCAAAGAGGGGATCGGGCTTTTGCTGGCGCAGGGCCGGGGTGGGGAGGTAGCGGCGCAGCTGGTTGTCCCGAAAGCAGGCCAGAGGCGTCCCTTCCTCGTTGAGCTGGCGGGGAAAGAGGCCGAGGGTGACCATGGGCTCTGTGTTGGTGCCGGTATTGTAGCGCCAGCTCTGTGTCCAGCGCCGCTCGTCCCAGAGGTAGCGCTTGGGGCTGGACATGCCCGTGTTGCCCTCGGCGCAGGTGGCATAGGTGGAAAGGCGCACGGCCTCGGGCCCAACGCGCACGCAGGAGGGCCAGGCAAAGGCCGGCGTCCTGCGACCTGACCTGCGCGAGAGCATGTCGCTGCCAAAGCTCATGTCCACAAATTCCACCCTGGTCTGAAAGGGATCCGTGGAAATGTGGTTGGGGTTGCTCAAATCGCGCAGCTCAAGCAGATAGCTGTCGTTCAGATCGGTCTTCTTGTTGGAGGAGGTCTCGACCAGGATGCCTGTTGTGCGGGAATTGCCGATGTCCAGAATGAGGTCCACATCGATGGCGTCGGAGCGGTTTGCGTCCGAGACCTTCACGTGCACGTTGTTCATGGCCCGCCTGGCAGCGTCAAGCCAGGTCATGTAGGCGGCAATGTGCTTGAGGTAAAATTTTTCCCCGTACTCGTCCTCGAAGTGCCCCATCTTGCGCTCGTGGGCCGTGTAGAGCTGCAAAAGCCACTCGTCTACCCACTGCTCGTTCACGAACCAGCTGTTGTCGCGCACCTGCCA
>CALVGM010000139.1 GCA_944327095.1 uncultured Desulfovibrio sp. | reverse complement strand
GTCCGCGTTTCCCTCATAGGCCTTGGCGCCCTTGGCATCCTGCACGCCCGCGATCTCCACAAACGCCCGGACTTGTGCACCCTGGCCTGCATTGCCGACGCAGAGCGCCAGAAGCGCTACGCCAGGGAAGGCATCTTCTGCAACAATGAGCGCCTCGACCTGCCTCTGGTCACTCCCGAGGAACAGCCCGCGCACAAGGCGGACCTTGTCATGGTCTGCGTGAAGGCCACGGGCCTTGAGCAGGCCATACGGGACATTGCCAACCACGTGGGCGAGGGGACCATCATCATCTCCCTTCTGAACGGGGTCACAAGCGAGGAAATGCTGCGCGCGGCCTACCCCATGGCGCGCGTCGTCCACTGCATAGCGCAAGGCATGGATGCCCTGCGCGTGGACCAGAAGCTTACCTGTGCCCAGCACGGCAAGCTCGTGATTGGCACGGACAGGGAGGAGCTGTCTGACACAGTGCAGGACCTTGCGGCCTTTTTCGCGGAAGTTGGCATACCCCACATGGTAGACAGGGACATTTCGCACAGGCTCTATGCCAAGTGGATGTTCAACTGCGGCATCTACCAGACTATCACAGTCTTTGTGGGCACTTACGGCACCCTGCAGCACGAGGGAAGGCCAAGAGAGATCTTCAAGGACGCCATGCGCGAGGCCGCGGCTGTGGCCAACGCCCAAGGCATTGCCCTGAACCAGAGGGACTTTGACGAATACGTGGCCCTGGCGGACGCCCTGAGCCCCGAGAGCATGCCCTCCATGCGCCAGGACGCCCTTGCGCATCGTCCCACCGAAGTGGAGCTTTTTTCCGGAACCCTGCTTGCCAAGGCAAAAAAATACGGCATTGCTGCCCCTGTCAACGCCTGGCTCCACGAAAAAATCACTGCCCTGGAGAAGTAGGCCTCTGCCCCCGGTTCTCCGGGGGCTTTTTTACCAGCGCACTGGCACGCGCACCTTCTGCCCTGCCTTGTTGGCAAAGAGCAGATAGCCGTGCCTTCTGCCAAAGTCCCAGAGCCCCTTTGTGATCTCCACGTCCATCTGGCAGTAGCTGCGGATAAGATCCACCCTGCCCTCCTTCCACCACTTGAGGGCCTTGAGGCCGTCACCGCTCTTGCCGCAGCCAAGGGTGGCTGCTCCCAGGTTGTCCAGGGACACCCTGTAGTGCAGGTAGCGGTACACTTCGCTCAGGATGTCCAGATGGGGGATATTCTTCAGCGGATAGGGCGCAAAGGGCGCAAGCACATGCATGTCGAAGCGGCTGGAATTGAAGCCGACCACAAGGCCTGCCCCTTTCCACAGGGCAAACATCTCCCCAAGCTCTTCCTGGGCAAAGGCCCTGTACTGCGAGCCGTCCCAGCACACGCACACGCTCACTCCCATGCGCGCCGCGTTTTGCCAGCCACCCACTTCGGCTGCGGAGTAGCGTGTCTCCACGTCAAAGACCATGACAGGCCCGGGATAGGTTCTGGGCTTGCGCGCGACTTTTGGCGCAGGATTTTGTCCAGGATCTTGCCCAGGTTTTGGCGCTTCCTCTGCCTGTCTGTTCCGAAAGGCGGACGTGTCCTGCGCATCACTCGCAATATCATTCGCAATATCATTCGCAGCATCGATCGCAAAAGAATCCAAAACGTCTTCCTGTTCAGACTCCCTTTGCTCGTCCCCTGCGACCTCTTCCGCGCAAAAGCCCGTGCCGGCCAGCATGGAGGGCGTAAGAAGGCTCATGAGTCCGCCCCTGGCAAGCCCGCTCCTGGCCTTTTTGGCCTTTGTCTGCCTGTGTCTTGCGGAGCCCGTCTTTTGTACGCAAGCTTCTGTCCCGGACTCTTGCTGTTCCTGTAGATCTTGCGAAGGTCGCGCTGGATCTTGGAACTCCGGCCAGGCATCCCAAGAGCCCTTGTCCTCTGCGCTGTCTGCCACGCTGTCCAAATCCTGCCCGGGGCCAGGGACTGGCCCAAATCCGGCCTTCGTTGCGGACGCCTTTCGTTGCGCAGGCTTCCCTTCCCAGCCTTTCTCCCGGCCGTCCATCCTGTCGTCGTTCCGTCCCTCCGGCCAGCCTTCTGCCCGGCCATTTTGGGGATCTGCTTCCCCTTCCCCGGCATCATTGCCTGCCAGGTCACAGCCTGTGCCGAACATCTGTGCGCCGGGCTTTTCGCAAGCCTCTTCTCCGCCATCCGCCTTCTCCCGGCCTTCCAGGCTCTCCCCTGTGGGCAAAGTCGTTGCCTCCTCCAGGGCAAAGGGATCCTTCTCGCATCTTTTCCAGACAAGGTTTTGGGTAGACCCCTCGTTTTTGCCGGACAAAATGGTGCGCACAAGAAGAAGCGCGCCCTGCTTGTCCAGGGGGCGGTTGCCGGAGCCGCACTTGGGCGACTGTATGCAGGAGGGGCAGCCTGTCTCGCAGGGGCACTGCTCAAGGGTTCTTTCCACTGCCACAAGCAGCTCGTCCAGGCGGGTGAAGGCAGAGGCGCACAGGCCGGCGCCTCCGGGCAGCCCGTCGTAGACAAAGACCGCAGGCCCCGCGATCTGCGGGTGCATGGGGATGGAGATGCCTCCAAAGTCGTTCCTGTCCGCCATGACCAGGAGGGGCATGAGGCCTATGGACACGTGCTCCAGGGCGTGTATGGAGCCCATGAAGTGGTAGAACTTGTCCTCGCAGGCAAGCCTGGCCGCCTCCGGGATGCACATCCACAAGCCTTCTGTCTCGAAGATCTGCGGGGGCATGTCCAGGGGCTGTATGTCCAGCAGCCTGCGCGAGGCGTTTTCTCTGCGCTCGAAGCCCGTGATGAGCTCCGTGACCTTGAGGGTACCAAGGTAGACGGGCATGCCAAAGACCGTGCCCTCGAGCCTTGTGCTCATGATCTGCGTGGTCTTTTGCGTGCGCACGTTGGTGTGCCAGTGGCAGCGCTGCGGACTTGCCCAGGCCATGCGCGCGCCAATGTCCAGCTTCCTTATGATGTAGGACCTGCCCCTGTGGATGTAGACCGCGCCCTCGTGGGTTTCGCGAAAGGCCTGGTGCGCGTCCACCGAGCCAATGATGCGGCCTGCCTCGTCCACTATCTGGAAGGAGGCCCCGCTCCCTCGCAGGCTCACGTCGCGCTGCGGCCTCTTGCGCGCCGCAAGGTATTCCTGCCCAGTGTCGCGCACAAGAAGCTTCCCCTCCCTGGCAAGCTCCTTGGCCAGAGCGCGCACGTTGTCCCTGAGCAGCCACTTTTCCGAAAGCCTCAGGGGAGATTCCGCTGCCGCGCACTCAAGGTGCCTTGCGAGGATCACGGGATTGTCCGGGTTGAGCATGGCCCTTTCCGGGGGCCTGGCAAAGAATTCCTCGGGATTGTGCACAAAGTACTGGTCCAGGGCGTCCTCGCTGCCTATGAGCACAACGCAGCTTTCCTGGCCCTTGCGGCCCACACGCCCGCCCCGCTGCAGGGTGGACATGACGCTGCCAGGATACCCCACAAGGATGCACACATCAAGCGCGCCTATGTCTATGCCAAGCTCCAGGGCCGAGGTGCTCACCACGGCCAAAAGCTCCCCGGAGGCCATGCGGGCCTCTATGTCCCTGCGCTCTTCCGGCAGATAGCCCGCCCTGTAGGCAGAGATGCGCCGCGCAAGGCTCCTTTCCTGCTGCGAGACCCACAGGCTCACAAGCTCGGTCATGCGCCTGGACCTGCAGTAGACAATGGTGCGCAGCTTTTTGTCGAGCGCGTCCTTGAGCAGGGAAATGGCCAGGGTCGAGGCGCTTGTTTCCGGGTCCATGAACAGCATGTGCCTCTTGCCCCTGGGCGCACCGGACTCGGAGACAACCAGAGGCTCCTGGTCAAGCCCAAGGAGGAGCTGCCCGAGCTGCCCGGGGTTTCCCAGGGTGGCTGTGCACAAGACGCGCACGGGATGGGCATTGTAGCGCGCGCACACGCGCTCGAGGCGCTGCAGAAGGCAGGCCATGTGCGCGCCAAAGACCCCGCGGTAGATGTGGGCCTCGTCCAGGACTATGAGCGAGAGCGAGGCCAGAAAGGTTGTCCAGCGCTCGTGCCAGGGCAGGATCCCCAGGTGCAGCATTTCCGGGTTCGTGACCAGCACGGCAGGCGGGTTCTTGCGTATCCTTGTCCTTGCTGCCGGCTCCGTGTCCCCGTCGTAGAGCTCCACCCTTGGCCGCGCGTGCTCGGGCCAGCCCAAGGTGAGGCTTTCCAGGGTCTTTTTCTGATCCTGGGCCAGGGCCTTCAGGGGAAAGATGTAGAGGGCCGTGGCGTCCGGGTCGAGCAGCCGCCTTTCCAGAAAGGGCAGGTTGTAGACAAGGGTCTTGCCGCTGGCCGTAGGCGTTGTCACCACCACGTCCCTGCCTGCCCGTATGGCGTCCATGGCCCGGGCCTGATGGCTGTAGAGGCTGGCTACGCCCATGCGTTCGAGAACCTCGCCTATGGCCCTGGGGTAGGGCCTTGCCACACGGCCCAGGCGGGCAGGCTCCTCCTCGAGGACCTTGTGGCAGGTGATCGCGCGGGCATAGACATCCTTTTCAAGAAGCGTCCGTATGTAGTCGGCGGCAGTGAACATGATGGGATCCTTCTAGCAGCAAGCGCGCAAAAGAAAAAGTGGACGCCAGGGGGCGTGGCGCATCCCAGGTCTCAACTGGGCACCCACTGCCTGTGGGGCCTTCGCATGGCCTTGACTTTTTGAAATATTGTTCAATCTTTGTGTCTTGCATGCAGTTTCCTCAGGCTCCTTGCGCTCCCTTCCTTCGGACAGACGCAACCTGCCCAGAAAACTGCATCCAAGTCGCTGTTTGTACAGGCTTTTCTGTTTTGTCACACGTTCCCGTGCCCTTGATCCAAAAGCCTCTTTGGCTTATTGAGTTGCCCCTGTCGGGCAAACAAGCCCGGCAGTGAAGCACACAGTGAGGTCAACCATGCCCTTCGAACTTGGTCTCAAGGACGACTGTCCCGAACTCATTGCCCAGCGCGCAGACGCTTCCCTGAAGGTCACAGGGGATTTCTACGACATGTTCAGCTCGGACATACACGAGCTTGCGCGGCTTCTGGCCCTTGCCTTCTACAGTGAGCAGCATGTCTATGTGGCCGGCCTCGGCCTTTCCGCGCACCTTGCGGCCATCTTTGCCGCGCGCTTTGTGCGCACTACGGACGGTCGCGCGCCCCTGCCCGTGCAGGTGCTCTCCCCGTCCCTGTGGCTCGAGGAGGATCGCGAGACCGGGACGGAATTTTCCGAGGTC
>CALVGM010000138.1 GCA_944327095.1 uncultured Desulfovibrio sp. | reverse complement strand
TGCGCCAGTCCCTGGAGGAACTGCAGCGCATCTGGGTGGCGGACGTGTACACGGTGGCAGAAGAAACGCCTGTGGAAAAGCAGTACCACGCCCTGTGCGATGCTGGAGACGGGGCCATACCGGCCTTTTTGAAGGGCTCCGGGCAGCCCTTTGTGATCAAGCGCGGCAGACGCTACACGGCGGCCTCCTTCCTCGGCACGGACTTGCCCCTCACATCGGCCTTCCTGGGCAGCCTGAGCTGTCCCTCAAGACAGCCGCTTGCCACAGGCAAGCAGCACCGTGTGCGCCTTTCGGCCGAACCCACCACAGTCAATCGCGAGGCCAAGGACAGGCCCTTCCTGACCACTGTCTCGCTCATGTGCCAGGACAGGCCGGTCCAGACCCTGGACAACTACAACAACCGTGTCTCGCGCAACTTTACCTGGAGCTTCGACGAGTGCAACGAGGCCCGTCTGGACATCCACCTGCGCACAGTGACGCTGCGCAAGGAATTCCACGGCTCTGGGGCCTTCCCGGAACTTTTGCGCATGTTCCGTTCGGGCAGGGTGACCTTCAGGGCGGACGACTTCCCGGCCTACGAGGAAGAGCTGCGCGATCTTGGCATAACCAGCCTGTCCACAGGCATGAAGATGTCCGGCGCGGGGCCTGTCATCAACTTCATCGAGGTGAAGAAGATGACGCTTCCCCAGCGGATAACCAGCGGGAACTGATATGGACGCTCCCTCCAAGTTCACGGATGCCGGACGGGTCCCTGTCTTCGGCTGCGACAATCCGGCAGGCAAGGACCCCTCGTCCGGGCTGGAATACCTCTATCTGCAGGACCAGATCCGCCGCAGGGGCAAGGGTCTTGCCCCGCAATGGGATCACGTTGCCATAGTCTGCAGGGAAATTCTCTGCTCTCAGGGCAAGCACCTGTATGCCGGAGTGTACCTCGCCATAGCTCTCGTGCGCCTCTTCGGCCTCGAGGGACTGTGCTGCGCAAGCACAATGCTGCGCGAACTGACCTGCCTGTATTGGGAAGGCATGTACCCCGGTCTGGAGCGCGAGCGGGCGCGTTTCAATGCCTACAGCCTGTGGGAGGACGAGACGCGACTCTTTGTGGCGACCTGCACGCTGGACAGGGCCCCGGAAAGCGGCATGGGAGCAAGGCTTGAGGAGGATGTCCTGGCCCTGCCGGCCTGTCTGGACACGCATCTGGCCGCTCCCGGGCTTTTTGCCGCCCTTGTGGCCTTTGCCCGCAGGCTGCAGATCCCTGTCATGCCCGGGTTGCCCAACGAGAGCCTGGACACGACCCAGCCTGCCCAGCCGCTTGCACCCCTGCCGCCACGACCATCCAGCCCAAGCCTGCGCATGGCAGGGCTCTTGGGATCCTTTTGCGGTTTCGGGGGGAAGAACAGACGATGAACCTTTCCGACGCAGGGCGTGTCACCATAGAACACCCGATCCATCCGGAAGACAGCCATGAGTTTCAGCAACTCATGGACTGCGCAAGCCATCTCGGCAAGGTGTCCGCCTCGGGCAAGGGCACAAACTGGGAGAACATGGCCACGCTTGCGGACGCGGTGCTGCGCACCAGCTGCAAGCACCTGCAGGCAGCTGTCTATCTGGCAGTGGCGCTCATGCGCACGCAGGGCCTGGCAGGCCTTGTGGAAGGCACCGGGGTCGTGCGCGACATGGTGTGCCTGCAATGGGAGAGTATGCAGCCGCCTGCGCAGCGCATGCGGGGCAGGATCAACGCTCTTGTCTGGTGGCACGAGCAGGCCGGGGACTTTGTGCGCCAGTACGTGGACGAAACGCCCCATGCAGACCTTGCCGAGCTTTTCGGGAGCATGGTACGCGATCTGCAGGAGGCCCTGGACGAACGCCTGGGCGAGCGGGCCCCAATACTGCGCGATCTGCAGCGCTTTGCCGAGCAATTGCGCGGAGCAGAGGAGCGCAAGGCACCGCCCCTCCCGGTCCTGCAAAAATACCTTGAGGAACAGGAGGCGCAGCATGCCCTTGCCGGGGAAGAAGAGGAAGGCAGGGAACAGCAGGACAGTGAGGATGCGGGCAGCAGAGCTTTCCTGGCCAGGAAGGGCGACAATGTCCAAACCGCACAAGCAGCCAGGAAAGCCCCGGACACACAGCAGGCCTTGTCGGGGCAGGATCAGGTCCAGAGTCAGACAGGCTCTGCCTTGAACGCCTCTGCGCCAGGAACAGTACGGGCGCAGGCAGGACGGAAGGAGCAGGACGCGGACGGGGACGTTTCCGCAGCGGTTCTTCTGGACCGGGCCCTGGAGCAGCTGGCACTTGCCGCGGAACGCTTTGCCAGCGAGGGCTCATGGCATCCGCTGCGCTGCGCTGCCCTGTGCCAGAGCCTCTGGCTTGCCGTTGCCAGAGCACCGCAGGCGGACGAGGAAGGAATAAGCCACATGCCGGCCCCGGAAATCGCGCAGCGCGAGGGCATCCGCCAGCTGCAGGAATCCCCGCGCGCGGACGCAGCCGCAGCGCTCAGGGCCGAAAGGGCGCTGCGCGAAAACCGATTCTGGCTTGATGCGGCCCATGCCCTGGTCCGTGTGCTCGAGACCATGGGAGAAAAGGAGAGCGCGCAGCGCATGGCAGGGGAAACGGAACATCTTGTGCGTCTGCACCCCACACTCTTGTCGACACGCTTTGCCGATGGCTCTCCCATGGCTGGAGAGCTTGCAGCAGCCTGGCTTCGGCAGCGCCTTGCCGCTTCCCAAAAGCCGGAGCCAGGGTCTGTGCCGGAACAAACGCATGTCGTTGCCGACACCGGGGCGTCTGCGCGCCCTGTTGCAGGGCAAAAGCCCCTGGCAGGTCCTGCCGGCCCTCCCGAACAGATCCCTGAAAGAGCGGCGGATACCCCTGCTTGCGCAGACGCGCGCGAAAGGCCCGCAGGACAGGGGAGGGCGGACTTCTGTCTTTTGCTCGACGCAGCCCGCAGGGCTGCCCAGAAGGGCAAAAGCGACATTTTTACAGTTGTGGCCGGACAGTTGCGCTCCAGCCTGCTTGGCCACGATCTCGACACATGGGAATCCTCCCTTGCCTGGGAGGCCTGGGAAATCCTCGCGCGTAGCGGTGCGGACGACATGCGCAGCGAGGCCCTCGGGCACATGATCCGCCTGCGTCCTGCCGCAGCGCTCTCCCTTGTGGAACAATCCGTATCGTAAAGTCACATCCAGCGCATGCCCCCATGGCGCCGATGTCTTTCTTGCAACCTCTAACCCTATGAGAAGTATCAATGTCAAAGGAAACTTCCATTGCACCCAAGGAACGCATCAATATTGTCTACCGTCCTGCCATAGGCGACGTACAGGAAGATGTTGAGCTTCCTCTCAAGACACTTGTCATCGGCGATTTCACGTTGCGCGCGGACAGCGTTCCGGTAGAGGAGCGCAAGCCCATCAACGTGGCCAAGGACAATTTCGACGAAGTCATGCAGGGCCAGGGCATCACGCTCGAGATGACTGTTCCCAACAGACTGCAGGACTCTCCGGACAGCGATGAGCTGGCAGTCAGCCTCAAGTTCGAGAACATGAACGACTTCAGCCCGGACGTTATCGTGGACAGCGTCCCGGAGCTCAGACAGCTCATGGAGCTGCGCGCGGCTCTCAAGGCCCTGAAGAGTCCTCTGAGCAACATTCCGGAATTCAGAAAGAAGCTGCAGAGAATCGTGCAGGACGAGGCATTGCGCGCGCGTTTGCTGGCCGATCTCGGCCTTGACGAGGAGTAGAAGATGGCTACGGAACAACTGCTGATGCTGAGCGACGAACAGGGAGCAGCACACAGCGAGACACTGGATCTCATAGA
>CALVGM010000137.1 GCA_944327095.1 uncultured Desulfovibrio sp. | reverse complement strand
GGCCTGAAGGCCAGGGGCAGCAACATCGACGAGCGCCAGGTGGAGCTCAGGCGCACCATGTGCGCGGAGCTGGCCATTCCCGAGGCCGCCATGCCCTTTGCCGGCGAGCTCATCCGCGTGCGCAAGGAGGAAAAGGACTGGGAAGGGGCCATAGAGCGCCTCTTGCACGGCTTTGGCCTTTCCCTGCTTGTGCCGGACGAGCACTACGCCAAGGTTGCCGCCTGGGTGGACAAGACGCATCTCAAGGGCAGGCGTGTGTACTACAGGGTGCGTCCGGACGCGCGCGGGCAAGGAGAGGAGCTTCACCCTCACTCCCTGGTCCGCAAGGTGCAGATCAAGCCCGACTCGCCCCTCTACGACTGGCTTGAGCGCGAGCTTGCCAACCGCTTCAACCTGGCCTGCTGCACGACCCAGGATGCCTTCAGGCGCGAGGCCCGCGCCATCACCATTCACGGCCAGATAAAATCCCCTGGCGGCAGGCACGAGAAGGACGATCGCCATGGCCTGAACGATCGCAGGCACTTTGTGCTCGGCTGGAGCAACACGGAAAAGATAGCGGCTCTGGAGAGGGACGCTCTTGCCCTGGACAAGAGCATTGCCGAAACAGACACAAAGCTTCGCAATCTGCAGGCAAGCCAGGCCCAAATCCGCAAGAAGCTCGACACCATTTCCAAGCTCGACGAGTACCGCGACTTCCAGGAGCAGGACGTTGCGCCCATCCTTGTGGAAATAGAGCGCCTGAAGGACGAGCAGGCGCGGCTTGAAAAAACCTCGGACAAGCTGAAGGCCCTGCGCGCCAGTCTTGCCGACGTGGAAAGGGCCCAGAAGAAGGTGGAGGCAGAGCTCGACAAAAACAAGGAGAAGCGCTCGCGCACAGGAGAGAGGATCGAGCAGGCACAAAGGGATAGGGAAAAGGCCGACAGGATTGCGGCCGAGGCCACGCCCGAGCAGAAGGCGCGCTTTGCGGACCTTGCCGACCTGCGCAAGAAGGTGGCACCCCTTACGCTCGACACCTGCGACAGCGAGGAGCGCAGGATGCGCGAGAGCCTGCAGTCGAGGTACGACAACGAGCAGGACAAGATACGGCGCGCGAGCGACCGCATTGTGGCCGCCATGTCCGACTACCGCGCGCAGTGGCCCCTGGAAACCAGGGAGGTGGACGCGAGCCTCGAGTCCGCGGACGAGTTTCGCGCCATGCTCACTGCCCTCAAGGCCGACGACCTGCCGCGCTTCGAGCGCAGGTTCAAGGAAATGCTCAACGAGAACACCATCCGCGAGGTGGCGAACTTCAACTCCCAGCTGGCCAGGGAGCGGGAGACCATCCGCGAGCGCATTGCCAGCATCAACGCCTCGCTCACGGGCATAGACTACAACCCGGGCCGCTACATCCGCCTGGAGGCCCAGACAAACACGGACCAGGACATCCGCGAGTTCCAGAGCGAGCTTCGGGCCTGCACCGAGGGCTCGCTCACGGCAAGCGAGGACAGCCAGTACTCCGAGAGCAAGTTCCTGCAGGTGCAGAAGATCATCGAGCGCTTTCGCGGCCGCAGGGACAGCGCCGAGGCGGACAGGCGCTGGACAGCCAGGGTCACGGACGTGCGCAACTGGTTTGTCTTTGCTGCCAGCGAGCGCTTTCGCGAGGACGACAGCGAGTACGAACACTACGCGGACTCGGGCGGCAAGTCCGGCGGCCAGAAGGAAAAGCTGGCCTACACGGTGCTGGCTGCGAGCCTGGCCTACCAGTTTGGCCTTGAATGGGGCAACGTGCGCTCCCGCTCCTTCCGCTTTGTGGTCATTGACGAGGCCTTTGGCCGCGGCTCGGACGAGTCCGCGCAGTATGCCCTGCGGCTTTTCGAGCAGCTTGGGCTGCAGCTGCTCATCGTGACGCCCCTGCAGAAGATCCACATCATCGAGCCCTTTGTGGCCCATGTGGGCTATGTGCAGAACCTGGACGGCAAGAGTTCCTCCCTGCTCAACCTCACCATCGAGGAGTACCGCGAACGCCAGCAGCTGGAAGGCGAAAGGGACGAACAGAGAGCATCCCTGCCCAAAAAGGCTGACGAGGTAACAGACGCATGAGTGCAAAAGGGGGCGCGGGCCCAGCAGGGCAATGGACCAGATCTGCCGATATCCGCGCGCGGGTGCAAAGGCTCTGGGACAGGGGCGAGCTCCTTGCGCAGATGGTGAATGCGTACTTGCGGGATCAGGGCCTGGCAGGCCCTGCAAAGGACTGCCAGGAGGAGGGCAAGACTGTCTCCTTTCCCCTGCGCCTGCCTCTGAAGGGCCCCAAGGGCCGCGAGCTCGGGGAGAACTTTGCCGCGGCGCAGGCCTGGGTGGCAGAGCTCGGGGCTTGCGCGGACAGGGGGCTTTTTCGCCTGGAAACGGCCCTTGTGAACGACAGGGTCCTTGGCGCGAACGAGCTTCCTCGCGCAGTTCTCCTGGACACAAGGGAGGACGCCTTCAGGCTTCTTGGCAAGGCGCGCGAGGCAAGGGTCTTTGCCGGGATTGTCCAAAGGACGTTCGAGCGCGCGCCCAAACTTGTGCCCTGGCTTGCCAAGCGTCCCCTGCAGGCCCTGGAGCTTGCCTGCGACTGGCCTCTTCTCCTCGACATTGTGGACTGGATGGTGGCGCACCCAAGGCCCGGCATCTATCTGCGCCAGATGGACGTTCCCCATGTGCACACCAAGTTCGTGGAGCGGCACAGGGCAGTGCTGGCCGAGCTCTTCGACCTTGTGCTCGACCCTGCGGCGGTGGATGGCGAGGCCAGGGGCGTGGCCGGCTTTTGCAGGCGCTACGGCTTTCGCGACAAGCCCCTGCGGGTCCGCTTCCGGCTGCTGGACAGGGACCTTGCCGGAGGCTTCGGGGGCGCGTGCGACATCACCATGCCGCACACGGACTTTGCCAGCCTGCGCATCCCGGGGCTTCGCAGCGTCTTCATGACCGAGAACGAGATAAACTTCCTGGCCTTTCCCCCCGTGCCCTCATCCCTTGTGATCTTCGGGGCAGGGTACGGCTTCGAGAACCTTGCCTCCGTGTCCTGGCTTTCCTCTCTTCCCGTCTACTACTGGGGGGATCTGGACACGCACGGCTTTGCCATCCTGAACCAGCTGCGTGCCCTCCTTCCCCACTGCGCGTCCTTTCTCATGGACAGGGAGACCCTTCTGCTGCACAAGGACCTCTGGGTTCGGGAGCCTGAGCCCGCGCAGGCGGAGCTTGCCCTGCTCACGCAAGAAGAAAGGAGCGTCTACGAGGGGCTTGTCTCCAACCTGTGGGGCGAGGGTGTTCGCCTGGAACAGGAGCGCATAGGCTACGATCACGTGTGCCGGACAGTCGAGCGTCTACAGGGCAGGGCGACCTGCAAGCCCGAGGCCCTGGCGAGGAGGTAGGGACTCATGCTGCTTTTCAAGCTGACCGTGGGGCCGCTGCTCATCACCCTGGTCACCCTTGTTTCGCGCCGCTTCGGCCCTGCTGCCGGAGGCTGGCTTGTGGGGCTGCCGCTCACCTCCGGGCCCATCTCGGTCTTTCTGGCCCTGGAGCAGGGCACGGCCTACGCAGCCACCTCGGCCGTCGCCTCCATGGTGGGCACGGGAACCGTTTCCCTTTTCTGCCTTGCCTACGCCCTGTGCGCTGCGCGGCTTTCGCTGCCTGCCACGCTGCTTGTCTCCCTGACCACCTACTTTGCCTCCGTGGCGCTTTTAGCCTGCATTCCCTTCACAGTGGGCACTGGCCTTGTGGCCATTGCGCTTCTTCAGGGGCTCTGTCTGTGGCTTGCCGGGCCGGACGATCCCCATGCTCCTCCGGCCATGGCGGCCCAGTGGTGGGACATCCCCCTGCGCATGCTTGTGACTGTTGGTGTCATCCTTGCCATCACGGGCCTTGCCCACTGCATGGGGCCCGGAGGCGTGGGCCTGCTTGCGCCCTTTCCGGCCTTTGCCTGCATACTGGCTGTCTTTCTCCATGCCCAGACCGGCTACAATGCCCTGCACCGCTTTTTGCGCGGCGTCATCGCCACCACCTGGGGCGTCATAGGCTATTTCCTGGTCGTTGCCCTCTGTCTGGAGCGTATGTCCGTGCTTGCGACCTATGTTCTGGCCGTTGTGGTGGCCCTGGGGCTGAACGCCTGCGTGATCTGGCTGCACTGCATGGGTGATCTCCTCTGCGGGTGCTTCTCCGGCTCCCACAGAGGAGATTTCTTCTTTGGAGAGGATGGGCCAGGGGGTGCCAGTGTCAGATCTCGAGCCTTGCTTCCTGCAGACGGGTCTCAAGTTCCGTGAGGGGTATTTCCATGTGCGCAAGGCAGTCCGCGAGGTAGCTCTTGTCCCAGATGGTGACGTTGAGTGCCTTTGCCCTTTCGAGCACGTTGTTTTCCACTGCTGGCGCGTTCACTGCCAAAATGGCCGTGTCAAAGGGCTTCCCGTAGCGTTCGCTGTATTCCCTGCAGGCCGTATATGGGGCGCAGGCCGCATCGCTTCTGCCAAAGGCTCTTCTGGACAGCTTGCATTCAATGGCGACACCTCCCCTGTCGCCCAGAACGACAACGTCCGCCCCATGGTCTCCGGAACGTGGCGTCAGATAGACTGCTCCTCCGAACTTGCGGGCCGCGATGGCGGCAATCAGCGCCTCGAAGAGTTCCCAGCCCATGGAGTCCAGCCATTCGGGATCCACATTGCCGGAAACCACATCGCTGCCAAACATGTCACGGCTGTCGAAGTCTGTGCTCTGGACGTCTTCCACAGTCACCACTGCGTCCTTGAGGTCCACCTTGCGTCGCAAAAGCTCGTTGAGATTCACGTCAAAGGACTTGAGTGTCGGGTGCAGGAGCAGGGGCAGATAGACGTGCACGTCCCTTGTGGCTCCGATGCGGTACACCCTGTCCGTGGCCTGGGCCTCGCGGGCCGGATTCCAGTGCCGTTCCAGATGTATGACGTTGTTTGCGCCAGTGACCGTAATCCCCACGCCGGCAGCCAGGGGGGACATGCAGATGATCTGGAAGCCCTCGCGGCTTTCGAAGTCGCGAATGAGCTCCATGCGGCTCTTGCTGCCCCTGCCACTGCCTGTGGCCACTGCGCGCGTTTCCCCGTTGACGATGAAGATTTCACGCTCATAGAGCTTGCCAAGGGCAACGGACAGGAAGCGCTGCAGGGCCTTGTTGATGACAAAGACAATGACCTTTTCGTTGCGGGCCCGGATTTCGTTCAGAATATCGAGCAACAGGGAAAGCTTGGCCGATTCACGCAGCTCGTCCTCAATCCTGTCCATACTGGCACACCAGGGTTCCCCATCCAGAAGGGCCGGGTGGAGCGAGACACTCTGGAGCTTGCGCAGGCTGGGCAGCAAAATCGCGCGCAGATCCCCTATATCGCCGCTGGCCCTGGCGATGGCCACCTTTGCGACAATACTGTTGTAGACCTCCAGCTGTCTGCCGGACATCATGGCGCAGTACTGCCTCTCCACCTCTCCATCGTGGACAATTTTCCTGGGCAGGCCCTCGAGCTTTTCCTCCTTGGTCCTGCGCAGCATGTATTGCCCGACCCTTGCGCGCAGTTCCCTGCCCACGCGCATTCTGGTGGCGTCTCTGTCCTCCACTGTGGCTGCATTGCGGATCGGAAGCTCGTAGGTACGGTTGAAGCTCTGGAACGCGCCCAAAAGCCCCGGAAGAACCGTGTCAAACAGGGACCAGAAGTCCCCGAGACTGTTCTCCACCGGAGTTCCCGTTACCGCAAGACGAAAGTCTGCCTTGAGCGCCTTGGCAGCTCTGCTCTTCAATGCGTTGGGGTTCTTGATTTCCTGGGCCTCGTCAAAGATCACGCATCCCCAGTCCACAAGGCTCAGGGAGAACTGATAGTCCCGCAGGGTGTCGTAATTGGTCAGGACCAGACGCCCGGGCATATCAAGCCTTTCCGTCCCAAAGGGCATGCCAACCTTCAGGGAATAGCGCATGGCGGAAAGCGAGGGCATGTCGTCCTCGCTCATGGCCACACTTTCCCTGCCCATTTTCTCCCTGCGATACCTGGGTAGATCGCTGCCTGCCTGCAGGACAACAATGTCGGAAAAGGGCGCCTTGCGAAAGACCCTCTCTATCTCCTCCTTCCAGTTTTCGAGGAGCACCACGGGCATGACTGCCAGCATGGGCTTGAGATCACCCCGACTCCGTGCAGCGTGGCAGTAGACATTGAGCGCCGCAAGCACCATGAACGTCTTGCCAAGGCCCATGTCGTCGGCAAGAAGCCCACCATGCGGTTCGCCGCAGCTGTCGGGCTTTCCTGCGAGAAGCTGTGCCATCAGACCGAGTATCCAGCGCGTTCCCTGTTCCTGGTAGGGCTTGAAGACATAGTTCAGCTCCTCCTTGTACAGTTCCCCGCCATAGGGGGTGCCGTGCCCCGGGCTGTCCACCTGCTCAGGCTGTTCCTCGTCGTGCAAGTCAATGCTCACGGATATCTGCACAGGCTTGGGCCCGGACTCTTCGTCCCGGTGCTTTGCTTCGCCAGGCTCCTGCGACTCCCAGAACTTCCGTTCAATATCCTCCAGTGCCGCGTTAGCCTCTTCCCTGGACGGAGGAAGGAGCACGGTTGTGCCCTTGAAGGTGATGGTGTCCTTTCCGCCTTCCTGTGCCTCCCGGACACTGCCCTTCAGGGAATCAAGGTCCTCCTGCGTTTCCACAAGCCGCGCGCAGGCAGGCAGGAACACAAGATCCGGGTTTTGATCCGTATCTCCGAACCAGGCCAGTTCCGAAGGCTCTGTTGCGCCGAAGTAGGCCTTCTTGAACACCTCCATCCCGTGCATGCGCAGGGAAAAGCCCATGTCCAGGTCCACAAGCGCCGCGTTCAGGTAGGCTGTGGGTGTCGTGAAGAAGCGATACTTTTCCGTCTTCGAGACAAGGCGCGAGGAGAGGATTTCATGCACGGCATTGAGCCTGCGCTCGTCCAGCAGCATGATGGTGCTGCCAATCCGTATGGAGCTGCTTTTCCCGCCCTCGAGCTGTTTGAGCCTGGACTCGATTTCTTCGACAGGGATATCGCTCCCCAGGTTTGGGACAAGTCGTATGCTGCCGTCGGGATTTTCTATGACCGAGACGCCGACGCTATCCGGCACAGTCACCGACAACGTGCTGAACCTGCGCAAATCAATGGCAAGACCCTTTTCCCTGGCCTTCTGCAGCTCGTAGATCACGCGCAGGCTGTCGGTTTCCGTGCGCACCTCGGGAGCAATGTCCGAGAATTCCCGCACTGCGTGCAGAGCCTGCCACTGGGCCTCGTTCGGAAGATACTGTTGACCGTCGCTGATCGTGATGAGGGGCCCCGCGAGTTCGTAGCTGGCCTCTTTCATGCCCAGGGGAGGCAAAAGCCGCAGGGACACGGACATGCTGGTTCTGGTCGTTCCCTGTATCTTGAGTTCCATTCTTCCTGGCCACGAAGGGGGAAGGGCAAGGATATCGCGGGTATTTTCATCCAGCTGGCAAAGCACGTCCGACTCTATGTGAAAGTCCCTGCCCTGGGACTGGGCAGCACCCGCTTCTGCCATCTGCTGAAGCAGGGTGTACTGATACGCAGGAAGACTGTCCCTGAAGGCAGGATGCTTTCTGCTTCCCGGCAAAGTGAAGGCCAGCCCAAAGCCAGTGTTGCGCCAAACATAGCCAGAGGCCTTTTCGTCGTCGGCCTTGCGAAAGAGACGTGCAATGAAGTCCAGCATGACAACTACCACATTCTGCGAAATTCTTCCTGGGAGATGACATCCGAGTCGACAATGGGAATGCCGAGCGACTGCAGGGCCTGAACAGCCTTGAGCTTCCACTTGCCCCTGGGATCGTGTCGGCAGCAAGTCAGCCTGTCACTGTGCGGAAAGGCTTCTTCGTACTGCCGTTCCAGGTCCTTGCGCAACTTGCTGCTGTGGACCTGGTTCTGATAGGTTGCCAGCACGGATTTGGGAGGAATGCGGTCCATGATCTTCATGGTGAAGCTGAATGTCCCTTCCACAATATGGGCATTGCCAAGGTCCAGGTAGAAGACAGCAAGGTCCGGAGCATCGCCGATTCTTGTGGAATAGGGCGGTTTTTTCCCTTTCAGCGACTGTGCCACAAATCTTTGCACATTGTAGCCAAGAAAGAGGCGTGTTCTGCGAATCACCTTTTTCTTGAACAGTCCCTTCAGGAAGAACTCGCGCGCTGGATACATGCGCGCCATGTCCTCTCGCTCCGAGCCTGCAACATAGTCTCGACAAATCTGCAGAAAGATTCTGAGATCCATTGCCGAGAGCCATTCCTCCATGGCCTCTCTGTGTTTTGCCTGCAGCGCGCCCCACCATATGCCGCTGGCAGCCTGGGGAACGCGGGGATCGCCGCCAATGGCAAGAATGGTGTCCATCCACAGCTCGCAAGGCGTTTGATGCGATTCAATCAACTTGTTGA
>CALVGM010000136.1 GCA_944327095.1 uncultured Desulfovibrio sp. | reverse complement strand
TGGGTCAGGGCGCGCACCGCGAACTTGGTGGCCGAGTAGACGCCAATCATGGCAAAGGCGTCGTGGCCGGCAATGGAGGAGGCGCTGATGATCTTGCCGCGCTGCTTGCGGGCCTTGAACTTGGCCGCTGCCGCCTGAATGCCCCAGAGCACGCCGTAGACATTGATGGCAAAGATGCGATCGAGCTGTTCCCTTGTCACGTTGCACAAGGCTTCCACCTGGGCAATGCCCGCGTTGTTGACCATGATGTCAAAGCCGCCCAGGGTCTTTTCCGCGTGATCCACGGCAGCGAAGATCTGCGCGCGATCCGTCACGTCAGCCACCACGGTAGTCGCCTTGCGGCCGCGGGCCTCGATTTCCGCAGCCACCTTGGAAAGCTTGTCCGCCTTCTGGTCCACAAGGCAAATGTCCGCGCCGTCCTCTGCCAGACGCAGGGCAATGCCCCTGCCTATTCCCTGTGCGGATCCTGTGACCAGTGCTACTTTTCCCTGCAGTTTCATGGGAGTTCCTCCGTGTGGTTGGGGGTTGGTGAACAGAGGCGCAAAATAAAAAACCTGGCCTGCCTGAATATATGTTTACTTGTCAAAAAGCGTGTCGCCACTGGCGTTGCCAAGGCCCGGGTGAATGTCGAAGCGCACAGTGCCCACAGGCACGGACACGCAGGCCGCTATGCGGGCAGCGCCCTTGTTGCCAAAGCCCCCGCACAGCTCAAGGGCCGCACAGCCTTCTTCTTCCACTGCCCATTTTGCCCTGGCCTCCGCCTCGGCGTAGGTGTTCACGGGAATGACCAGAAGGTCCACGCCCTTGGTCTTCACCCAGGTCGGGCCGTCGTCTCCGGCCCCGGTCGCTGTCAAAAACAGAAAGCCTGCCTTGAGTTTCATACTGCTGTCTCCTTGAAAGCCGGCCCAGCCTGTGTGTTCAGGGGGGCCTTGTCGTCCCTGCCCTCTTCGGTCGCGGACTTCAGCCACGGACAAAGACGCGTTTTCTTCTGGCTTCTTCCAGGGTCCTGGCCACGTCCACCACCCGCACGCCGCGCTCTGCCAGGCGCACACAGGCTCTGTCCGTCCTGCGCAGGACAACCTCGCGCTCGCCGTCCAGGGCAAGCACGGCTGGCTCGCGCACGGGAAAGCACGATCCCCTGGTCATGACCTGCTCCGCAGCTATGCCAGCCTCCACAAAGAGTCCTGGCGCAATGGCCGCGCGCACCCTGCGCCTTGCGCAAGCGTCCAGCTGCAGGGCAAGACCTGTGCCGGATGTGGGGGCACAGTGCGCAAGCTGCCCGCCTATGGCGGAAAGGCCCATGTTGTCCGCCTTGCAGCGGGCAAGGAAGAGAGCCGTGAGCCTGTTGGCGTCCCACACGGCCCTAGAGGCCACAAAGGCCTCCCTGGCCACTGCCACGTCCACAAGGGCCAGATCCACGCACACGTCGTTGACCAGAACCTCCAGGATGTCTGCCTCGTAGCAGCCCGCCTCCATTGGTATGGCCCCGCTTGCCAGAACGCCAGCCGCAAGGCCTGCCATGGTGGCCTCGGCCATGACGGGAAAGACGTTGTTGGTGCCTGTGGAAAGCGCCAGGATGGGGAGCGTGCGGCTGCCCTTGCAGGCAGCCCTGGAAGTGACGTCCCCGCCAAGGACAATCATGAGCGCCACCCCGGCTTCCTCAAGGAGCCTGGCCGCGTTGATGGTGTCTTCTTGGGTGTTGTGCTGCCAGTAGACAAGCGGGCTTATGGTGGCAGGGCACCTTGTTTCGGGCAGGTCCGCGAGGGCTCGTTCCACTATGGCGTAGGAATCGGGCATGTAGAGCACTTCCTCTACGCCGGCCTCCTGGAGCCCGGACAGTATGCGGCGCACCATGCGGACCTTTTCCTGGTTGTCGAAGACGCTGCCGTGGGCGACTATGCGTCGTATGTCCTTTCCCGAAGCCGGATTGGCAATAAGTCCAACTTTCATGCGCCTTCCCTTGTGCCCCCTGCGAGGGGACCCGTCCCGGGCCCCCTCGCAAAAAAGGCCATTCTGTTCCTGTCGCAGGCCCCTTTGGGGCCTTCACATCAGCGCTGCTCGCGCACTGCCTTGACGATCTTGTCCACCGAGGGCATGTAGGCCTGCTCCAGGGTGGGGCTGAAGGGCACAGGGCAGAAGGGAGCGCCTATGCGCACAATGGGGGCGTCCAGGTATTCTATGGCCTCCTCGGCCACCATGGCCGCGATTTCCGCGCCGGCTCCGGCGTTTTTCACAGCCTCGTGCACAACGACCAAAGCGTGGGTCTTGCGCACGGAATCCAGGATGCAGTTCTTGTCCAGGGGCACCAGGGTGCGCGGATCCACCACTTCCACGCTGATGCCATCCTTGGCCAGGATGTCCGCTGCCTCCAGGGCCCTGTGCACCATGAGAGCCGTGGCCACAATGGTCACGTCACTGCCCTCGCGCACCACCTTGCCGGAGCCAATGGGGGTCTCGTAGAGATCGTCGTCCACCTCGCCCTCGAGGCCGTAGAGGAGCTTGTGCTCCAGGAAGACCACGGGGTTGTCGTCGCGGATGGCGCTCACAAGCAGGCCCTTGGCGTCCGCCGGGGTGGAGGGGATGCAGACCTTGATGCCGGGAATGTGCATGAACCACGCTTCCAGGCTCTGGGAGTGCTGGGCAGCCGCGTTGACGCCAGCGCCCTGGGGCATGCGCAGCACCATGGGCACCTTGGCCTTGCCGCCGAACATGTAGCGCATCTTGGCCGCCTGGTTGAACAGCTGGTCCATGGCCACGCCGATGAAGTCCACGAACATGAGTTCGGCAATGGGCCTGAGGCCTGCGGCTGCCGCGCCCGCCGCTGCGCCCACGATGGCGCTTTCGCTGATGGGGGTGTCGCGCACGCGCATTTCCCCGAACTGATCGAACAGTCCCTGGGTCACGCCAAAGCAGCCGCCAAATTTGCCTACGTCTTCACCAAGGATGAAGACATTGGGGTCACGCTCCATTTCCTGACGCATG
>CALVGM010000135.1 GCA_944327095.1 uncultured Desulfovibrio sp. | reverse complement strand
CCCTGAAGGATACAGGTCTTGTCTGGACCGATACAGACATCATTCACATCGACGACAATTTTGTGCCTGAGGACTACGAGCTGCCTCTGGCCACAGCCGCAGAGCTTGGGGCAGGGCAAGTTACCGTCACTGTTCCTGAAGACTGGCAAAGGTACATGGAACAGTTTGCGGCCCTGTGCGAGCTTGCCAGACAGTACGACCAGGTTGTGAACGTGGAGTTCATCACCCTGTCTGGCGGCGCCTCAAGCTTCAGCCAGACAAGGGATCTGCTCCTTGCGGCCGGACAGGCAAATGCGGGTCTGCTGGTAGACACGCTGCACTGCTATCGCTCGCGCACATTCTTGAGGGAAGTCGGGAACTGTCCGGCAGAGTGGTTCAACTGTGTACATCTGTACGACTGCCCGGAAGCTGACCCCCTTTCCAGAGAGGAACTGCGCGGTACTGACCTTGATCAGCGTCGGTCTCCAACAGAAGGCCTTGCCTCCATCCGCGACCTGGTCAGGAGCATTCCCAATCCCAATCCGGTATTTGTGCTGGAGGGTTCCCACAGGGAGCGTCTGGCAAGTCTGGGACTGGATACCTGCGCAAGGGCTCTTCTCGATTCTGCCAAAAGCTGCCTTGAGACTGTCTCTGCTGCAGCGAACTGAGTCGCATGACACAAATGGCTGCGCCAACAAGACGGCGCAGCCATTTGCTGAACAGGGTTTGAGGGAAAAAGCCCCTGGTCCCAAGGATTGTTCTCGCGCCGGGCTCACTGTTCTTGCGTATTCCAGGAAGGCATCTTGCGCGCAATGTTCTCTATCATGCTGCTGGCAGCAAGCTGCCTGCGCCAGCTTGCCGGTATGGCCTCGCAGCCGTAATAGATCCCTGCAAGGGCTCCTGTGACAGCACCTGTTGTGTCCGTGTCGTCGCCAAGGTTCACGGCCGCAAGGACAGCGTCGCTGTAGCTGTCCCTGGTCAGAAAGGCCCAGAGCGCTGCCTCAAGCGTGTGGATGACAAAACCCGAGCCGCTGATCTCCCGCTCTGGAATCTTTCGAATGTCCCTTTCCAGAATACGTGCGAACCTGGCAAGCGTTGCCTGATCGACGCATGGGTAGTTGCCGGCAAATTCCTTTCGCAGTTCCTCGTAGGCCTGGGCCTTGTCCTGTCCCTGGCAGAGCCTGTCCAGATAATCCACAAGGATGAGGCAGGCTGTCACGGACCAGGGGTGGGCGTGGGTCAGCGAGGAAACATCGCGCACAATGGCAAAGCGCAGCCTGTGATCCTCAAGTCCGTACAGATAGATGGCAAGAGGCGCTATGCGCATGAGGCTGCCGTTGCCGTTTTCGTGTTCTCCCCTGGCGCCTGCCTGCGCTGGCGGTATGCCTTCCCTGAGGCGCTGTATGGCCTGTGCTGTGGCATTGCCAATGTCGAAGACTTGCCCGTGGGCTGTGTAGGCAGCGTGGCAGTACCAGTTCACAAAGCCCTGCGCTATGTCCTCAAGCACAGGGCAGCCATCCTTTCCGGGCCGTATTGTGTCTGCCAGGGCCAGGGTCAGCGAGGTGTCGTCGGACCAGGTTCCCGGGGGCTGATTGTGGGTGCCGTAGCCCTGCATGTCCGTGACCCTGAAGGATCCGCGCCTTCGAAATTCCACAGGCACGCCCAGCGCATCGCCTACGGCAAGGCCTGTGAGCAGGGCCAAAAGGCTGTTCTTGCGCATATCACTCCCATTGCTTGTGCTCCGCAGCCGTATGCTACGGAAACTGCTCAATCTTTCTCTTGGCTGCCGTGGGAAGAATAGTGTCCCCCATGGCGACAAATTTTGTTGCCACTTCCAGGCCCTTGTCCTGCAGGACCTCACGCAGGGGAGGTAGGGAGGAAAGCGCCAGGAAGACTTCCTGCCGCATTGCCTCTGCGTCCTTGTCCCCGAAGTAGCGGATTTCCAGTCCGAGCACCGGCCTTGACCCTCCCTGCGCAAGCCATGCGCGAAAGTTGCCAAGCCAGGGCAGAGGTATGAGGGCCTCGTCCAGATCTGCCATGGCCAGAGGCAGTTCCCTGTCGCCAAGGTACAGGGCGCAGTGCCTGCGTCTGCGCACCTTCTCAAGCCTGCGCAGCACGGATACGCAGGGGCAGGGTTCGGGAATGACACGGGAAATGTCTCCCGTGCGGTAGCGGATGAGCGGCATGCCCCTGCGCAGGAGCGAGGTGATGACCACTTCTCCCTCTGTGCCGTCTGGCACAACCTGGCCGCTTGCCGGATCCACAATCTCCACCAGCAGATCCGTTTCGTGCATGTGGCAGCCGTTGTGGGCAGCGCACTCCATGCCGCCAGCGTAGCAGGCCTCGGTCATGCCGTAGTACTCGAACACGGGACAGTGCCAAATGTCCCCCAGGGCCCTGGCCACTGCCTCGGAGACGTAGTCCGTGCACAGGAGGGCGCTGCGCACGTTGACGCGCAGATCATGGGCCCTGCAGTAGCGCGCAAGGGCCAGCACCTGTATGGGAATGCCCACCAGGGTGCAGGACGGTTCTTCTGCCATGCGCAGCGCAGTTTCCCTCAGGTTCTCGATGAGCCCGTAGGCCACAGGTTGCGCGCCCATCCTGGCTATGGCAGTGCGCAGGAGATCGCCCACTCCGCCGGGTGTCGCGCAGGGCAAAAGCACAAGGCAGGCCTCTCCCGGGCGGGCCACCTGCTCCATGGAGCTTTGGAAAATGCCCAGGGTGAGATCCTGATCGTCCCCGGTAAACTGCAGCTGCTTGGGCTCGCCAGTGGTGCCCGAGGTGGCAAGGGTCACAACGCGGCTGATCTCTCCCTGGTCCACGCAGAGCATGGCGAGACCCTGCTCGCGCACATCCGCAGGTGTTGTGAAGGGAAGGAGCGCCACGTCCCCAAGGTCTCGCAGGGGAAAGAGGGCAAGGCCTGCGAGATGGCGCCTGTAGAAGGGGCTCAGGCTTCGCGCGCGCACAAGGGTGCGGTTGAGGCGCTCGAGCTGGTATTCTTCCAGAGCCTTGCGATCAAGTTCTTTCAGGCCAAGGCGGGTAGCCATCCAGGTATCGTAGGGTATGCGGGGGATCATGCGTTCTATGGTTTGATTGCGCCGCGGTAGAGGGTCTGGCCGCTGGCAGAGCTCAGATTGTAGGCGCAGAAGGGGATGATGCGGGCGTCCGGGCTGAAAATGCCTATGTGGCAGTCCTTGAGGCGCTCAAGGTCCAGATTCCAGACGTCCTGAAAGGCCATGGCGGAAATGCTCAGGCTGTGCGTTTGCATGCGGGCAAGCCTGCGCGCGAGCTCGTCCTGGTCTTCGCCCTCCTTTTCTTGCCTGGCAGCGCTCCACTGGCGCGCCATGAAATTGCGGGCGTGCCCGGACCCTTCCTGCGGATTCTCTGTCCTCTCTTTGTAGAGTGCCTCCCTGTCCTCGACCCAGGGCACAAGGCTTTTGTCCTCAAGGACTGTCAGGTTGGCATGGAAGGAACAGTGGGCGTTTTCGCCTGCTGGCGGCAGGAAGAAGGAGGTGCGCACAAGGCCTCCGGTCTGTTCTTCCAGGGCGCGCATGATTTCCGGCAGGGTAATGCGATCCCCGTTTTCGGGTGTGGCGGGGTAGCGCCCGATATAGCCTATGGGCTGCAGGTGCAGGCCCCGCACATGGGGGACATGGTCCAGGGCAAAGCGCACAAGGTCGCCCAGGGCATCCATGTTGACCCTGGGCACCAGGGTGACAGCCAGGACCACGCCTATGCCGGCCCTTGCGCAGTTTTCCACGCAAGCAAGCTTGACCCTGAGCAGGTCCTGGCCGCGTATGCTGCGGTAGATTCTGTCGTTAAGTCCATCGAACTGCACAAAGGCGCAGTCGAGGCCAGCCTCCTTCAGCAGGGGCGCATAGGAGGGCTCGCTTCCCAGGCGCAGGCCATTGGTGTTGATCTGCACAAAGGGAAAGCCCGTCCTGTGGCCCAGGGCGATGATGTCCGGCAGATCCTCGCGCACTGTGGGCTCTCCGCCAGAGAGCTGGATGTTCACAGGCCCTGCCTGATCCATGAGCGAGCGGTACCAGGAGGCAATGGTGGCAAGGTCCGGATCGGGAATGCGTGCGCTGCCAGCGTTGGCAAAGCAGACAGGGCAGTGCAGGTTGCAGGCCTGCGTCACTTCCACAAGAACAGCGCAGGCCTGATGGTGGTGTTCCGGGCACAGCCCGCAGTCAAAGGGGCAGCCATTCTTGCGGGCCGTTGTGCACACCCTGGCACCCGGGCGCTTCCTGGGGTAGCCCCAGGTCGTGTAGTCCGGGGCTCCGCGCCAGATCACTGTGGCAAAGCGGCCGTGCCTTGGGCACTCCTTGACAAGGTAGACGTCTTCCCCCCTTTGCACGTTCCAGGCAGGTATGCGGGCAAGGCAGTGGGGGCAGAGGCTTTGGGTGGAGGAGAGGATGGTTTCGGGCATCAGGCCTTGTCCCGGGCTGCCAGATGGGCCTCGAGGGCCTTCTCGAAGCTTGCCTTTGTGCCCTCGGGATCATTGTTTGGGAAGGTGACCTTGAAGGCCACGTCGCCTAGGACACCCTGGATCTGGGTGCCGTCGGGCAGCGTGCCCTTGAAAAAGGGCCGTGGCAGATCGCGCCTGCAGGTGAGACCGGGGCAGATCGCCTCCATCCAGGTCACAATGTCGTCCCCAATCTTTTCGCCTGTCCTGTACATATAGGCGTGCTTGCTGTTGAAGCAGTTCAGAGCCTTCTTGCATTCGAACATGAATCCACCTGTCCTTCGTGTGTGGGCTGCACTCTCTCCTGGCCGGATCCTGTCGGGCCTTTTGGGACAAGACCTTCTCTAGCCGGCTATGAGGCGCACGGCCTCCATGGCCCTGTTCACTTCCTCGTCCGTGGTAAAGCGCGAGAGACTGAAGCGCACAGTGCCCTCGGCAAAGCCCAGCTGCTCGTGGATGAGCGGAGCGCAGTGCAGGCCTGTGCGGCAGACTATGCCAAAGCTCAGGTGCAGCATCTCGCCCACGTCCTCCACAGGCACATTGTCCAGCACAAAGGAGAGCACTGGCGTGTGCGGGCCGTCCCAGGGCACAACGCGGGCCCCGGCCTTCTTGAGCCCTTCCACAAGGCGCTCAAGCTGTGCTTCCTGGTGTGCCCTGTCCACAGGATGTTCCCTGCTCCAGGCAAGCGCGTGGGCAAGGCCCTCGAAGGAGGTGGAGTTGGGCGTGCCCACCTCGAAGCGTATGGGCAGGTCCGGGGGCATTTCCTTCAGATCGCTCAAAACCCCTGTTCCGCCTGTGAGCACAGGCTGAATCTCCATGCCCGGGGCAAGGTAGAGCCCGCCTGTGCCCAGGGGGCCAAGGAGGTACTTGTGGCCTGTGAAGACCAAAAGGTCCGCCTGCCACTCGTCCGGGAGCACGTCCGTGCAGCCTGCGGACTGGGAGGCGTCCACAAGGACCCTTGCGCCATGGCTCTTGGCCAGGGAGCAGAGGGTTTTGGCATCGTTGAGGGCGCCTGTGACATTGGAGGCGTGGGTAAAGGCCGCAAGGCGCGGCCTGTACCTTTTCAGGGCCTGCTCCCAGGACTCGGGAGCAACCCTGCCCGTGGGCTCCACGTCCACAAAATGCAGCTGTATGCCTCTGGTCTTTTGCAGAAGGTAGAGGGGCCGCAGAATGGCGTTGTGCTCTGCGCGGGTGGTGACCACCGCGTCCCCTTCCCGCCAGTCGATGCCGAGCAGGGCCATGTTGGAGGCGTGGGTGGCGTTGGCCGCAAGCAGAATGCGGTCCGGGTCGCTCACCTTAAAGAGGGCTGCCAGGCTCTCCCTGCAGTCGCGTTCGGGATCCGGCGCGTCAAAGCCGCTGCGTCCCGGGTGCACCGGAATGCGGGCCAGATTCCGGGCAATTGTCTCAGCCAGGCCCGGGGCCTTGGGCCAGGCTGTGGCCGCGTTGTTCAGATAGATGGGAGCCATGTGCCTCTCCTTTGCCTCTTGTGCTTCGCCTCAATATATATGGCTTCTTTTCCTGTCTGCCCCAGGGGCTGTCAGGATTCGAGCTTGCCTGTGTAGATGTCGTAGCCTGCGTCCGTCAGAAGCTGCTGTACCTTTTTGTTGGTGGCAAGCAAAATCTCCGGGCAGCGCTTCAGGTGATTGGCCTCGTAGTCGTTGTCCAGTAGATCGTTGCAGTTGATGCCCCCGTACTTTGGGGTAAAGGTCTCCCCGAACCAGGACACCAGCTCGGCTATCATCTCGTTGACGCGGCTGTCTTCCACCTCGTCCGGGGAGCCCTTGCCAGCAAAGTAGGAGATGAGACAGGCGCCGCTCGTGAGCGCGCCACAGATGCGGCCGCAGTGGCCTATGCCGGCCACAAGGCCGCCCATGGAGCGCACAAGCTCGGCGTTCTGCCTGCCCATGTCGTCCAGGGCCATCTGCATGAGCAGCTGGCTGCAGGAATAGTCCTCGTTGGAGAGCTGCAACAGGTGGAAGTAGTTTTCGTCCATTATTTCCATTGGCATACACCTACTTGTCTTCCAGGGCGCGCTGCACATCCAGCATGGAGCCGCGCGCAAGCACAGGGGGCACATAGACCATGC
>CALVGM010000134.1 GCA_944327095.1 uncultured Desulfovibrio sp. | reverse complement strand
TCCGAGAAGAAGAGCACTGCGCCCTTGAGTACGCACACGGCAACCAGGGGTTCGTCCTGGTAGGTGGCGTTGATTCTGTCTGCCAGCTCGCGCACGCGTCTTGCTATGCACTCCTGGGCGTAGAGGGGGCGAAGCCCGGTAATTCTCATGATTCCTCGCAAAGGGCGGTCTTGCACAGGCCTAGGCCCTGTCCGTGTCCTTGAGATCGTAGACAACGGCAAATTCGTCGCAGTCCGGGTACTTGGGGCAGTGCACGCAATCTGCCCAGATCTTTTGCGGGAGCACGTCCTTTTCCACTGTGACAAAGCCCAGGCGGTTGAAGAACTTTTCCTGGTAGGTCAGGGCAAAGACCCTGCCAATGCCAAGCTCTGCGCTGTCCCTTATGCAGGCCTCGACAAGCCTGCGCCCAAGTCCCTTGCCCCGCAGATCCTCGCGCACAACCAGGGAGCAGACCTCGGCAAGGTCCTCCCACACAGGCGCCAGGGCCGTGCAGCCCACAAGTGTCCCGTCGCTGGCCTCAAGCACGTAGAAGTTGCGGATGTGGCCGTAGAGATAGGTCAGAGCCCTGGGAAGCAGCTGCCCCTTCATGGCAGCCATCATCAGAAGGCCGTGAATGGCCTTGACATCGGCTATGAGCGCCTTGCGGATGACGTAGTTGTCCATTTTTGTTTTGAAACACCCTGAAAAAAGGGCAGGAAGAGGCGCAAGGGCTTGCGTCTCTCCCTGAATGCGGTTGATGTGTATGGCGACAGGCAAAGGGCCTGCAAACCGTCTATTTCAGAAGCTCGCGGACCATCTCGTCAAAGGCTTCCTCGTCCAGAAAGCCCGAGAAGGCCCAGGCGACCTTGCCGTTTTTACCGTAGCCCACGTTGAAGGGGATGCTGCGTATGGAAAAGGCCTGCACCACGTCGTTGCCCGCGCGGTACACGGGATAGTTGATCTGCATCTGCGCCACATAGGGCAGGACCTTGGCCACTGTGCTGTCGTTGTCCACGGTGATGCCCACAAAGGTCACCTTGTCCCTGTACTTGTCGCACATCTCCACCAGCATGGGGATTTCCGCCTTGCAGGGCGGGCACCAGGTGGCAAAGAAGTTCACCACCACGGGCTTGCCCCTGTTGGCCTGCACAAGCTTCTGCAGCCCCTGCACGTTGAGCGTCTCAAGGGGAGCTGCGGGAGCAGCCATGGCAGCGGAGGAGATGGCCAGGACAAGAGCGACCACCAGGGCCTGTATGCGCACAAACATCTGCTGTTCCTTCCTGAAGTGACGAGCCGGCAAAGGAGAGCCGGCCCCGGATTTGTCAATGCCAAAAGCCGGGCACAATGCCATTTTCCGCCCGGCAGGAGGCAATTAGCACGAAGCAGGCCAAAAGGCAAAAAATTCCTTTGGCCTTGCGGCAGGCAAAGGCTGCAGGACAGGGCCATTTCGCAAGCCCCCGGAGAGGACGCGAAACGGCCTCATCAGGCCTGCTGCCCGCTCAGCCTCTTGGCAGCTTCCACTGCCTCCACAGCGTCCAGGCAGTAGGCGTCAGCGCCTATGGCCTCGGCAAAGGCCCTGGTTACGGCAGCGCCGCCCACCATGACCTTTATGGGCAGGTGCTCCTCGCGCAGCAGGCGTATGGTGTCCTCCATGCGCACCATGGTGGTGGTCATGAGCGCGGACAGGCCTATGAGGCAGGCGCCGTGGCGTATGGCAAGATCCACAATCTTTCTGGCAGGCACGTCCTTGCCAGCGTCCACCACCGTAAAGCCGTGGTTGGAGAGCAGAAGGGCCACTATGTTCTTGCCTATGTCGTGCACGTCCCCCTCCACTGTGGCCAGCACGACTGTCGGACGCTTCTCGTCGCTGTCGTGGGCAAGAAGGGGCCGTACGTGCGCAAAGGCCTTCTGCATGGTCTCGGCCGAGCGGATGAGCTGGGGCAGGAAATAGACCTTCTTCTCGTAGAGCGAGCCCACCTTGGTGATGGCCGGGATGAGCTGGCCGTTCACGATGTCAAAGGGCGCGGTTCCCCTGGCAAGCTCCTCGTCGATGAGGGCAGTGACGCGGTCGCGATCGCCAGCGAGCACTGCCTCGCCCGGCGTTGTGGCAACCTTGCCCAAATCGCCTGCGCCGGGCCTGTCCCCGATGACCTGGGTCTGGGCCCCGCTCTTCCAGCCAGCGTACTGCCCAATGAAGAAGGTCGCGTTGTCGTCCTTGGCAAGCAGGAGGTTGGCGCTGGCCACAGCCTCGCGGATGCGGGCGTTGCCCGGGTTGGCTATGCAGGAATCAAGTCCTGCCCCTGCAGCCATGAGCAGGAAGGAGGCGTTGATGAGCTCGCGCGCAGGCAGACCAAAGGAAATGTTGGACAGGCCGATGGTGGTGGCAAGGCCGTTTTCCCTGCACCAGGCAAGGAGCTTGAGGCATTCCACTGCGCCCTCGGGCTTGGAGGAGATGGCCAGGGCCAGCACGTCCACCATCACAAGGCGCCTCGGGATGCGCAGGCTTTCGGCCTCGCGCAACAGATCCTCGAGTATGGCTATGCGCTCGCAAGCCTTCACGGGCAGCTTGGCGTCGCGCATGGGCAGAAGGATAAAGGGCATGCCATAGTCGCGGCAGGCCTTGCCAAGGCGCTCCATGCGCCCCTTGGCGCCGTTTATGGAATTGACCAGGAAGGAGGCCGGGCACCAGGGCATGGCTGCCAGTATGGCCGCATCGTCCGAGGAATCCAGGCTCAGGGGGATGGTGTGGCGCATGACAAGCTCGCCCACAAGGCGCGGCAGAAGCTCCACCTGGTTCACGTTGTGGGCCCCCACGTTCACGTCGAGCACGCTGGCGCCATCGCGCACCTGCTCGTCCGCGAAGGCCGTGGCAGTGGCAAGGCTGCCCTGCTGCAGATCCGCTGTCAGCTGCTTCTTGCCTGTGGGGTTGATGCGCTCGCCAATGAGGGCAAAGGGCTCGCCCGCGCCTATGCGCACAAGGCTCTGCCTGCTTGTGAGCACTATGCCCTGCTGCTGTGCGCAGCCTGCAGCTGCCCCCTTGGGCACGCGGGCGTCCAGGGCCTTTTTGAGCGCCTCTATGTGGGCAGGAGTGGTGCCGCAGCAGCCGCCGAGCATGCGCGCCCCAAGATCCGCGAAGGAAGCCGTGAGCTCGGCAAAGCGCGCTGGCTGCAGGGGAAAGACGGTCCTGCCGTTTTCAAGCACGGGCATGCCCGCGTTGGGCTCGGCAAGGACAGGCACGGAGGAGACCTTCACTAGTCTTTCCACAATGGCAGCCATGGACTCGGGCCCCATGCTGCAGTTGGTGCCAAGGCCGGCCACGCCCAGATTCTGCATGGTTTCGGCAAAGATTTCCGGGCTCGAGCCTGTGAGTGAGGTGCCGTCCTCGAAGGTCATGGATGCGTACACGGGCAAATCGCAGGACCTTCTGGCAGCCACAACGCAGGCCCTGGCCTCGCCAAGGTCAAACTGCGTCTCGATGAGCACAAGATCGCAGCCGCCGTCCGCAAGCCCCCTTATCTGGGCCTCGAAACCGCGTATGTGCTCCTCGGGATCCAGATCCCCAAGGGGCCTTGAAAAATGCCCGCTTGGCCCCACGTCCGCAGCCACGCACACGGGGCGGCCTGCCTCGTCCGCAGCCTTGCGGGCAACCTGTGCCAGGGTCTTGCAGGTTGTGTAGACATCCAGGTCCCTGTCCAGCTTGAAGGCATTGGCGCCAAAGGTACAGGTTATGATGATGTCCGCGCCAGCGGCAATGTAGGCCCTGTGCACGCCAAGCAAAACGTCCGGCCGCTCCAGGCAGAAGCGCTCCGGCGTCATGCCGGCCGGCATGCCCGCGGCCTGCAGCATGGTCCCCATGCCGCCGTCGAGAAGAAGGGGTCTGTCCTGGGCCCAGAGAGCCGCGAGTCGTGATTGCACCATAAAAGTACACCCTCTGTAGTGAAATTCGGTCTGGATTTTCTTATATCAAGATATCCAAATATTGGTATACAATAGACGGGAAAGGGAAAAAAGGCAAGATTTTTTGCCTGTTCTGCCAAGGCCTTGTGGCAGGGCCTTTCGACAAATGCTCGCAGCGCAAGAAAAGTACGCTGGCCCGGCAACTGCCCTGACGAAATTTTCCTTCATATATCAAGAGGTTGGCGTTTTTGGAGCGATTTGGTCATGCATTGCATGGGCTGGCCGTTGTGGCTATAGTTCACTCCCCTTTCCCAAGTTGCGATCCCTTCTGCCAGCCCAACAGCAGGCAATTCCAAAAGTTTTTTTCGCATAGACAAAACGTACAGGAGGAAGGCGCTCCCTGCCCGCAAGGGGCAGTTCCAGCGCCATACACATATAATGACAGCACCGAGCAGCAAGCGCCCCTCAGGCAAGGCGACAGCAGAAGAAACTCCGGACCGGTCCCGCGCAGGGACAGGGGACGTTGCGGCTGACGCCTCCCACGTGAGTGTCACTCCCGATGTCCTCTTGCCCGACAGCAAGCCAGGCACTGCGCGCAGAAAGGCCCGCGTTGTCCGCGACGCCGTGATCAGCAGGCCAAAGGACGAGGATACCTCTGCCGAAGAGGACAGGTTGCGCGATGCCGACGACGAGGCCGGGTCCGACGACGACATGGACGTAGACATCCTGGCCCCCGAGGAGGCCGAGGAGGAAGGCATGGCGGAGCTCGACCTCGGTGACAACGAGGGCGAGACCAGGTACCTGACCCAGCGCGAGGATACGGACTCGAGCCTGCCGGCTCCTGCGGAAAGCAGACTGCCCCAGGTCAGGGACAACTTCCAGGCCTACGTGCGCGAGGTCTGCCGCTTTCCCCTCTTGAAGCCCGAGGAGGAGCACGAGCTTGCGGTCAGGTTTCGCGACACCCATGACAAGCAGGCTGCCTTCAAGCTCATTTCCTCGCATTTGCGCCTGGTGGTCAAGATTGCCATGGACTTTCAGCGCCGCTGGATGCAGAACGTGCTCGATCTCGTTCAGGAAGGCAACGTGGGCCTCATACATGCCCTGTACAAGTTCGACCCGGACAAGGGCATCAAGTTCTCCTACTATTCCTCCTTCTGGATCAAGGCCTACATTCTCAAGTTCATCATGGACAATTTCCGCATGGTGAAGATTGGCACGACCCAAGTGCAGCGCAAGCTCTTCTTCAACCTGAACAGGGAGCGGCAAAAGCTGGTGGCCCAGGGCTTCAACCCGGACGCGGAAATGCTCTCCAAGCACCTTGGGGTGAGCAAGAACGACATTCTGGAAATGGAGCAGCGCCTTTCCTCCTCGGACGTTTCCCTCAACGTGCCCGTGAGCGACGAGAGCGACTCTGCCTCGCGCATGGACTTTCTGCCGGCCCTGGAGCCCGGCATAGAGGAGAGGATAGCCGACAGCGAAATCTCCGACATGCTCCACGAAAAGCTCAAGACCCTCCTGCCCAAGCTGAGCGAAAAGGAGCTCTACATCCTGAACAACCGCCTGTTCACGGACTCTCCGGAAACCCTGCGCGAAATAGGCGAGCGCTACCACATTACCCGCGAGCGCGTCCGCCAGCTGGAAATCCGGCTGCTCGAAAAGATCAAGAAGCACCTTGCCGGCGACATCAAGGACTTTTCCGAAGAATGGATACAGTCCTAGGGGCCGGCACCCCCCATGACAACCCGCAAGGCCAGGTTCGCCCTGGACACCATACAGGCATGTACGCCGTGAAAAACGCACCTTCCCTTCCCACCCTCGCGCTGGCAATCCTGCTCTGCTTTCTGCAGACAGGCCTTCTCACAGCCTGTGGCGGCTGTTCCGCCAGGCACGAGGAGACTGGCGACAAGCAGGCAGCAAGCGCGAAAACCGATCCCAGGCCCGCTTCTGCGCAAACTCCCGCAGCCTCCGCACGACCGTCAGCGCCTGTCGTCCTGTCCGGCGATACGGCCGTGCTGCCCAGGCAGACAACCCTGACCCAGGACGCCGAGATCAGCGCGGCCTACCTGACCCTCATGCAGGCCATCTCCCACGAGGACGAGGCAAGCGCTGTTGCAGCAGCGGAAATCCTTTCCAGGGGCAAGGGCGAGCTTGCCATGCCCTCCTCCTACTGGATCGAGGGCGCCCTGTGGTTCATGGAGCGCAAGTCCGTCAACGCCATCCCCTTCCTGCGCGCTGCCTGCAGGGCCCTGCCCGACGATCTGCCCTTGAGCCTCCTCTACGCGGAGGCGCTCTCGGATCACAACTTCGGCCAGGAAGCCCTGGCCGTGCTGGACGCCTTCCTGGCCAAGCAGCCGGGCAATCCCGAAGTGCTCATGCAAAAGGGCATTGTGCTCTTCAAGGAGAAGAAGAACGCCGAGGCCATCAGCGTCTTCGAGTCCATAGGCAAGTTCGAGCGCTCGGGCTTTGTGGAGTTCTACCTTGCCAGGGCCCTCATGAACCTTGGCAGGGACGAGGAGGCCCTTGTCCACGTGCGCAAGGCAGTGAAGCAGCTGCCGGACTTCGAGGAGGCCCTCTCCCTGCAGGCCTACCTGTGCGAGCGCACGGACAACACAAGGGAAGCCATACAGGCCTACGACAAGCTGTCCGCCTCGCCCTACGTGCCCAAGGACGTGTTCCTGCGCCTTGTCAATCTCTGCCTGCGTCTCAACGAGCCCACCAGGGCCCTTGAGTACTACCAAAGGGGGCCCAAGGACGACACGGCCTTTCAGCTCCTCGCTGCCTCCCTCTTTACGGAATTTCGCCACTACCTGCAGGCCGAGCGCATCCTCAAGGACATAGCCGGGCGCAAGGACGCGCCCATGGCGGTCTTCCTCTTCCTTGCGGATCTCACCTACGAGCAGCGCCGCGACCTCGAGGCCTCCCTGGCCTGGCTTGAGCGCATCTCGGACAACAGCGACTTTGCCCAGAAAAAATACCTGCTCAGGGCACAGCTCGAGGCCAGGGCCAGCCAGTACGAGAGCTCTCTTGCCACCATCGACAAGGCCGGCAGGCTCTTTGCGCCAACACCAGAGTTTGTGACCCTGAAGGCCCGCGTGCTCGCGAACATGGGCAAGGCCTCCGAGGCCATGGCCACAGCCAAAGAAGGGCTTGCCAAGTGGCCCGATTCCACGGACATGGCCTTCATGCTTGGTTCCCTCCTTGCCGAAAACGATCAGAAGGACGAAGCCCTGAAGGTCATGGAAGGCATTATCGAGAAGGACAACAGCAACTACCTGGCCCTCAACTATGTGGGCTACTCCCTGGCAGACGCCAACGTCCAGCTCGATCGGGCCATAACCCTGCTCACCAGGGCCAACACCATTGCTCCCAACCAGTTCTTCATCCTGGACAGCCTGGCCTGGGCCCACTTTCGCGCAGGCAACCTGGATCTGGCCTGGAAGTACATCCGCGAGGCCGTGCGTCTGGACAAGTCCGGGGACGCGGAAATCCTGGAGCACTACGGCGACATAGCCCTGGCAAGGGGCCAGCGCAGCGAGGCCAGGGAGGCCTACCGCAAGGCCCTGGCCAATTCCGCGGACAAAAAGTCCCTGCAGCAGAAGATCGACAGCCTGAAATAGGGCTCCTGGGCCTGTCTCTCGCCCAGGGCACTGCGGGCGGATACAGGGACACGGGACCGGAGGAAAGTTTCCCATGCGCGTTATCACCCCATCCTCGAAAAGCGCTCTTGTCGCGCTATGCCTGTGCCTGCTTGCGCTTTGCGCCTGCGCAAGGGCTCCCGTGCCCGTGGATCCTGCCCAGGCAGACCGTCTGTGGCAAGGCTACGTGCGCGCGTCCGAGCCCGCGGCTACGCCCTTTCGCGACGACATGAGCCTGCGCTTTGGCAGGGAGGGCAATACCCGCAGGGTCACGGCCCTGCTCTGGGGCAACGCGGACACAACCCTGCGCCTGGACGTGCGGGCAGGCGTTGGCGCAACCCTCGGCATGGTGCGCCAGGAAGGAGAGCACTTTCTGCTCTACCTGCCCATGGAGCACAGGGCCCTGTTCCACGAGGGTCCCACTTCTCCCCTGCTCAGGATGGGCGTGCCCCTGCCCCTGGATCTCTTCAGGCTGGAAGCGCTCCTGCACGGCCGCTACAACCAGGTCTTTGGCACAGTGTACCGCGCGGCCACAGCGGACAGGGCAGGCACGGCCTTCGAGCTTGGCCAGGGCATTGGCGGGACCCTTGTCCTTTCCGGCGAGGCCAGGCCCCTGCTTTGGAAAAACGAGCACTGGACCATGAGCCTGGGCCTTGACGAACAGGGCCTTGTCAGGCGACTTGAACTTGTGAACACGCGAGGCGAGAAGGCCATTGTCCTTGTCAAGAAGCGCGAGACACCTGCCGCGCCCTTCAGCCCGGAGCAGATGAGCCTTCCCCTTCCCGAGGGAACCGAAGTTCGGGCCCTCGAAGAGCTCCAAAGCTAGCCCCGGGCGACGGACCTTCCCAAAGGGGTCTTTCAAGGGGGATCTTTGCGTCTTTTGCGGATAAGGGTACACTGCGCCCTGCCGCAAGGCACACAAGGCCGTACACGGCATTCTTTTTCGTCACCTTCACGCAATTTTGAGGATCATGCGATGATAAAAACCCTGCACATAGGCTGCGATCACGCGGCCGTGGATCTGAAGGACCTGCTCGTCAACGCCCTGAAGGATCGCTACGAGGTCGTGGACCACGGAACATATTCCCACGAGAGCTGCGACTATCCGGATTATGCCCATGCCGTGTGCAGGGCTGTGGAAAAGGATCCCGAGTCCAACGGCATCCTCCTCTGCGGCACGGGCATAGGCATGTCCATTGCCGCCAACCGCCACGACAAAATCCGCGCTGCCCTGTGCACCACGGAGCTGCACGCAAGCTTTACCCGCAGGCACAACGACGCCAACGTGCTCTGCCTTGGCGCGCGCATGACCGGCGAGGAGCTCGCCATGGCCATTGTGGAGACCTTTCTGCACACCGATTTCGAGGGTGGCCGCCACCTGCGCCGCATAGCCAAGCTGTCCATCAGCAACGAGGCAGAATAGGGTCATGCTGATCTACAATACCGCTTCCCGTGCCAGGGAAGAGCTCACCCCTGTTCGGCCTGGCAAGATCTGCATGTACGTCTGCGGGGTCACGGTCTATGATCTCTGCCACATAGGCCATGCCCGCTCTGCCCTGGTCTTCGACGTCCTTGTGCGCCACCTGCGCCGCAAGGGCCTGGACGTGACCATGGTGCGCAACTTTACGGACGTGGACGACAAGATCATCAACCGCGCAAACCGCGAGAACAGGGACTGGAAGGAAGTGGCCGAGACCTACATCAGGGCCTTCCACGAGGACATGGACGCCCTGGGCATCCTGCGCGCCAGCGTGGAGCCAAGGGCCACCGAGCACATGCAGGACATCATGGATATGTGCGCGGAGCTCATCCGCCAGGACAAGGCCTACGCCACCCCGTCCGGCGATGTGTACTTCAGGGTTCGCTCCTTCCCCGAATACGGCAAGCTTTCCCACAGGCGCCTGGAGGACATGCGCGCAGGCGCGCGCATAGCCCCTGGCGAGGAAAAGCAGGATCCCATGGACTTTGCCCTGTGGAAGGCCGCCAAGCCAGGCGAACCATACTGGGAAAGCCCCTGGGGCAAGGGACGCCCGGGCTGGCACATCGAGTGCTCGGCCATGTCCAGGCCCTGGCTGCCCCTGGACATACACGGCGGCGGCATGGACCTCATCTTCCCGCACCACGAAAACGAGATCGCCCAGACCGAGGCCTGCTGCCACTGCGAGCTGGCAAAAATCTGGATGCACAACGCCTTTGTGCAGATCAACAGCGAGAAGATGTCCAAGAGCCTTGGCAACTTCAAGACCATACGCGACATTCTGGCCTCCTGGCTGCCAGAGACCCTGCGCTACTTCCTCCTGAGCAAGCACTACCGCTCCCCTGTGGACTTTACGCCCGAGGGCATGGACGACGCGGAGCGCGCCCTGATCCGCGTCTACGAGTGCCTGGCCCAGGCCAGGGCAGGCCTTGAGCGCGCCAAGTGGAAGCGATCTCCCCTGCCGGAGGAGATCGCCAGCGAGTGGGCAGAGCTTGGCAAGACCTTCGACGAGGCCATGGAAGACGATCTCAACACGGCCATGGCCCTTGGGCACGTCTTTTCCATGGTGCGCATCGCCAACCGCGTCCTTGAGGACAAGACCCTCAGGGCTTCCGAGGCCACGCGCGATCTGTTGCAGGAACTTTTGCGGCGCATGGATGGCGTGTCCGAGGAACTGGGCCTCTTTGGCCAGGATCCCGCGACCTTCCTGGAAGACATGCGCGCCTGTCGCTGCAGGCGCATGAACATAGACGTGGCACGAGTCGAGGAACTGCTGGCCCAAAGGGCCGAGGCCCGCGCGGCCAAGGACTTTGCCGCTTCCGACGCCCTGCGCGACGAGCTTGCCAGCATGCGCGTGGAAGTGCGCGACACGCCCCAGGGCCAGACCTGGGAGCTCATCGTTTCCTGACAAAAGTGCCCCGGGCGGCCAGGGAAGAAGCTCCCCGGCCGCCTGGGCCAGAGCCTGTCAGGACCTTTTGCCGGTCTCGTACAGGGGACCATAGCGAAGACCATACAGAGGAGCTATTGTGAACAGCAGCCGGTTTCGTCTCTGCGCACTGGCCACACTGATCTTCTTCTGCCTGTCGCTCCTTGCGCCCGTCAGGGCCCAGGCCTTCTTCTTCGGGGGCGTCACCCTGAAGGACGAAAACGAGATGGGTCGCAAGTTCGACGTGGCCGTGCGCTCCAACCTGCCCATGGTGGAGGACCCGGAGATATCCCAGTACGTGAACAACCTTGTGGCCCACATTGTCTCCTCCATCCCCCCGCAGCCCTTCCGCTTCAAGCCTGGCGTGATCCTGCATCCCTCCATCAATGCCTTTGCCGTGCCCGGCGGCTACATCTACGTCTTCACGGGCCTGCTCATGAACTTCGACAGCGAGGAGGAGGTGGCCGGCGTGCTCTGCCACGAGCTCGCCCACGTGACGCAGCGCCACGTGGCCTCGCGCCTTGAGAGAGCGCAGATGATCTCCATAGGCTCGCTCCTGCTTGCCGTGGCTGGCGTGGCCGTGGGCGGTGGCGGCGCTGCAGCGGCCGGCGCCCTGGGCGTGGGCCAGGCCGCCATGCTGGACTACAGCAGGGCAGACGAGACCGAGGCGGACCAGATAGGCATGCAGTACCTCATCAAGGCCGGCTACCCGCCCATGGGCATGGTCAACGGCTTCAAGATCCTGCGCCAGAAGAGCTGGATGATGGGCGTCTCCGTGCCAGCCTACCTGTCCACGCACCCGGACATTGGCGATCGCATCAACGGCATACAGGCCCGCATCCTCAACATGCCCAAGTCCATCACCGCGCGCAAGACGGACAACCGCCGCTTCAAGCGCATGCAGATCCTGCTCTGGGGTCGCTACGGGTCCCCGGAAACAGCCCTGCAGCGCTTTCGGGGGAGCGACGCCCTCTCCCTCATGGGCAGGGGCATGGTGCTCGCGCGCCAGAACAACGTGCAGGCAGCTGCCAGTGCCTTTGATGCGGCTGTGGCCAAGGCTCCGCGCGACAGCCTGGTCCTGCGCGAGGCCGGCATCTTCAACTACCGCAAGGGCAGCATGGAAAAGGCAAGAACCCTGCTCAGGCAGGCCCTTGCCCTGGACAGCCGCGACTACATGGGCAGCTTTTTCTACGCCCGCCTGCTCGACGACGACGGCCGCCACCGCGAGGCCCAGGGCATGTTTCGCAAGGTTTTGCAGTCCGTGCCCGAGGACGCGGAAGTGCACGAAAGCCTTGCGCGCAGCTACGGGACGGATGGCCAGACAGGCCTTGCCTACGTGCACATGACCTACGCGGCCATCTATTCGCACAACAAGAAGCAGGCCGAACGCTATTTCGAAAAGGCCAAGAGCCTGGCCTCCTCCACCAGGGATTTCAGGCGCCTGGACAAAATCTACAAGGAACGCAAGGAAATATGGGAGAACATGTGATGCCCGCACCATTCCACGCCACAACCATTCTGGCAGTCAAGCGCAAC
>CALVGM010000133.1 GCA_944327095.1 uncultured Desulfovibrio sp. | reverse complement strand
GCGAGTACGACGATCTCGCTGAAAGCGATTTCTACATGCTCGGCGACATCAGCCAGGCTGTGGAGAAAGCCGAAAAGCGTCGTGCCAGTGAAAAGTAGCCGCTTTAACGGGCACAGTAGGAGTATTCAATGAGCGAACTTACTCTTGAAGTTGTGACGCCGGACCGGACAGTTGTCAGCACTCCCGTGGCCGTTGCCGTTTTGCCCGGCATGGCCGGCGAGTTTGCGGTCCTGAAGAATCACATCTCGCTCCTGTCTGCCTTGAAAGTCGGCGTACTGCGCTACAAGACGGAGTCCGGCGAAGAACACAACGCGTTCGTCAACCAGGGCTTTGTCGATGTGAACAACAACGTGCTCACCGTCCTGGTGGAATCTGCGGAACTGGCGGAAAACATTGACGCCGCAAGAGCCGAAGCCGCCAAAAGACGCGCCGAAGAGCGCCTGGCAGACAAGTCCGACACCATCGACCATACCAGGGCCCAGGCTGCACTCAACCGTGCCCTGGTTCGCCTAAGTCTGGTTCGTCATTAGACGCGCCAAGACACACCTTCTGAAAGGCCGGAAATTCCATTTCCGGCCTTTTTCATTATCCTGCCCAAGGGCCGGCGCAGATGCCATTTGACGCGCCTTGGGGGCTATAGTATCAGTCTTTGCCCCGGTCGCCCGGGGCCCAAAAATTTTTCGCACAGCAACACAAGCCAAAGCACATACAGAGCACATACAGACTCGATTTGCAGGGATAACGACGCATGACAGCCTTAAGTCACATCAGGAATTTTTGCATCATTGCCCACATTGACCATGGGAAATCGACCCTGGCTGACCGCATTCTGGAACTGACAAAGCTTGTCAGCGCCCGCGAGGCCAAGGAACAGTACCTGGACCGCATGGACATAGAGCGCGAGAGGGGCATTACCATCAAGGCGCAGACCGTGCGCATTCCCTACAAGTCGAAAAACGGCGAGATGTACGAATTCAACCTGCTCGACACCCCTGGCCACGTGGACTTCAACTACGAGGTTTCCAGATCCCTCGCGGCCTGCGAGGGGGCGTTGCTGGTTGTGGATTCTACCCAGGGCGTCGAGGCCCAGACCCTTGGCAATGTGTACCTGGCCATGGATCAGAATGTGGAGATCATCCCTGTGCTGAACAAGATCGATCTTCCTTCCGCCCAGCCGGACGTGGTCAAGGAGGAGATCGAGGACATCATAGGCATTGACTGCACGGACGCCCTCGAGTGCTCTGCGAAAACAGGCCAGGGCGTCGACGAAATCCTGGAAGCCATAGTGCAGCGCCTGCCTGCTCCCAGGGGCGACATCAATGCCCCGCTCAAGGCCCTCATCTTCGACTCCTGGTACGACAGCTACCAGGGCGTGGTGGTGCTTTTCCGCGTCATTGACGGCACCCTGCGCCTCAACGAGCGCGTGCGCCTCATGAACACGGGCAAGGAATACGAGGTGCTGCGCCTTGGCGTCTTCTCGCCCGAGGCCATGGACATCCCCGAGCTGCACGCAGGCGAGGTGGGCTTTCTGTGCGGCTCCATCAAGGAGCTTGGCGACGCGCGCGTGGGCGACACCATTACCCATGCCCAGAATCCGGCAGCCGAACCCGTGCCTGGCTTCAAGGAAGTGCAGCCCATGGTGTTCTGCGGCTTCTACCCCTCGGAGTCCGACAAGTACGAAGCCCTCAAGTTTGCCCTGGAAAAGCTGCAGCTCAACGACGCTGCCTTTCGCTTCGAGCCGGAAACAAGCCAGGCCCTGGGCTTTGGCTTTCGCTGTGGCTTCCTGGGGCTCTTGCACATGGAAATCATTCAGGAGCGCCTGGAAAGGGAGTTCGAGGTCGATCTCATTGCCACTGCCCCTTCGGTCATCTATCGCTGCCTGACCACAAGCGACGAGATGCTCGAGATCCACAACCCTGCGCACCTTCCCGACGCGGGCAAGATCAAGGCCCTGTACGAGCCCTATGTGGAGCTGGACATACACGTGCCCAACGAATACGTGGGCAACATCCTGAAACTGTGCGAGGAAAAGCGCGGCATACAGAAAAACCTGCAGTACGCGGCAGCCAATCGCGTCATCATTACCTACGAAATGCCCTTTGCGGAAATTGTCTACGACTTCTTTGACAAGATGAAGTCCATGACCAAGGGCTATGCCTCCATGGACTACCGTCCCGTCGGCTACAAGGAATCCGATCTCGTGCGCCTCGACATCCTGCTCAACGGGGATCCTGTCGACGCCCTGGCTGTCATAGTGCACAGGCAAAGCGCCTACCCCTACGGGCGAAGCCTGGCCCTGAAGCTCAAGCGCACCATTCCCCGCCAGCTCTTTGAAGTCGCCATACAGGCGGCCATAGGCACCAAGGTCATAGCCAGGGAAACCGTGCCGCCCTTCCGCAAGAACGTGACCGCAAAATGCTACGGCGGCGACATCACGCGCAAGCGCAAGCTTTTGGAAAAGCAGAAGGAGGGCAAGCGCCGCATGAAGCGCATGGGCAATGTGGAACTGCCTCAGGAAGCCTTCCTGGCTGCCCTCACCGTGGGCAAGGACGATTAGGAAAACAGCCTGGGCAGCCTGTAGTAGATGCCTGCGGCCACGTCAAAGAGCGAGCCTGGCAAGTAGCTCAGCAGGCGAAAGGCAGCGATCTTCCTGTTCTTCATGCCGTAGGGAGCGAGAATTTTGCGCGCAGCAGCCCCCTCTCCCTTCTGCCACAGGGAGACGGCTTCCTCGAAGTCGGCCCTTGTCTGCAAAAGCTCGCACAAGTCTGCGTGCTCCACGTCGTAGCCGGGATACATCCTTCTGTGCTTTGCCAGAATGATGCGCGTTTCCCTGGCAAATTCCCCAAAGCGCCGCAGTGTCGTGTTCTGACCGTGCACGCGCCAGCGTGTCAGAGGCTCGTCCACATAGTCCAGCTCCCAGTCGTGGGCTATGCGGTAGAAAACGTCCGCCTCTTCGGACACATTGAGATCCTCGTCAAACCAGCCGCCGTTCCAGCCACCGCCAGGAACAAGATCCTGCAGGGCCTGCCTGCGCACCACTGCCGAGGACATGGAGATCCACTGCCGCTTGACAAGCTCGGCAAAGACCATGCCTCTGGCAGGCTTTGCTCCCTCGAAGACGCGGCGCATGACCTTGTCCCCGCTGAAGACCTCGGTATCCGTTGTGACCAGACCTAGGCGGGGATTCTTGTCAAAAAGCTCCATCTGCCTTGCCAGCTTGGTCGGCCTCCACAAATCGTCGCAGTCCAGAAAGGCTATGAATTCCCCCCTGGCCCTTGCTATGGCCAGATTTCTGCCTGCTCCCAGGCGCACCTTCTTTTCGCCGCGAAAATAGCGCACCTTGTCCGGATAGCTCTTGGCTATGTCCGGGCTTGCGTCCGTGGAACAGTTGTCCCAGAAAATGATCTCGAAATCCTGGAAAGTCTGGGCCATCACGCTGTCCATGGCGCTGCGCAAGTGTTTTTCGCCATTCAGACAGTTCATGATGACCGAGACTCTGGGGGTAGCTTCGTTCTCGCTCATGAGGCTGGTTCCTTTGTGCAAACCGCCCGGCCTTTAGGCCGGGCGGTACAAAAAAAGTCAGGGTCTAGAGGCTTGCGACAGCTGCGCGCAAAGCGTTGCACACATCCTGCACATCCTGATCCGAGAGCCCGGGATGCAGGGGCAGCGTCATGAGCTCGCCGAAAAGCGCTTCGGTCACTGGCAGGGGCGCAGCCTTCTCGTCATGGAAATAGGCGAGCAGGTGGTTTGGCTTGTAGTGCACGCCCACGGGAATGCCTGCATCGAGCAGGGCCTGGCGAACAGCCGGCATGTGTCCTTCCAGCACGCGTACGGGCTGGATGTGCGGCACAATGTCGTCCCGCGCGTCCGTTGCGAGAAGTCTGACCATGGGCACGTCTGCCAAAAGCTCGCGGTACAGCTGCGCCAGATGCTTTCTTGCCGGCGCAAATTCCCCTTCCAGGCGGGTGAGCTGCACGCGACCTATGGCTGCCATGATATTGCTCATGTGGAAACGCCATCCCTGTCTCGTAACACTGGGATCCCAGGTCCTGCCTCCGCAAAAGCGCGCCTGCGTGTCCTTGTTGACGGAAAGCAGGCGGGCATCCTGGATGATCTTGGCATCCTTCTCGTCAAAGGCGACCACAAGCCCGCCCTCGCCGCAGGTAATGTTCTTGATGCCGTCGAAGCTGAAGCAGACGAGATCGCCAAAGCTGCCTATCTTTTTGCCGTCGTGCCTGCAGCCAAAGGCGTGGGCCGCGTCCTCTATGACCCGCAGGCCGTTTTCCCTGGCAAAGGCGTAGACCTCGTCCAGCCCCCAGGGATTGCTCGCGTAGTATACGGGCATGATGGCAAAGGTATCCTTCTGCAGGCGCTTTTTCGCGTCTGCGAGATCGATGGTCCCTGTTTCCGCCAGCACCTCGCAGGCTATGGGCCTGCAGCCTGCCGCGGTTATGGCCTGAAAGGAGGCCACAAAGGTCAGGGAGGGCACGAGAACAGAGCCTCGCACACCCTTGCCAAAGGCTCCCGGAGCAGCCGCGTCCACTGCCAGGGTCAGGGCTGCGGTACCTGTGTTCACCGCAGCCAGCCTGTTTGGCGGCACGCCAAGGTAAGCCGCAATTTCTTCTTCAAAGCACTGCACTTCCTTGCCCATGCCAAGATAGCCGTCCTCAATGATTACCCTTGCCACGGCATCGGCCTCGGCCTTGCCGACAATGGAGCGGGACAAACGCATAGCCATTGTAAGAAACTCCTGTAAGAAACTCCCTCACGAGAAGAAAAAACCTGCGGTAAAGGCTGTCGCAAGGGTTTTTGCACTACACCTCGTCGTCACTGACAACAAAGGCATCGGGAAAGACATCGCGAACTCGCCAGAGGTTGTCGTTGGCCATGTTGAGATCGGACCATGGCCCGAGCAGCACGTGCCAGCGGCTGCGCCTGTAATCCACTCTGGACTCCATGTCCAGACGCCTTGTCTTGCGCATGGCGGACAGGGCATTGCCCCTTTTGCCAAATACGCCCACCTGAATGTAGAATGTTCCTTCCACCTGTGCGGGCTGCACTGCCGGGGGCAGGGGCCTTCTGGCCTTGTCTGCTCCACCCACATGGCGCAGGCGCACCCTGGCCGTGCCTGTGCCGATGATGTCGAGCTTTGCCGCAGCGGCCTTGGACAGATCAATGACACGCGCGTCCGTGAAGGGACCGCGATCGTTGATGCGCACCACAATGGAGCGGCCGTTGCGCAAATTCGTCACCTCGATTTCGCTCTGAAAGGGCAAAATGGTGTGGGCAGCCGTCATGGCGTCCTGGTCGAAGATTTCCCCGGACGAGGTGGCCTTGCCGTCAAAACCCGGTCCGTACCAGGAGGCAATGCCTTCCTGCTCGAAGCCCTCGGCAGAAAGAAGCGGGTAGTACTTTCTGCCATTGACCACGTAGGGTTCATCCACACCGGGTCCGTGCGTGCGTATGACAGGCTGCTTGCTTCCGCACCCGCCAAGCAAAAAGAGCGTAACCAGTACCAGGGCAAGAAGAGTCGTTTCGTGCGTGGAGCCAGAGGTATCTGCCTTCATCAAATTTTCAGCGCGAATCCGCCTGCAGCCAAGCAGAGGAGGAAGCGCCGCCTCCTTCTGTTTTGTGATGTGTTTTTTTGTGCACTCCCCTGTCGCCCCTGCGCAGGGCAAATACGTGCTTGCCCCGGGGCTTTTCAGCAGGCTTTCCGCGCAACGCTCTGGGTCATGTCCGCGTGCGCCCTGAGGCTCTCCTCAAGCCTGAGACCTTCTTCGTCCAGAGTGCCCAGCTCCCTTGCCTGCCCAAGCAGGGCCAGGGCTTCCCCTGTTCTGCCACAGTCCAGAAAGTCCACGGCAGCAAGGGTGTACATGCGCTCCGGGCTGTCCCTGTAGAGGGCCTTGAGCAGGGAAGGATAGAGGTTCTGGAAGGCCTTGCGCGCCCTTTCCGCGTCTGTTGCCAGCCAGCGGGCAAGGCTGCAGTTTTCGGAAGCAGAGGGAAGAAAGCGTATCAGAAGCAGCATTCCCGCGCGCAGGACATGCAGGATACGCGTGATTTCCCTCTTGACGCTTTCCGCTGTCTGCCCGGACAGGGGCATGAGCGGCGCGGACAGGCGAGCTGCCAGGCTGTCCTCGCGGGAAAGCTGCACCAGCCTCGTGGCATAATGCTGTCCCTGAAAGGCGTCCTCGCGCAGCTTGCAGCACTCGTGAAAGGCATAGCCTATGCACCAGTCTATGAGCTTGCCAATGCTTGCGCTGCCTGCCTCGGCACTGCCCTGCTGAGAGCTTTCCTCATTGCGGAAAAGATAGTGTGCCGTATCCTTCAAGCGCCAGAAGACACCCTTGCTCATGGACTCGCCTATGAGGTTGCGGACCTGTGTGTAGGATATGTTGCCATCCCTGCGACAGCGCGTCTGCTGTTCGTCAATGGAGAGATACACTGCGCAATAGTCGCGCAAGAGATCCCGCACGAAAAATTCGTGATTGCTGGCAAGCCTGTAGTTGCTCACTTCCTTTCCTTGTCCCGCAGCAGGGCTTCGGCCACAGAGACGTCGTAGATGGCTTCGGGATGCCAATCACCGCCGCGCTCGGCGCCAAAGAGCTCGATGGCAGCCTTGACCACTTCCATGGAGATCCAGCCGTGCTTTTCCCACACTTCCTCGTGTTCGGCATCCCACATGCGAAACTCGATGGTGCCATCTTCTGCCCTGCGCACGTAGACACGCACCGCGGGCATGGCAGGATTGGGATAGTAGTAGATTCCGTTTGCGTCTTCCATTGGCTTCCTCTCTCAAATGGGCTTTTCCTGCTGTACGCAGGTTCTCCAATGTAGCTTTTGGGCCCTGCTTCTGGCAAGAAGCTTTGCCCCCGTTTCACAGGGGGAGGACGGGTGGCGCGGGCTTCGCGCAGCAAGGCTTGATCCAACAGGAACAAGCAGGAATGCCCAGGAGAAGGAAATATTGTTCCAAATTTCACAAAATACGACACAAAAAAACAGGCAGTTTTGTGCGAACAACAGGCTTTGCGAGCACAATTCAAAAGTAATATCAAGAGACTATCCCTGTCCTTGCGATGAATTGCTGCCTCTCGCTGCCAGAAATGCCGCTTTCTTCCTGCCGCCAGCCCAGGCAGCTCATGCAACGCCTTCCCTGCCCGCACAAAAAAGACATGGACGGCAAAAAAAATGCCTGCAACGCAGCCGTATCTTCTGTTGAGACAAGGGTGCGACAACACGCACCTGCCGTGCAAGGGTCAATACGGCAAGGCGCTTCGGCAGGGCTGTTTGTCTGATGCTCCCCTGGCCTTGAGCGGATGCTTTGAGGGCCTTTTTTGCACTGCGCGACCCTGGTCCCGCAACAGCGCAAAAAGAGGGCACAATCGCTCGTGAAATCATGCACGTGGACCAGGGAACATCAGAAACAGACAAGACATTTTTTTCACAGCTTGCGCGGCAAAAATGAAGAACAGTTGCCAAGATAGCAAAAATTGGCTATTGCTTTGCCCAGTCATTGACTTTAGATGGGTCTGCTTGAAAACATCAAGTCCACGTATCAAGACGTGCTTGAGAACAATTTCATCAGCCCCAAGATGGCCCAAAATGATATTGCCCAAACCACGTGGAGGTAAGGTAATGAAATTTGAGACCCCTCTGTTGGACCAACTCGAACAAGGCCCCTGGCCGAGCGTTGTGTCCGACATCAAACAAGAGGCCGCCCACCGCGCAGCTAACCCCGACGGATTGGATTATCAGATTCCCCAGGACTGCTGTGAAGATCTGCTTGGCCTTCTTGAACTGAGCTACAAGGACATGGAGACACACTGGAAACACGGCGGTATCGTGGGTGTCTTCGGTTACGGCGGCGGCGTTATCGGTCGTTACTGCGACCAGCCCGAGATGTTCCCCGGCGTGGCTCATTTCCACACCATGCGTGTTGCCCAGCCTTCCGGCAAATTCTACAGCACCAAGTTCCTCCGTCAGCTCTGCGACATTTGGGATCTGCGTGGCTCCGGTCTTACCAACATGCACGGTTCCACAGGCGATATCGTTCTCATTGGTACCACCACTCCCCAGCTCGAGGAAGTGTTCTACCAGCTGACCCACGAAATGAACAACGACCTTGGTGGTTCCGGCTCCAACCTGCGTACCCCCGCTGCCTGTATGGGCATGTCCCGCTGCGAGTACGCCTGCTACAACACCCAGGACGTCTGCTACCAGCTGACCGAAGACTACCAGGACGAACTGCACCGTCCCGCCTTCCCCTACAAGTTCAAGTTCAAGTTTGACGGCTGTCCCAATGGCTGCGTCTGTGCCATGGCCCGTTCCGACTTCGCAGTCGTGGGCACCTGGCGCGACGACATCAAGATTGATCAGGACGCAGTGAAGGCCTATGTCGGCGGCGAGTACACCCCCAATGCCGGCGCTCACAGCGGCCGTGACTGGGGCAAGTTCGACATCCAGGCCGAAGTCATCGATCGCTGCCCGAGCCACTGCATGAGCTGGGACGGCCAGAAGCTGACCATCGACAACGCCAACTGCGTGCGCTGCATGCACTGCATCGACACCATGCCCCGCGCCCTGCGCATCGGCGACGACCGTGGCGCTTCCGTCCTGTGCGGCGCAAAGGCCCCTGTCGTTGATGGCGCCCAGATGGGCTCCCTGCTCGTTCCCTTCGTGAAGGTCGAGCAGCCCTACGATGAACTCAAGGAAATCATCGAGAACATTTGGGACTGGTGGATTGAAGAAGGCAAGAACCGCGAGCGTCTTGGCGAACTGATGAAGCGCGCTTCCTTCCAGAAGCTGCTCGAAGTGACGAATACCGAGGCCCAGGCCTTCCATGTGAAGGAACCCCGCAACAACCCCTACATCTTCTTCAAGGAAGATGAGGTTCCCGGCGGCTTCAAGCGCGACCTGGCTGATTACCGTTCACGTCATCAACGCTAAGATTAGGGGGAAACGAAAATGGCCTTTATTTCTTCCGGCTACAATCCTCAAAAACCCATGGAAGGTCGTATCACCGACATTGGTCCCCACAAGTACGACTCCATGTTTCCGCCCATCATTGCCAAGAACTTTGGCAAGTGGCTGTACCACGAAATTCTCGAGCCCGGTCTGCTGATGCACGTGGCCGAGTCCGGTGACAAGGCCTACACGGTTCGCTGCGCCGGCTCCCGTACCATGTCCATCACCGCTGTCCGCGAAGTCTGTGACATCGCCGACAAGTACACCGGTGGCTTCGTTCGCTGGACCACCCGCAACAACATCGAGTTCATCACCGACAACCTTGAGACCGCCAAGGCTCTGAAGGCTGACCTCGACTCCCGCAAGTTCGCCGCAGGCGCCTACAAGTTCCCCGTGGGCGGCACCGGTGCCGGCATCAGCAACCCTGTGCATACCCAGGGCTGGCTGCACTGCCACACCCCCGCCACCGACTCCACCGGCCCTGTGAAGGTGGTCATGGACGCCCTGTTCGACGAATTCAAGAACATGCGTCTGCCCGCCCCGGTGCGTGTGTCCCTGGCCTGCTGCATCAACATGTGCGGCGCAGTGCACTGCTCCGACATCGGCCTTGTGGGCATTCACCGCAAGCCTCCCATGATCGACCACAAGTGGGCCGACAAGCTCTGCGAAATCCCGCTTGCCGTTGCCGCCTGCCCCATGGCAGCCGTGCGTCCCACCAAGGTCGAGTTTGAAGGCCAGAAGGTGAACTCCATCGCCATCAAGGAAGACCGCTACATGTACTGCGGCAACTGCTACACCATGTGTCCCGCCCTGCCCATCGCCGACAAGGAAGGCGACGGCATCGCCATCATGGTTGGCGGCAAGGTCTCCAACCGCATGACCTTCCCCAAGTTCTCCAAGGTCGTTGTGGCCTACATCCCCAACGAGCCTCCTCGCTGGCCTACCCTTACCGCCACTGTGCGCAAGATCGTCGACACCTACGCCCAGCATGCCCGCAAGTACGAGCGTCTTGGCGACTGGGCCGAACGTATCGGCTGGCAGGACTTCTTCAAGCTGACAGGCCTCAAGTTCACCCATCATCTCATTGATGACTTCCGTGATCCCGCCTACTACACCTGGCGCCAGAGCACGCAGTTCAAGTTCTAAGCCTGTCCTATTCCAACCTTTCGTGACAGCGGGGTTTCCCCCGCTGTCACGCACATGGAGCCCGTCATGGCAGACGAAAAAGAAATCATCGTCGAGTACTTCAAGTCCAAGGCAAAGACCAAGACCAAGCACTACTTCAAGGACTTCCTTGAACTCTTCCCCGACAAGAAGCCTCGCGAGGTGAAGAAGATTCTCAGCGACCTCGTCAAGGAAGGAGTTGTCGACTACTGGTCTTCCGGCTCTACCACCATGTACGGCCTGAAGGGCCTTGGCAAGCAGGAAGAAGTCGAAGAAGGCGAGCAGCCCAAGGACTAGTTTCTTCCGGAAATTTTCTCCAACGGACAGTCTGTTCAGGCAGGCTGTCCGTTGTTTTTTGCCCCTTGACCTGGGCCATTTGCCGCCTTCAGGCCCATCCCCAAAACATATCGCTTCCTCAAAGCCATGATGCACATAACCCGCAAACACGAGATTTCCACAGCCCACAGAATCTACGAGCACAGTGGCAAGTGCGAGCGCCTGCACGGCCACAACTACACCATCCTGCTCACCCTCTCTGCGCACAAGCTGGATCATCTGGGCATGATCCTCGACTTTGGCGAGGTGAAGCGCCTTCTCTTTGGCGCCCTGGACGAAGCCTGGGATCACAGGACCCTGCTCTACGACATAGATCCCCTGGTCGAACAGCTCACTGTGCTCAAGGATGACGACTCCCTGGTCGCTGTTCCCTTCAATCCCACGGCAGAAAACATGGCAGCCTATCTTGGCACCACCTTCTTTCCCCGCATCCTTGAGGAAAACAATGTAGACAAGGATGTCTTTGTCAGCTCTGTCACTGTCTTCGAAACAGAGAAAAGCTACGCCACCTGGGAAAAATAGCTCTGGGCAAGGCCTTTCTCACACTGTGGACGGGAACTGGATATGCACTCTCTCTTTGTCAACGAGGTTTTTGTTTCCCTGCAGGGGGAAGGCCACTTTGCCGGAACGCCTGCCATCTTTGTCCGGCTTCAGGGGTGCGACGTGCACTGCCCATGGTGCGACACAGGCTATGCCATGTCGCGCGCAGATACCTTGCGCTCAGGGGACAACGACTTCTCTGTCCTTGCCAAAAAAACGGCCTCTGCCTCCTTCACCTGTGTGGATGCGAAGCTTTTGTGCGACTATCTGCTGGGGCTGCACACAAAGATACGCCACCTTGTGCTCACTGGCGGCGAGCCCTTCCTGCAGGATATCGCGCCCTTCATGCGCCTTGTCCTGGACAGGGGCGTGTACGTGCAGGTAGAGACCAGCGGCACAAGACCCATATCCGTGTACGGCGAGCCCAATGTCTGGATCACGCTCTCGCCCAAACGGGCAAAACTGCCTCTTGAGGAAAACTGGCTCAAGGCAGACGAAATAAAGATACCCATTGCCTGCAGGGAGGACGCGGACTTCTTTCTTCCCCGTGCCCTCGAACTTGCGGACGGCAAGCGCCCTATCATTGCCCTGCAGCCTGTGAGCCAGGACAGGGACGCTACCAGGCTTTGTGTCGAGCTGTGCCTGCAGCACAATCTCCATCTGTCCCTGCAGACGCACAAGTACATCGATTTTCGCTGATGGGTGGGGCCGAAGGAGACGCTGACATTGCCTTCTTGAGGCCTCCAATCCCCCCTGTCCGCCTGACAGGCCAAAGCCCTTCTCTTTAGCTGTTGGCCTCGAACAGTTCCTGCATGCGGCCCAGGGTCTTTTCCTCGGAAAGAATGTTGTTGACCAGAGCCCTTGCGTTTGCAGCCAGACGCAGGGCTCTTTCCCTGTCGAAAATCAGGCTCTTTATGGCCTCGGCCAGGGCTGGAACGTCCTTTTGCGGCACAAGGCAGCCTGTCTCGTTGTCTATGACCACGTCACCTATGCTGGCCACATTGGTGCTCACCACGGGCACGCCCATGCGCATGGCCTCCACAATGACCGTGGGCAATCCGTCTGACTGTTCGGTCCCTTCCGGGATAATGGAAGGCATGACCAGAATGTCGCTTTCGCGCAGCATGTCCGCAATGCGATCATGGGGCAGGGCTCCGGTAAAGTGCACGTGCTCGCGTATGGGCTCGGCTTCGGCCTTGAGGGCGTGCATGAGCCCGCCTCCGCCCACGATGGTCACCTCTACGGGCACACCCTCTTCGCACAGGCGTATGGCTGCCCTGACAAGATAGGCAAAGCCCTTTTTCTCAATAAGCCTGCCAATGCAGATGATGCGGCAAGGGCTTTGCATGGGCACAGGGGCAGTGGCCTCGGCGGACATGGTCATGGTATTGTACACCAGATGCACCTTGTCGGCCTTGTCCGGGGGCAAAAAGGAGCGCATGTGCGGCACATTGAAGGAGGAGTCCGCCCTTGCGAAGGCGCAGTCCGCCAGTTTTTCCCGTAAAAAGCCGTCCGGTGGACGCACGTCCGTAGCCCTGGCTGTAAAGGAATAGGGGATGCCCTCCAGCTGGTGAATGACCCAGCCGGCAGTGGCAGGCCCGGAGGCCCAGGCGCCATGCACGTGCCTGACGCCGGCCTTGCGAAACTTGTCCGCCAGATAGACACCGCAGCAGAAGGCCCAGTAGTTTTCCAGGCGCATTTCCATGTCGCGCCATTTGGCAAAGAGAATCTTGCGCAGTATGCCGCCTACAAGACTGGGCTGTCTGAACAGTCTGCCGACTACGGCTGCGGCAATGGGCAAAATATAGGGAATGCCCAGATGCCTGACCGGAACCTGCGTGTTGCGCATGTGCTCTGCCAGGTATTTTTTGCGCTCGCCATACAGGGAGACAACGGACACGGGAAAGCCCCTCTTCCACAAGCCCTGGACCTCGTAAAATACAAATGTCTCCGACAAAAGCGGAAACCACAGTGTCAGGTACACGGTCTTTGGCAAGGTCGATGCTGTGGTCAAGGAGGTGCCCATGGTGCTCCCGCGGTCATACTTGGTTTTGCAGTGCACAAGGCATGCACGGATTGTTTGACTTTGCTTGCACCCCAATACAGACAAAGGGCAGCGTCGTTCTGCCGCATGGTGCCCGATAGTGCAAGGATGCTGTATTACAAACTTCCCCCCAAAAAAAGTCAATGGTTTCAGCAAAAATGATCCGTCACGGGGAAGCTGGCAAAAAAAGAAGACGGGACACGGCTTGATTCCATGTCCCGTCCTTGCAGGCAAATTGGCGTGCCCGGGGAGATTCGAACTCCCGATCTTCGGCTCCGGAGGCCAACGCTCTATCCAGCTGAGCCACGGGCACAGGCGCTTGTTGCTCTACTAGCAAACAGACGCGGGTGTCAAGATCACTTGCTGAATTCCACGGTATCTCCGGGCTTCATGGGCACGTAGCGACAGGATGGTACCTGGGCGCCAAGAAGCTTTTCGAATTCTCCCGCGTCCCTGGCCAGAATCGGGAACGTGCCGTAGTGCATGGGTATGGCATGGCTGCACTTGAGCAGGCCGCAGGCCATGGCAGCCTGGCGGGCGTCCATGGTGTAGTGGCCGCCAATGGGCAGCAGGGCCACGTCAATGGCATACAGCTTGCCCCACAGGGCCATACCACTGAAAATGCACGTGTCACCGGCATGGTAGACAACCAGTCCGTCGGGCATGGTTATGATGTAGCCTGCGGGCGAACCTGTGATGCTTGTGTGGTAGGCCTGCGTCATGGTTGCCTTGACGCCCTTGTACTCAATGGTGCCGCCCATGTTGAAGCCGCCGTAGAGGATCTGACCTCCGGGCACCCCCATTTCCTCCAGGTGCTCTGTTGTGCCCACAATGGCGCCTACACCTGCTCCCGTTCTCTGGGCTATGGCTGCCACATCGCCTGTGTGATCCGCGTGATCGTGGGTGATCAGAATGAGGTCCACCCCGTCCTTTTCGGCAGCTTGCGCCATCTGGGGATCTGTGAAGAAGGGATCGACGAGAATGCGTACACCATCGCCTTCCAGGCCGAAGGCCGCATGGCCAAACCAGGTAATCTTGCTCATATTGTGTCCTTGTTCTGCAAGCTTTGCGGGGAACAGGGAAGTGTTCCCCGCGATCCTTGCTAGAAGAATCTCTTCAGGGGATTGCCATTTCCGCCGGGAAGAATCTTCTGGATGCCTTCCCTGGGATGCAGGTTCTGGGGCGCATGGAGCAAATCCTTGCCCATGTTCTTCAAAAGCTTTTCCATGTCCACGGTATAGGAAAGATCGCTCAAGGGACCGCTGATCTTCAAGGGAATGGTCTGACCCTGCACGGTCACGTCCACGCTGGCGTCCATGCGCTTGCCAATGTAGTCGAGATCGCCCGAGCCCTTGCCGCCAAGGCCGTTACTCGCAAGGCGCGCGTTCCACAGGCAGTGGCCCTTTTGCAGCGTGAAGGGAACGGTAATGCTGTCTATCTGCTCGGGCAGGACAATGGACGAAAGCTGCTTTGTTCCCCTGACAGCCTTGGTGATACCGGGGATGCGGACCTGGGCGAGAGCGATTTGCCCCTTGCCTGCCGCAGAGCGCGCCAGGGCGTCCCCATTCTTTCCTCTTGCCGACACGTCCCAGCTGAAGCTGCTCGTGCCCTGGATGTTGAAGTTCTGGGCCATGGCCTTCTGTATGGTGGCCAGGGAAAGGTTTTTGACAGAGCCGCTGCTCTGGTAGCTCTTGTTCTTCAGATTGGCCCTTGCCTTGATGTCCATGGCAGCGCTGCCGTCTATGGTGGCTGTGCAGGGAGAAACCACATAGCTGCCCTTGCTGCCGGCTATTGTGCACCTGACATTGCCGACGTTCACGCCATTGTAGACAATTCCGTCGCCGGTGATGGTCAGATCCACATCGGGAAAGGCAGCCTCTTGCGGCTCGTCTTCGGAGCCTGTCGTGCCCTCTTCTGATTGCGCCTGTCCCCTGACTTCGCCCTTCCCTTTCTCCTGCTTGCCAAGCAGGGCATTCACATCAAGGGAAGAGCAGTGCAGCTTGCCCTTCAGGGCAAGGGGCGCCAGGGCAAGCTCAAGGTTGCCCTGAAGGCTTGCCTTGTCTGCCTTGACCGCAAGGGAGGAAACCTGCAGGACATTGTCCGCAAGCCTTGTCTGCGCCCTGGCAGAAAGACTCTGTATGGCGGACAGGGACGGAACAAGGGCAAGTTTCGCGGGAGAGGCGTCCACAGCCACGTCTCCGGCAAAGGCCGGCTTGAGCATGTTGCCACTGCCCTTCAGGCTTATCTTCGCGCTTGCTATGCCCGCGTCCAGATGCTCCAGGGCAAAGGCACCGCTCGCGAGGGACACGCTGCCCTTCACGGCAAAGCTTGCCGGCCCGAGCTTCCTGTCATAGAGGCCCTTTACGGGCGTCATGGTCACCTGCAGCATGGGAAGGCCGATGTCCGGCAAATCCAGCCTTGCTGTTCCCTGCAGGGCCATGTTGGCCTCGATATACTCGCCCGTGGCCTTCTGCAGGGCAGCCACAAAGTCGCATTCAAGCTCGCCTGTCTGCCCCTGGCCTATGTTGCGTACGGAAAGATTGATGCTGGACAGGGAGATCTCGTCCCCGCCTTCCCGCACCAGGGTGAATGTGCCGTCCTGCAGGACAAGACGCCGCAGGGATATGGGCAGGGCAAAGCCGGAGGCAGGCTTTTCCCCTGTCACAGACTTGGCCTCCGCCTTCTCCTTTTCGGCCACAGGCCCAAGGGTGGCGCCTGTCTGGCTCTGGCGTATGGTCACCACCGGTTCCTGCAGCTCCACGTCCTGGACCTCTGGCGTTCCACCAAGGATGGAGCCAAGGTCCACGCTGGCGTGGCCGCTCTTGGCGTAGACAGAGAGGTCCGACTTGTCGTCGCCCCAGCGTATACCCTCGAAGCGCACGCCCAGAGGCATGATGGACAGAACCGGCTGCTTGGCAAATGTCAGGGATTTGCCTGTCGATTTCAGGGAAATCTCGTTGGCTCTGGCAAGGACCTTGTCGAGAATGCTCGGCCCAGCGAGATACACTGCGGCAATGGCCGCGATCACTATGACGAACAGCCCAATCAGAACAAATTGCACTACTTTCTTGGCTGCCATGCTGTTCCCTCGCAAACGACAGGGGGCCGCCGAACGCCAGCGCGTCAGGGGCCCCAGGCAAAGAACTAGAGATTGGCCGCGTACCAGTCGCCGGCCAGGCGCAGTCCCTGGCGCACGTTGAATTGCGGCTCGTAGCCGAGGAGATTTTTGGCCTTGTCAATATTGGCCAGGGAGTGGCGCACATCGCCTGCCCTGAAATCGCGGTACACGGGCTTTGCGCCTGCCACATCCTTGTGGCGCTGCACCTCTTCCCTGATGAGCTCGAAAAGCTCGTTGAGGGTTGTGCGATCGCCAAAGGCCACGTTGTAGATCTGGTTGCGCGCCTCTTCCTTTGCGCAGCTTGCCAGAAGGTTGGCCTGCACCACGTTGTCGATGTAGCAGAAGTCGCGGCTCGTTTCGCCATCGCCGTTGATGTAGACGGTCTCGTTGCGCAGGAGGCTGGCAAACCACTGGGGGATGACTGCCGCATAGGCGCCAAAGGGATCCTGACGCTGGCCAAAGACGTTGAAGTAGCGCAGGCCTATGGTGGTAAAGCCGTAGCAGCGGGCAAAGACATCGCCGTAGAGTTCGTCCACGTACTTGGTCACCGCGTAGGGAGAAAGGGGATGCCCTATGTGATCCTCCACCTTGGGAAGCTCGGGGCTGTCGCCGTAGGTCGAAGACGAGGCCGCGTAGACAAAGCTCTTGACCCTGGCGTCGCGGGCAGCGACCAGCATGTTGAGAAAGCCCGTGATATTGCAGCTGTTGGAGAGCACCGGGTCCTCGATGGAACGGGGCACGGATCCCAAGGCCGCCTCGTGCAGCACATGGTCCACATTCTCGCAGACCTTGCGGCAGGTATCGAGATCGCGGATATCGCCCTTGACAAAGGTGAAGCGGCTCCAGGCCTCCGGGCCCACCAGGGCCTCCACCATATCGAGATTCTTCTGGTAGCCGGTGAGGAAGTTGTCGAGACCAATGACCTTCTGACCGAGCTTGAGCAGGCGCTCAATCAGATTGGATCCGATGAAGCCGGCGCAGCCAGTCACAAGCCAGTATTCGGGTTTTGCCTGCAGTTCCGAGCACAGTTGCTCATAGGTTTTTGCAGCCATGATTCTGCTCCTTCAAGGCCCTTTTCAGGCCGGAATTGTCTGATGTTTGCTGTCCCGAGGCCCCATGGCCGCCCTCACTTGCCCGAATCGTTGCTGCCCTGACTTGCGCCTGACTTGCGTTTGACCTGCAGGGCCTTGGTGCAGCAGCGGGACAGATCGAAGCTCCAGGGCCATTGGGGCAATGCGGATGAGTACAGTCCCTTTTCCCGAATGTGACACAGGCCGGCAAAAAAAGCTAGCTTGTCCCCTTGTGCCACGGCCCGGAACGCGACAGCAAAGAGGCAAATCTTTTCTTGTGATTCCAATGCATTAGCCTGGCTGTTTTCTTCTTTGTCCCCTTGTGGTAGGACTTGGCCGAAAAAGGGCGCAACCTGCTGTCAATCTTTCTGTCTATCCCTACTGTCACTTCTTCTCAAGTGCGCTCTTCCCCACTGCAATTACGAAATAGTTTCCCTCACAGCTTCTGTCAGTCCTCCCTGCCGGAGCCGAACCTGCAGAAGATCATCAGCAAAGGAACAGGCCATGCGCATCTGCGTGCTCGGCAATCAGGCCAGAGCTACCTTTCTCTTCTGGCGCGTGCTCATGCTTGCAGCAAAGGCAAGGGGGCACAGCGTTTTGTGTCTTGTCCCGGACGGAGACCCGGAAAGCAATCAGCGTATTCGCGACCTTGGCGTGGATCTTCGCCACTACCGTCTGGACCGTAAGGGGCTGAATCCGGCAAAGGACATTCAGACCTTTTGGGAACTGCGGAAAATCTTTGCCAAGGAACGCGTGGATCTGCTTTTTGCCAGCACCATAAAACCCGTGATCTACGGATGCCTTGCTGCCAAAAAAGCGGGGATTCGCCATATCTATGCGACCATTACGGGTCTTGGCTACGCCTTCGAGGCGGACTCCCTCTTCAAGAGGGTCATCAACAAGCTGAGCATTGCCCTGTACCATACAGCCCTCTCCGGCATAGAAGGCGTCTTCTTCCAGAACAGGGACGATGCGCAGCTCTTTGCCAGCTGTGGCATTCTCAAGAAAAATGCTCGCGTGCTCTTTGCCTGGGGAGGCACGGGGGTTGACTGCGCGCACTTTGCGCCCCTGCCCCTGCCGGCTACCGACAACGGCCTTGTCTTTCTGAGCATAGGGCGCCTTCTCGAGGCCAAGGGCTTTCGCGAATTTGTGGAGGCAGCCCGAATCGTCAGGCAAAAATACCCCAATGCGACCTTCCGCATCCTTGGCCCCAAGGAACAGGGCCTTGGCAGCATAGGCGAGGAAGAGATTGCTTCCTGGAAGGGCACTGTGGACTATCTCGGGGCAACAAGCGACGTACGCCCCGAAGTACAGGAAGCCCATGTCATAGTGCTCGCTTCCTGGCGCGAGGGTACGCCTACCGCCATCATGGAGGCCATGAGCATGGGCAGACCCTGCATTGTGACCGATGCCCCGGGCTGCAGAGAGGTGGTCGAGGACGGCAAGAACGGCCTGCTCGTTCCTCTCAAAAATCCCGCGACCCTGGCCGAAGCCATGGAGCGCCTTTGCGCGCACCCTGAGCTTCTCGGCCCCATGGGCGTGTGTGGCAGGGAAATGGCAACGAGCAGGTTCGACGCAAACCTGGTCGCAAAGAGCATACTCGACAACATGCATGTTCCGGACCAGGCCTGACGGGCCCCTGGCAACGCAACATACACTCGGGGGGCTTCCCCCTCCGGGACAGGACATATCCACGCAACAAAGGGTTTACCATGATCAGCAATTATCGCAGAGCTCTGCTGCAGGCAGTGGACCTGTTGTGCATCCTCATAGCACTCCTTGCCTGTGAACTTCTGACAATTGCGCCGGATCTCAACATTTTCAAGGACTACACTGGCGCCTGCCTGTTCACCATCTTCTTCTACCTGCTCTTCTTCTACATCCTCGATGCCTACAATGTGGGCAACGAGGACTTCAAGGAGACCATAGGCAGGGTCTCGGTAGCCTGCGTGCTTGGCATCATCAGTTCTGCCACGGCATCCTACGCCTTCCAGCACTGGCGCTTTGACAGGGCGACCACAAGCGTGCTCTTCCTGCTCTCCCTGCTGCTCTGTCTTGCCTGGCGCTACATCTACAACCGCAACTCGGACGAATTCACCCACCCGCTGCGCATTCTGCTCGTGGGTGTGGACAGGGCAGGCAAGGTGCGCCAGCTTCTCAACGAAGGCCTCCCCAAGGCCCGCATCATAGGCTACGTGGGCGAGAGGGACATGGACCCGGACGCTGGCCCCTGTCTTGGCGCGCCCTTCAACGTCCTTGAGGCAGCCAAGGAGCATGGGGCAACCATGATCCTGCTGTTGCCCGATGCCCCCATAGACGATGACATTGCCCACGCCCTGCTTGAGGCCAAGCTGCACGGGGCCATGGTGGTGGATATCCGCAGCTTTTACGAACACGTGGTCAAGAGTCTGCCCATCTCGCAGATAACCGAGGAGTGGCTGCTGCAGACAGAAGGCTTCAATCTCAATACCAGAGGTTCCCTGCGCAGGCTGAAAAGGGCGCTTGATGTGCTCATTTCCATTGTGCTGCTCATCCCTGCCGCGCCCATCATGCTGGTCACGGCCCTGGCCATACGCCTGGAATCCAAGGGCCCCATCATCTACAAGCAGGACCGTGTCGGCCTGTTCGAAAAGGAATTCACTGTCTACAAGTTCCGCTCCATGCGCACGGATGCCGAGAAGAACGGCGCTGTCTGGGCCAAGGAACACGACGATCGCGTGACCCGTGTGGGCCGCATTATCCGCAAGGTGCGCATAGACGAGCTTCCGCAGATTTGGAACATCCTCAAGGGCGACATGAGCTTCATAGGGCCAAGACCGGAACGCATGGCCTTTGTCCAGGAACTGAAAAAGCAGATCCCATACTACAGCCTGCGCCACACGGTAAAACCCGGACTGACCGGCTGGGCCCAGGTCTGCTACCCCTACGGTGCCTCGGTGGAAGACAGTCTGCGCAAGCTTGAGTACGACCTCTACTACATCAAGAACATCTCCATCCTGCTGGACATCACCATCTTCCTGAAGACCATTGGTGTCGTGCTCTTCCCCAAGGGCGCAAGATAGCGCTCCTTTTCCAACTCTTGCTAGATCGCTCGCATGCCTGGTACAAGTCCGGGGTGCGAGCGTCTTTTTTTTTGCCAAGCGCTCCAGAGCACAACAGGGAAGATACCCATCCCAACTGCAAGGCGGACACAGGATCCCTTCATGGAAACCAGGCAACAACTGAGTGAGAGTCTCACAACGTCCCTCATAGACGCTGCACATCCATCGGACGAGCTTTTGCGCGTAGGGCTGCTCTCCAACATTCCCGGCCGGCACAAGGTTCTCGAGGATCTCGAAAGGGAGCTGGCAGGCTGCGACAGGTTTGCCATCAGTGTTGCCTTCATCACTCTCGGGGGAATCACCCCGCTTTTGCAAACCCTGAAGGAACTTGAGCAAAGGGGCGTTCCAGGGCGCATCCTCACCACAGACTACCTGCACTTCACCCAGCCTGCCGCGCTGCGCAAGCTTCTTGGCCTCGCCAACATCGAGCTGCGCATGTACTGTACAGGCCCAGGCAGCGCCGACGGCTTCCACACCAAGGGCTACATCTTCGAGAGGGACGACACCCTGCGGCTCATTGTTGGCAGCTCCAATCTCACGGACAAGGCCCTTTCGGTAAGCAGGGAATGGAATACCCGCCTGGTCTGCCTGGGCACAGGCGAATTTGCCAGACGCGTACTTGGCGAGTTCGACGAGCTCTGGAATCACGCGCAGACACACAAGGCCGCTGACGTCCTCGCAGAGTACACAAGGGACTACCAGGCAAGTGCGCAAACAAGGGCTGCCTGCGGGCCGCAGAAGCTGCCCGAGCGGGAAAGGCTTGTCCCGAATGCCATGCAGCAGGCCTTTCTCGAACGCCTTGAGACCACAAGAAGGCTTGGCAAAAAGCGCGCCCTTCTCATCTCTGCCACAGGCACGGGCAAAACCTTTGCCGCTGCCTTTGCCGTTCGCACCATGAAGCCGGAGCGCCTGCTGTTTGTCGTGCACAGGGAACAGATCGCCAGACAGGCCAGGGATTCCTTCAGGCGCGTTCTCGGGGGCGAGGACAATGCGTACGGCATCATGTCCGGAAGCGTGCAGGGAGAGAGGGACAGGAAATACGTCTTCGCAACCATGCAGACCCTGGCCAGAAGGCTGGACGATTCTGCAAACCATGTCTTCGACATGATCATCATAGACGAGGTCCACAGGGCAGGAGCGCCAAGCTACCAGAAGATCATGGCGCACTTTGAGCCGGACTTCTGGCTGGGCATGACCGGCAGCCCGGACAGGCCGGACGGTTTCGATATCTACGGCCTGTTCGACTACAATATTGTCTACGAGATACGTCTCCAGGATGCAATGCGAAACGACTTGCTGTGCCCTTTCCACTACTTTGGCATTGGCGAGGTTTCTGTTCTGCAGGGAAGGCACTACCACGCCTGTGCTTCCTCAGACTTTATCCGTCTCGAACGCAAGGAATACATACGCCATATCATACAAAAGGCCGAATACTACGGATACTGCGGCGAACGGGTCAAGGGACTGGTCTTTGCCGCGAGCATCGACAAGGCTCGGGAACTGGCACTGGGCCTCAACGAGAACGGCTACAAGGCCCTTGCCCTTTCCGGCAGCGACAGCCAGGAGGAACGGGACAGAGCTGTGCACAGGCTGACCCGCGGCATCGGGGAAGACAGGCTGGACTACCTTGTGACCGTGGACATCTTCAACGAGGGTGTGGACCTGCCCGAGGTGAACCAGATCCTGTTGCTGCGCCCAACCCAAAGCCCCATTGTCTTTGTGCAGCAGCTTGGCCGCGGATTGAGAAAGCACAAAGGAAAAGATTTTGTGGTTGTGCTCGACTTCATTGGCGACTACGACAACAACTATCTCATTCCCGTGGCCCTTTCCGGTGATCTCTCGTACAGGAAGGACAGGCTGCGCCGCATAGTTTGTGTCGAATCAAGGCGCATTCCCGGCCTTTCCTCCATTCATTTCGACAAAATCGCCAGGGAGAGAATCTATAGGGCCATCGACAGGGCAAAAACCAACTCCATGGCTCTTTTGAAGGAAGCCTTTCTTGCCCTCAAAAACAAGCTTGGCAGAATACCGGATCTGGTCGACTACGACGAGCACGGGCAGATCGACGCTGTGAAGTTTCTGCAAAGGGGCACAGGCTACTCGTACTACAACTTTCTTGTGAAGGTCTCTATCGACTATCCTGTCAGACTCTCGCCAGACGCCGCGCGGCGCATTGCCTGGCTTTCCAGAAAACTCGGAAACGCCCTCCGTCCGTCGGAAACCATGGTGCTGCGTTCCATTCTGGAAGGAAAGCATGAACTCAAGGGCTGCCTTGTGGAGAGACTTGCCAAGGAGTGCGGCTACACGGCAACACAGGCCCATCTGCAGTCCGTGCGCAACATGCTCACCAACAACTTCGAGCGCACGGAACAGGACAGGGCGCGACAAGAGGGCATGACCTTCCTTGTCGTGACTGCCAGCGGGGAATGGGAGGCTGACCCGGGCTTTGTACAGGCCCTGGAGGATGCGAACTTCAGGCACATGGTGGAGGACCTTTGCCTGTTCACGGAAAGGCGCTGGCGCACGCTCTACTCGGCGCGGTACAGGTCCACCATGCTCACTCTGGGAGCCTCCTATTCCTACGACGATGTGTGCAGGCTGCTGGACTGGGACAGCCTCATGCCCTCGCAAAACATAGGTGGCTACTTTTACCATGCGGGGACGCAGACCCTGCCCATCTTCATCAACTACAACAAGCCCGACGATGCCATTCCCTACGAAGATCGCTTTCTTTCCAGGGAGATGCTTCGCTTCCTTTCCAAGACAAACAGACGAACAGACTCGGACGATGCCAGGCGCATGAGCAGGCAGGCTCCGTACCAGGACACCAGGATCTATCTGTTTGTGCGCAGGAACAAGGACGACAACGAAGCCAAGGCCTTCTACTTCCTTGGAGAGATAGATGCCTGCTCCGCACCTGTCGCTGTGACCCTGCCAAACGGCAAGGAAGCCTTCGAAATAGACTGGAAGCTGCAGCAGGCGGTAGAACAGGGCCTGTACGAATACCTCACTGGAGAGGAGTCATGAAACACATTGTTGTGGCCGCGGCCATGATACACCACAAGGGACGCATTTTGGCAACGCAGCGCGGCTATGGAGAGTTCAAGGACGGCTGGGAGTTTCCCGGAGGCAAGGTCGAGCCTGGCGAAAGCCCCAAGGAGGCCATAGTCAGAGAAATCAGGGAGGAACTTGGCATGGATATTGTTCCCGAGACCCTGGTCACGACTGTTGAGCACGACTACCCGACCTTCCACATCACCATGCACTGCTTTTGGGCCAGCATACGCAGTGGCGAAGTGCATCTGCTGGAACACGAGGCCGCACGCTGGCTCAGTCCGGAGGAACTGGACGATGTTGCCTGGCTTCCCGCAGACGTTGCGGCTGTGGACAGCCTCAAGGCCTTGCTGGCCAAACAGGGCCTTGCCTGACCCCTGTGCCAGGGATACTAATGGCTCAGGGGCCTACCTGCGGCCCCGCATCCTGGCAGTCTCCTCGTCTACTTCGTCCTGCCAGCCGTTTCTGGTATTGTCCACGCGATCAAAGCGACGCGAATAGGGCTTGATATCAAGGAGCGGCGTTGAATCCAGCACGTCTATGGAGCCTACACGCAGCACGTTGCCCTGGCGTGACAGCAACGGGACAATGCTCATGCCAATGGGATTTGGCCTTCCCGGCATGCGGGTGGCAAAAAGACCGTGTTCCCGGTCCTGCAAAAAGGGTCTGACCAGCATGGGGCAGGGCTTTGCCCTGTGGCAGTGGTACAGGAGAATAATGTGGGAGAAACCCTCCAGATCCTGGAGGCCCTGCGCGTATTCCGCAAAGACCTCCACTGTTCCGATACACCCTTGCGCATAGCAGGGCTGTACAGGCCCATGGGCCGGGTCCGTGTGCTCGCTGTGAATGATGCCTATGGGCCGGTAGACAAAGGTCTCGCTCAAGGTGATGTCCCTCCTGTGAATAGACGGGTCACATGCAGGCTCAAATTGCCCCTGTGCCGGACTGCAGCCTGCCGACCTGTGCCCCTCTGCCGGATGGTATAGCCCCTTTTTGTCCCTGCGTCTTCTTCCCTGCCCCACAGCCCTTTCGCAGCTACAGCCAGCATCTGCACTTGAGCCCATGCCCGAACAAAGCACCAGCCAACCCCAGCCTGCCCTGTCTGTTCAGCCGACCCCGGTCCCTTCCAACACCCCTGTGGCCGTTCCCCTGCTGCTCGTCGCAAGCCTTCTGCTCTTTGCCGCCCACTGCTACAGGGCAGGCCACATTGGCCTTGCCGCATGCTCCGTTGTGTGGAGTGCAGCCGTGCAGTTGCGCTCGGCCTGGATGAGGCCGGTCTCCTTTTTTGCGCTGCTTGGCATTGCCGCGGAATGGTTTGCGACCTGCAACGAGTTCATGCAGATCCGCATGTTTACGGGCGAGCCGTGGCTGAGACTTGTCCTCATACTGTGCGCTGTTGCTGCCCTGACACTGGGTACGGCACTGCTCATCGGCCTGGGGCCGGGAAAAACCTGGTTCGGCAAGAGGGAGAAACACGCCAACAGGCAATGCATGGCCTTTGCGCTTGTCCTGTTGTGCATGCTGCCCGTCTGTCTCAAGATTCCGCACATGCTTCTTGCGGAAAGGCTTGTGCCCGGGACAGGCCCCCTGCAGACGCTGCTGGCAGCTCTGTGGGCTGCCCTTGTCTGCGGCTGGCTTTCCAATCGCGCACTTACCCACAAAAGGCGTCTCCTTGTCTGGAGGCTCTTCTCTGCAGTCTTTTTCGGACAGTTTGCCCTGGCCTGTCTGGGCTTCGACCTCTTTGCCATGACAGGCACCCTGCATATCCCCGTTCCCGGTGTTGTTGTCGCAGGCGCAGTCTACAGGGGCGAGCCGGGCTTCATGCTGCTGCTCTTTGCGGCCACGATTCTCCTGCTTGGGCCTGCCTGGTGCAGCCACCTGTGCTATTTCGGCTCCTGGGACGCCGCAGCTGCGGATGCGCGTGCCTTCGGGCATTCGGCAAGGAAGCGCAGCCAAGCCCCACGCAAGGGGCAAAAGTCCCTCCTTTTGCATCCCGTGTACTTTCGTCTGGGCATGCTCGGCCTTGCCACTGGCTGCGCGCTGGCCCTCAAACTGAGCGGTGCCCCGCTCTCGCTGGCCATGGGCTGCGCCATCCTGCTGGGCCTGCTTCTGCTGCCCTGCGCCCTCTTCTGGAGCCGCAGATATGGCCAGGCATGCTACTGTACCCTTCTCTGCCCCCTGGGCCTTGTTGCCTGCCTGGCCGGCAGACTCGCTCTCTGGCGCGTACGCAGGACACAAGACTGCACACAGTGTGGTGCCTGCATCAGGGTATGCCGCTACAAGGCACTGGACATGGACAGGATACGCAGCGGTGCTCCCGGGCTGTCCTGCGTATTGTGCAGGGACTGCATCAACGCCTGTCCCCATCAGGGAATGGAACTGGTCTGGGCCAAAAGACGCTGGCACGGACACGCGGAAGGCCTTTTTGTGAGTCTCGCCTCTGCGCTGCACGCTTGTTTCCTGTTTCTGGCAATGGTGTAGCGCAAAGCCCGATTGTGTGTTTGACAGGCCTTTTTGGCCTGTGCGACAAGGGCTGGGTCAGGGCTGAGATGCAAGCCCTGTCCGTGCTGCCCGGCAAAAGCCGACACACATTCCATGACGATCGTGAGGAACAGCCTGCTCCTGCGACTTTGCGATACGCCACACTGGAACAACGGCTGTCCTTCACCCTGCACATCCCGCACGCAAATGAACTCAGAAACAAGCGAGGTACATCATGGCCAAGAAGATTCTCATGCTGGCCGGTGATTTTGTGGAAGACTACGAAATCATGGTCCCCTACCAGATGCTTCTCATGCTCGGCTACGAAGTGGACGTTGTCTGCCCAGGCAAAAAGCCTGGCGACATAGTGAAGACAGCCATACACGATTTCGAGGGTGATCAGACCTATTCCGAAAAACGTGGCCACAACTTTGCCATCAACGCGGATTTTGACACAGCAGACGCCAAGAACTACGCAGGCCTTGTGGTGCCTGGCGGACGTGCCCCGGAATACCTGCGTCTCAACAAGCGCCTGCTGCAGATAGTGCGCGACTTTGATGCCGACAAGAAGCCCATTGCCGCCATCTGCCATGGTCCCCAGATTCTGGTGTCCGCTGGCATCCTGAAAAACCACACCTGCACCTGCTACCCGGCAGTGCGGCCCGACGTGGAAGACGCAGGCGCGTCCTTTGGCGGTACCAACGAAACCTTCACCAATGCGGTTGTCTCAGGACACTTGGTCACGGCTCCGGCCTGGCCTGCCCATCCGGCCTGGATTGCCGCCTTTGTGAAGTTGCTCGGAGCCAAAATCTCCATCTAGAGAGCACTGAACAATATTCTTCCAATGTGAACGCAAATCCGGGTCGCGTACTCTCAAGGGCCCCTTGCCCAAAAAGCCTGCTCGCACGGACAACAGCTGGCAGACCTGTCCGCGATCCGGGTTTTCGCACACTTGTGTTCTGTTCCGCGCCATGGCCTGCCTGGGCCCAGTGGTATGGCAGATTCCAAAAGTGAACCGCCTGACTTTTCTCCAGCCCTACCATCTGCCTTGCCAAATCCCAACGATGCCAAGCCTGGCTTGGCATACATTTTTGAGGGCGCTTGTTACCCCTTTTCCTGTGAAACAACTGCCAGCTCGCTCAAGGGAAAGGTTGTCAGCTTGCGTTTCGTCGATAGGGGTGAGGCTGTCAGACTCATGGGCAGTTACGACCCAAGAATTTACCCAACAAAATCCGTCCCAACAAGGCTCTCATTGGGGTATTGCCATACACTGAAAACACAAAAACAGACATAAAAAAACAGTCTTTGTAGATAGTTAACCATCTACAAAGACTGTTAAATTTTCATTCCTGGCGGAACGGAAGGGACTCGCACTTTTAGGATAACGTGCTGAAATTACTCTTCCTTTTTCTTCTAGGACTTGTGCAGACCTACACAAAAACTTCACAACCCGACCTTCGGACAAGGATTGTTATTGTGGAGGCTTATTTTGTGTATAGGTTGCGTCCCTATTTGTCAAGGGGAACAATAAAGAAGTACATTGATCTTTAGCTCGTATAAAGTACAAGCTAATCTGTATTTGCCTTTCTTACTTGCATCGAACTCCCATCTTACAGGATTTCCTGAAAAACGCCATGCCCCAGTGGAGAACCCTTGTGTAGCCTTGGGTCTTGAGCTCTACATCATACTGACGCTCTTCAATCTGCGTCAGAGCCTCTTCAACACAGGCCTCCAGTGCTTTCTCGGAATCAGCGCGCTTGATCTCGATGACTGCGGCAATATTTTTGTCGTTGTTCACGACAGTGAGATCAAAGACGCCATTTCCAGCTTCCCGGTTGGATGTCACCGTATACTTGAGCATGAAGATGCCAAGCAGAAGGGAATGGTAGAAATACTCCCTATACCTGTAGTCGCGGAAACTGGAGCTCAAAAGAAGTCTCTCGTGCAGCTCCTGTTCAAACTTCGTGGCGTCGCCCTCCCAGAACGGATCAAAAAAGTCATCCAGCATGTCCTCTTCCGGGACAATATCGTCGAACCATGATTTGATGTCTGTCTCGAAGGCTTCACGCACTTCCCTGTTGGGTATTGCAAGTATGGTTTGTCCAAGGCCCGGAGGGACGGCCCCCTCTGTCTTTTCATCTACAGGGGTCAGATAGCCAGTCAGATAGAGCAGTGTCCAGAAGTTGTCCTTTTTGGTGTACACCTTTGTGTAGTCGAGATTCTTGTTGATGTATGCTGCAATACTTTTCCCGTCTGCAAGAGAAGCCATGTTGTCCTGGACGGTTGCGGGGATGCGCTCACGAAAGCCCTTGGTCAGTTCGTTTTCGGAGACCCCTACCCAATAGGCCTTGGGGCCTTCCTTGGGGGTTCGTTGCAGTTCCTCCAGATACTGCATGATACTCCAGGGGCAGTAGATATCCGAACGATTTCCAAAGTGGTACCCGTCATACCATTCCCGGAGTATATCACGTTTTTCTTCCAGACCCGCGCAGACAAGCAGCTGGTTCAGCTCGTCTTGCGTAAAGCCAAAGACATCGGCATACGAGGCCGTGCCAACATCGAAGCAGGCTAGATTGTTGAGATCACTGAAGAGGCTTTGCTGGGTGATACGCAACACACCTGTGAGGATACCAAATTTGAGATAGGGGTTTGATTTCAGCGCGTTGGTAAGAAAGACACGCATGAAAAGTATCATCTCGTCATAGTAGCCCCATTGTGCAGCCTTTGCGACCGGGACATCGTATTCGTCGAGCAGTATAATGGCTGGTTTTCCGTGCTGGGTGGTCAAGATACTGCACAATGTCGCAAGTGAGGCACGCAGAGAGCGGAGGCTCGCCTTTTCAGAGAGAATATCGTCTAGTATGTCCCTTTCGGCAACGCCCAGTTTTTTTCTGTCGAGCGTGGACTCAACGTCGCTGTACAGCTTCTTCATTCTGGTACGGATTTCGTCCAACGCATCCTCAAAGGTGAGCCCCTCCACTGCCTTGAACGTCAGGAAGATGACAGGATACTGATTCATCCACTCCCCGCACAGCTCCTCGTTGGCCGACACCTTGAGCCCGGCAAAAAGTTCCCGGCTCTTCCTGTCAATGTCGAAGAACGAGGCCATCATGGACATGAACAACGTCTTGCCGAAGCGCCTCGGACGGGTAAACAGAGACGCATCAGCCGGAGACTCAAGAAATTTTTCCAGAAATCCGGTTTTATCTACATAGTAGCTATTGCCCTTGCGCAATGTATCAAAGTTATCGGTGTTCTGGATTTTGATAGACATGCTTGCTCCTTCCCAGGTGAACTATCGGGGCTGGCGCATTTTCAGTTCGTTCAATTCCAACGTATGGGTTTTGCTGCCTACGGTCAATCCGATTTCCCAAGCAAAACGCTATGGTGCTTGTCGTCCGCAAAACTGTGTCCTATTCTTGCGCCAGTACAAGGGAGGGCTGTCCCCGTGAGCTTCACAGACATACTGGCAAGGTACCGCACCGTATCCTATTCCGAACGCGACAAGGGCGAGAGGTTCGAGCGCCTCATGCAGGCCTTTCTGAAGACAGCTCCGCTCTACGCCGGGCAGTTCGAGCACGTCTGGATGTGGGCGGACTTTCCCTGCAAGGCAATCTACAGCGACAAGGACACTGGCATAGACCTTGGGGCTCGGACACATGAGGGCGACTTCTGGGCCATACAGTGCAAGTGCTACAGCGAAGAGACGCGTATCGACAAGCCAGCCCCGAGGCTGAAGTTCTGACGATTGCTTGCAAAGCATAGGATAGTGGGA
>CALVGM010000132.1 GCA_944327095.1 uncultured Desulfovibrio sp. | reverse complement strand
GGACAGGCCCACGCTGCCAATCTGCACAATGCCCCAGATGGCCCTGGACACAAGCTGTGCCTGGTAGACCGAGGGCTTGCCCATGGCGTTTTCCGCAGCGCAAATGGCCATGGCCGAGGCCACGTGGCTGAGCATCCAGCCGCCTGTGCAGTCGCCTATGGCGTAGATGCCTGGCACATTGGTCGCGCAGTGCGCGTCAACGGCTATGCCGCCGTCCTCGTTGCGGGCAACGCCAAGTTCCTCCAGGCCAAAGCCCGCAGCCACAGGCTCGCGCAGGGACCAGACAAGCCTTTCCACGCGCACGCGCTCTTCCTTCTTCTTGGCGGCAAGCACGCACTCGCCGTTTTCCACGCGCTCGAGCCTGCAGCGGGGCATGATCTTCACGCCGCGCTCGCGCAGGGCAGCAGCCAGACGCTGGGCGCTGTCCTGATCCTCGTCGGGCAAAATGCGCGGGCCAGGCACAGCGTAGATGACCTCGCAGCCAAGCATGCCAAGGAGCATGGCGTATTCCACGCCTATGGGGCCGGGATCGGTCACAAGAACGGACTTGGGCAGGCTTTCCATGCAAAGAAGCTCGTCCGAGGTCAAAAGCAGATCCTCAGCCCCGGGAATGGCGCAGGGAGCAAGGCGGCTACCTGTGGCCACGATAATGCTCTTGCCTTCGAGAACCTGGCCGTTCACAAGCACGCTGTGCCCGGACTGGACGACACCGCGCCCCATGACCACCTCGATGCCGTTGTTGGCAAGAAGGGCGGACATGCCCATGGCGATCTCGTTGGACACCCCTTCCTTGCGGGCCACCACAGCCTTGCAGTCAAAGGCCCCGATTTCCAGGTTCAGGCCAAAATCCCCGGCCTTTTTGGCCTGCTCGAGCAGGGAAGCCGCGCGCAGCCAGATCTTGCTCGGTATGCAGCCGCGCAACACGCAGGTTCCGCCCATGGCCGCCTCTTCCACCAGCACCACGCTTCCCTTGAGCTGGGCAGCGCGTATGGCTGCCGCGTACCCGCCGGGTCCACCACCAAGAACTATGACGTCATACATGACCTAATCTCCTTAGAGGGCCGCTGCCAGCCTCGCAGGCATGGCCCGTTCGCCTGTGCCTTTTGTTGTCAGTGTTGTTCTGTTGCGGGCCTGTGCCGCGCAGCGTCAGAAGACAAGCCCAAGAGGGTCTTCGGCAGCGCGGACAAGATCGTCCATGAAGGCGCAGGCTGCCTCCTCGCTCACAAGACGCGCGTCATAGACCAGGGAAAGATTGGCGCAGGGGCAGGCTACAGCGCCCGTGCCCGCAAGGACGGGAACCTGACGCACGCTGCCCAGAACCAGAGCCGCTGCCTGTCCGTCGCGAAGCTCGCCTGTGGCGCGCTCGATTCTGGTGGCCGCGTAGCTTGTGAAGGTGCAGGTGGCAGGACCTGTGGCGCAGGCCTTTTGCGCGTCGGCAAGGGCCAAAATTCCAAGGGTAGCTGCGTCCGGCACAAGAGATCCGGCATCGCCAGGTCCCTTGCGCAGCAGAAGGTCCACCCTGCTGTGGCTTGCGAGCTGGCCGTCGGCGTAGACAGCGTTCAGCTCCGCGTGGCGGGCAAGGGTCCTTGCCACCACCAGGCCCAGCACGGTCTCCAGGCCGAGCACGTCCGCCCGGGCCTTGTACAGGACGCCAAGGCGCTTTACGCCTTCAAGCAGATCCAGGCAGGCTGTGAGGTTGAGGCTTGAGCACAGCACGCGCGCGACACTGCCCCTGCCCTCTTCGAGCACCAGGGAGCGGACACTGACTTCTGCGCCTTCCCTGGCGGCTTCCCCTGCCTTGGCTTGGGCCACCTGTGCGGCCGCGGGGTTCAGGGCCAGTTCCACGTCCGCCTTCACGATCTTGCCGCCTTCGCCAGTGCCCTTCAGGGCGCAGATGTCCAGACCCGCCTGGGTTGCCAGCACGCGAGCCAGAGGGGTGATGGCAATGGAGGAAAGCACGTCCTTGCGGGCGAGCACGTCCGCCTCGCGTATGCGGCCGCCCCTGCCTGTGGGCTTCACAAAGCGCAGGTCCATTTCCAGGAAGCGGGCCAGGGCCTTGGCCCTGGGCGTAGCCAGAATGTAGGCGCCATCAGTGCCATCCTCTGGAGCGGCAGCTGTCTCTACCTTGTCAGCGCCCTTCTCGCTGGCCTGGGCCTTTGCCTCGGTCCCGGCTTCAGCCTTGGCCTCGGAGCTTGCCTCAGGCTTTGCGGCCACGGCTTCTCCTGCCTCGCCGAGCAGGCCAAGGACTGTGCCAACAGCCACGGTCTCGCCCTGGGGGACAAGGATCTGCACGAGCACGCCGTCCGCCGGGCTTTCAATCCTGTTGGTGATCTTGTCGGTTTCGACTTCGAAAATCTCGTCGCCCTGGTGAACGCTGGCGCCTTCGGCCACAAGCCAGCGCGCCACCTTGCCGGTCTTCATGGTCAGACCCAGCTTGGGCATAGTCAGTTCTGTACTCACGTTGTTCTCCCTCTCTCAACTGTCCGGGCCAGGCCCATGGCCTGCAAGCTTTTGCCGGGGGCACCCTGTGTTGCCGGAAGGCCCAAAGGACAGGGCCTTCCCCTTGTTTTCTAGCGGTAGACCATGCCGCCGTCGATGAGCACGGCCTGGCCTGTCATGTAGTCGGAGTCCGGGCTTGCGAGATAGGAGACCAGGCAGGCCACGTCTTCGGGGGTCTCGGGCCTGCCAAGGGCAATACCCTCGCAGTACTTCTTGTAGGTTTCACCGGAAGCCGCGCCCGTGAGCTTGGCAAAGCCGGCGTCGATCTCGAGCCACATGTCCGTGCCCAC
>CALVGM010000131.1 GCA_944327095.1 uncultured Desulfovibrio sp. | reverse complement strand
TCACCTCCGGCACCATTTTTTCCCTGGGGGAAAGCAAAGCAGGCCACGAGAGTGGCTTTTTCTGTATATGGGGCCCGACAGCAGCCAGCGACCACAACGCGGTACCAATTCCGCGAAAGCAAAATCGCGATAACAATCAAATATGGATGGCCTTGAGTGGACATACAGCGCAAACTTCTCATCCGTGATCTCAAGCGCCTTCTGCAGGTGCTCCCGGCAAGGACGCGCCTGCGTGTGGCAGGCCTTCTGGTCCTCATGATCCTCCTGGCCCTGGTGGAGGTGGCCTCCATCTTCTCCATCTCCCTCATGGCCATGAGCGTGGCCTCGCCGGAGAACATCCTGGGCCATCCCAAGATGCAGCTTGTCTACGGGTGGTTCCCCTTTCTGCGGGACCTGTTTTCCGACACGCGCTACTTCTCCTTCGTGGCAGGCCTTCTGGTCGTTCTCTTCATCCTGCTCAAGAATGCCTTCACGGCCCTGACCAACTGGCGCTCCGCGATCCTTGGCGAGGACATCTCCAAGTACGCGGGCTGCACCATCATGGACCACTTTCTCAAAAGCGACTACATGGCCCACATGGCTGGAGACAGCACGGCCATGTTCCAGGCCCTGAACTGGCGCTCGCACCTGGGCACGTTCCTGGTGAACATCATGTCCACCTACACCTACGCCTTTACGGCCGTAGCCCTGCTTGTGACCGTGCTCTCGGCAACGCCAGCCGCCATTGTGACAACCCTGGCAGCCATATGCGGCATAGTCTACGTGGTCTACCGCAGCATGAAGACCTCCATAGACCGAAACGCCCAGACAGCCTCGCAGACCAGCGCGGACCAGAACCGCACCACCATGATGGCCATGAAGGGCATACGCGAGGTCATACTCTACCGCCAGCAAAAGACCTTCTTCGACAAGTTCGCCCAGTCCTGCGAAAACGGCAGGCGTCCCCAGGCCTTCTTGCGCATAGCGCCCCCCATTCCCACCTGGATCCTGGAAACCTTCGGCTTTTTGAGCATCCCCACAACCATCTTTTTGCTCATACGCCAGGGCGCGGACATGGTGTCCATAACCGCGGTTGTCACCATGATCATGCTGGTTGCCTGGCGCGTGCTCCCCATCCTCAACAAGTCCCTGGGTTGCCTTGTGCACCTGAGGGTGGTGCGACCCATGGCCATGAACTGCCTCGACAAGCTCGAGGAAATACAGCGCCTGCATTTGCCAGAACCCCCTGTGCCGGACCCGAACTTCCACTTTGACAGGACCCTGAGCCTTGAGGATGTGTCCTTCCGCTACCCCACTGCGGAAAGGGACAGCCTCTCCCACATAAGCCTTTCCATTGCCCATGGCGAGCAGATAGGCTTTATCGGTGCCTCGGGCTCTGGCAAGACCACCTTGGCCGGCATACTCTGCGGCCTCATGAAGATGCGCGAGGGCCGCATGCTGATAGACGGCGAGCCCCTCACGGAAAGCCGCAGGGCTGCCTACATACAGCGCGTGGGCTATGTCTCCCAGTCTCCCTACATCTTCAACGGCACTGTGGCCGAAAACGTGGCCTTCAGCCAGTGGGGCAAGCCCTATGACGAGGAGCGCGTCCGCCAGGCCTGCCACATGGCTGCCCTGGACATAGTGGACAAGGACAGCAAGGGCATAAACTACCCCATTGGCGACAACGGCGCGGGCCTTTCCGGCGGCCAGGCCCAGCGCGTCTCCATAGCCAGGGCCCTGTACGCAAGGCCGGACGTGCTCATTCTCGACGAGTCCACCTCGGCCCTGGACATAGGCACGGAACAGGCCATCATGGAGACCATCCAAAAGCTCAAGGGACACCTTACCATCATTATCATTGCCCACAGGCTGAGCACTGTGGAGCGCTGCGACAGGCTGTTCTGGATCGAGGAAGGGCATCTGCACAAGGAAGGCACGCCCAAGGAGCTGCTGCCGGAGTATACAGCCTCCCTGGTGTCCAAGGAATTTGCCAAAAAGGACGCTGGCCAGGAATAGCCCCCAAAAATGACGCGCCGCACAGCGACAGGAAATTTGTGCAAGGTAGCGGGGCAGCGGACTCGCACATTTGAAACCTCTCGCCCGACACATGAGGAACATGGGGGAAGGTTTCCCCATTTGCCCTGTCACCCTGTGCCGCAAGCACATGCCCTGCGAGGAACAACTTGGACAAGTTCGCATGAAAATACATTCTCGTGCCTTTGTCCTTCACCCCTCCCTTCATTTCCCGACCTTTTTGTAGATCCTGTACAGACACGCGCAACCCAAGGGAAAGGACCCAGGACACGAACCCGCAAAAGCCCTCGCACAAGGCTCAAGGCAGGCTCCCTCCCACAGGAGTACAGGCAGTAGTTTCCCACAATGCCTTGCAAAAAGTGTTCCTTCAAGTGCAAGTCTGGCCCAGGGCAAAAACCCGGGACGCACGACTTTCCCCAGAAGGAGAAAACAGGTCGCAGGAAAGTTCTCCCAGATAAAACCCGCCAGTTCGCGCGCAACAAAAGACATGTTTGTACACGAGGGGAAATCTGCGGCCCAATTTTCCTACAGGATGGTAACTTTGGGGGATAGATTAGCAAAACACTAGGCTTTTGATTGAACAGCCAGTCAATATTTGGGCAACAATACCAGGCAATTGCAACTTTTGGCACTGCGTATGCAAGTGAGGATGGCACCATTGCTTTTCCCTTCAACCAGAGGACACAAGCCATGAAATACTCCTCACTTGCAAAACTCTCTCTTGCACTTCTTTGCGCCCTGGGTCTGACATGCCTTGCGCCACTGTCCGCGGCTCAGGCCAAGCAGACCGTCAAGGTCGCCTTTGTGGGTCCGCTCACAGGCGGCGTCAGCTCCCTTGGCCTTGGCGGCCGCAACTCCGCGGACCTTGCCGTCCGGGAACGCAACGCCGATCCCAAGAGCAAGTACCACTACGAGCTCGAGGTCATGGACGACGAGGGCAAGCCCAACGTTGGTGTCCAGGTCGTCACCAAGCTTGCCTCCGACCGCAAGATCGCCGGCGTTGTCGCCCACTATGTGTCGGCAGTGGCCTTAAGCACAGTGGACATTTTCCACCGCTTCGGCATGCCAGCCATCATCTGGGGCGCAGTGCATCCCGACATCACCTACGGTCACAACTACAAGGAAATCTTCCGCGTGACCGGCACCATGGTCAACCAGAACCAGGTTGCCGCCAAGTTCATGACCTCCCTTGGCTACAAGAAGTTCGCCATTTTGCGTGACACCACGGACTACGGCAAGGGACACACCGAATACTTCAAGAAGTACCTTGCCGAAAACGGCGGTCAGGTTGTGGCCGAGTTCAGCGCCAACGCAAGCCAGCAGGACTTCACGGCCGAGCTCACCAAGATCAAGGCCGCCAATCCCGAAGTGCTCTACATGGCCAGCCTCACTCCCATGGGCATTCGCGTGCGCGCCCAGATGCTCAAGCTTGGCATGGACAACATCCAGTTCGAGGGCGTGTCCGGCATCAAGTCCGACGCCTTCATCAACGGTGTGGGTGCCAGTGAAGCCGAAGGCTGTGTGTGCTTCATCGAGGGCGCTCCCCTGGAAAAGCTGGCCGGTGGCGCTGCCTTTGAGGCCAACTATGCAAAGTACGGCTACGAACAGTCCTACGAGGCCTATGGTCCCTTTGCCTACGCCTGCATGACCCAGCTTCTGGACGCCATCGAGGCTGTTGGTCCCAACCACAAGAAGATCATCACCTATCTGCGCGGCCAAAAGTCCGCCAACACCCTGGTCGGCAAGGTGACGTACGACGATCACGGCCAGAACATCGAGCCTGAAGTGAGCAAGTACGTTGTCCAGGACGGCAAGTGGACCTACTGGGACGACAGCGACTACAGCAAGGGCACCCGCTCCCTGAAAAAGCCTGCAACAAAGTAGCCCACAACACATCTTCTCTGCGCAGAACTCCGGGAATGCGTCCCTTCTGACGCGTGCCTTGCTGACACTTTCCCGGCCAGGCAGAGCCCTGGCCGGGACTCCTTTGCCCTCCCCCTGCAAGCCATTGCGCCATTGCGAGAGGAAGGCAGGGGCAAGACACCGGGAGTCGGAATTTCGGGGGCTGGCCGGTCCTCCTTGTCGTTCGCTTTTCGTGTTCAACGGCCACCCCCGAAACCATCACGCAGCCAAAGGACAGGTCCCATGGACGGAACACTCTTGGCCCAGTTCGTCATCAACGGGCTCATGCTCGGCATGATGTACGCGCTGGTTGCCGTAGGCTTCACACTCTTTTTCGGCGTGCTGGACACCATTGTCTTCTCGCACGGCGACACGGTCATGATAGGCGCCTTCTCGGGCCTTGCGACCTATACCTGGCTTACAGCCAACTACCCCAATATCGGCCCGCTCTGGACACTCATCGTTGTGCTGGCCGTCTCCATTGCCACAGTGAGCGTGCTCGGCATTCTGCTTGCCGGCGGCATCATTGTGCGCCTGCGCTCGGCCCCGGCCCTGAACACCCTGCTGGCCACCATGATGCTTGGCACAGTGCTGCGCGAGGCTGTCCGCCTCTTCTACCCGGACGGCTCCAATTCCCAGCCCTTCCCCAAGCTTCTGCCCGATGTCTCCTGGGTCATAGGCGGCGCCACGGTCCGCCTGGACAGCATCCTGCTCTTTGCCTGCGGCCTTGTCATCATCGCAGTCCTGCACACGCTCATCACCAGGACACGACTTGGCATGGCCATACGTGCCGTTGCCCAGGACGCGGAGGCAGCCCAGCTCATGGGCGTCAACTTCATCTTTGTCGTGCTTCTCACCTTCATCATAGGCTCGGCAGTGGCTGCCTTTGCCGGCGTCATGAACGGCATCTACTACGGCGAGGTGAACTTCAGCATGGGCGTGCTCATGGGCGCCATAGGCTTCAGCGCCGCTGTCATAGGCGGCCTTGGCAATGTGTACGGCGCCATTCTTGGCGGATTCATCTTCTCCTTTCTGCAAACCATAGGAGCCGTGGCCCTGCCCTTTTCCAGCGCCTACAAGGACGTGTTTGCCTTCGGGGTCATCATCCTGCTCCTGGCCTGGAAACCCAGGGGCCTGCTCGCGGAACAGTCCAGCCAGAGGGTGTAGAACATGGAAAAGCGTTGTACCGATATTGTCTTGTGCCTGCTTGGCGCGGCAGCGCTGACGGCCTTTTTCATCCTCTTCCTTCTGGAAGAGGAACAGTCCCGCATCTGCCTCTACATGGTAGGCGCCATCTTCCTGGTGTGGGGGCTTGTGCACTTTGATGTGAGCAAAAGGCTGCGCGAGGCCATGGATCGCCAGGACACGGTCTGGCTGTGCTCCCTTGTGGCGGCAGTGCTGTGCATGCTGTTCTTCTTCAAGGACGATCACTACAGTCTCTTTCTCATAGGCACGGTCTGCTGCTACGCGGTGGCAGTGCTTGGCCTCAACATACAGCTTGGCTACACGGGCGTCATCAACTTCAGCGCGGCCTCCTTCTTTGGCGTAGGAGGCTACACGGCAGCCATGCTCTTGCAGGCAGGCCTTGTGCCGCCCCTGGCGGCCATGCTGCTCGGCGGCCTGGCCGCGGGCCTTGTGGGCTGCGCCCTGCTTTTGCCTGTGCTGCGCACCTCGGGCCACTACTCGGCCCTGGTGACCATGGCCTTTGCCCTGCTCTTCAACGTCTTTCTTGAGGTGAACGAGTGGTTCGGCGGCCCCCAGGGCATACAGGTGGCACCCTTCTCCCTCTTTGGCACGGACTTTTCCACGGATATCGAGTGGGGGGATTTCACGGCCTCCTTCTACCTGCGCTACGACCTTCTGGTCGTGCTCTTCCTTGTGGCAGCCTTCACCCTGACACGCAGACTCGAGCGCTCCTGGCTTGGCCTGTGCATGGAC
>CALVGM010000130.1 GCA_944327095.1 uncultured Desulfovibrio sp. | reverse complement strand
CCCACCAGGGGCGAGCTTGCCTACGCGGCCATGCTGGCCGGCGTTGCCTTCGACAACGGCATGCTGCACCTCACCCACGCCCTGGAGCACCCCTTGAGCGGCGTCAAGCCCTCGCTGAGCCACGGCCTTGGCCTGGCCATCCTGCTGCCCGCTGTCATTGAGGAAATCTATCCTGCCAGCGCCCAGACCCTTGCCTACATTCTCAGAAGCATTGTGCCCGGCCTTGCCGGCATGCCGGACGAGGCCCACAAGGTGGCCCTGGCTGTGCAGCAGTGGATCTTTGGCCTGGGCGTGACCGAAAAGCTCGAGGACATGGGCTTTGGCGAGGAAGATATCAATGGCCTGTGCGATCTGGTGGAACAGACGCCGTCCTTAAGCCTTCTGACCTCGCTTGCGCCTGTGAAGGCGGACAGGGAGATGGTCGCGCGCATTTACCGCAATTCTTTGCGTCCCATGTTTTAGGCTCCCCATTCCAGCCTCTGAGCCTGAGATCTTTCTCTGACACGCCCGTTTGGGCGATCTGCACACAATTTCGGCCAGTACAGGCGCACACCTGTACTGGCTGAATGTCTTTTGCCGGACATGGGGGCGCGTTCGCAAATCCCGGGCTTGGCCCCTGGCGCAAAACAGCAGGGCTATCCTCGTCATGGGGCCCCTTCCTGCTGTCAGGCGTCGAGCTGTCCTTTTGCCACGCGGGCCCTGGCCACGCAGACGGTTTTTTCCCGTGTTCTTGCGAAGGCCACGCCCCAGTAGACAAGCAGGTCCAGATTGGCGTCCTCTTCGAGGGCTTGGGCCTCTGCGCTCTTGCCAGCGTGTTCGAGGCGTTCCAGGGCTAGAGCCGCAAGGTCGCCCCCTTCGTCCCTGCTTCGTCGGATCTCCATAATCAGGGCCTAGAAGCCAATCCAATTGAAGCCCTTTGCCATGATGCCAGCCAGGATAAAACCAATGCCGATTTGCCACTTGAGCAGACTTGACTTTGTCTGCTCGATTTTGACGTTCGCCTCCAAGCGCAACTTTTCAATCTCAAGACGAATATCAGCAAGATCTCTCTTTGTGGCGAGCATGCTCCTTTCAACCTCGTCCAGCTTGCTCTGGTTTTCCAGCTCTGTCTTGACCTCAGCCTTGAGTTCAGATCGAAGCTTTGTGAGCTCCTTGGCATAGACATCACTGGTAAGTTCCGCAATGCCCTCAGCTTGCTCTTGCGTGAAACCACGCGCAATCAGCTTCTTGCTATAGGCGAGAGTGTCAAAAGTAATCCCCGTCCATAATGCACCTCCGTAAGGATATGATAGCTATGAACCTCCTATTTGTCGATTTGTTTCAAGGTATCCGTTCAGGGGGTAGGCCGTCTGTCAGGCGCAAGAAGAATTGACCCCCTAAACGAACGAAAAACTGACCCCCTGTCAGGCCCAGGGCAGGTGGGCAAGACCACGGCTCTCCAGGGCCTGTGGGGAGGTATGCGCAACCAGGTCTTCCTGAAGACACTGGAAAAGCGCAGGCTTGCCAGGGAGGAACCGATCCTCTTTGGGCAGCGCTTTGGGTCTTCGCTCCTCGAAAATCCAGTATGCCCCTCGGCTTCTGCCTCAGAGCAAGACCCTGGTGGATGAGGCAAAAAAGCCAGGCATGTATTGGCTGACCTGTTCACAAACGTTTCATCTGCAGAAGGATGCCACCAAGAGTCTTGCTGGTCCCACATGGGCATGTTGCGCCTTGCAGGCCTTTCATCATACGGCAATGACTGTGGGAGAGTTGCGAGTGAACGCGTGTCCACAAGCATTGTGATGCTTGTCCAGTCCCTGCCTTGCACTGCCGCGAGAGCGGCACAGGCATTGATGCATGAGGACATGGGACACAAGAGATGTCAAGGCAATTTTTTTTCATCAACAGCTTGACAATGAGCCTCGCCTGTGCGACATGTCCGAATGTCTGCGGCAGAGAGGCTTCGTGTGTTCTGTCGCAGGCAAAATTGTCAAGGCCAAACGCGGGGAATCGCGGCTGCGGTGATCCCTGCAGGGAACAGCAAGAACGCGGCAACAAATGCAGTCAAGGAGCAAAAAGATGAGTTTGTCATCGGAAGTGGTTTTGATCCTCAACCAGGGCGCGGCGCAGGCTCTCGACGAGTTTGCGGCGAGGAATGGCAACGCGGCAAAGATGCTTGGTCTTTGCAGCAAGCGCAAGAAGGATGAGGCAAGCGGGGACGAGCTTTTGCTCTGGAACAACCTGAGGTGGTACGACGGCGACCTGGAAATTCGTTGTCTGAGGGGATTTCTTCTCACCCTGGACGAGGAGGCCTACCTTTTCATGCGTCTGGGCAATTGTGGGCCTTATGACGCAGAAGCGAAAGGGAAAAAGGACAGTGGCCCGTTTTCTGTACGGATTCGCAGGCAGCTTTGCGTTGAGGAAAACGGCAGCCCTGTGTACACATGCGAGAAATAGTACTGGCCTCACAACCGTTTTTTGCTTTGGAGAGCAGGGGCTGCGATGCGCACCTGTTCGCGCATGGTTTGGGAAGGCCACAGGCCCCCATGGAGGATGTATGAGGTATTCTGTCACATCGGCCGAGGCCTCGAAAATGCTGAGAAAGCTGCTGGAGGAGAAGGACATGATCCTTGCGGAGGAAAGCCAGGGTTGTACCTTCAACGCTGCCCTCGGAGAGGATGTGGACTCTGTCCGCCCGCAATACAGCTATGAGGAGACCAGAGAGAGACTGGAGAACTGCAACAGGAAAATCAGAACCCTAAAGCATGCCATAAATTTGTTCAACAGCAGTCAGGAGGTTGGCAAGACTGGGATGACCATCGATCAGGTCCTGGTCTACATCCCCCAGCTCACGGAGCTGCGCAACAGGCTGTTCAGGATGCAGGGCAGGCTTCCCAGGCAGAGGACTGCCGTGAGCGGCATGGGCAGCAACGTGGTCATCGACTACAGCTACGCCAACTATTCCGTGGAACAGGCAAAAGCCGACTATGTGCGCGTGTCCGACGAGCTCAGATCAGTGCAGGCTGCCCTGGATCTTGTGAACGCGACCGTGCACATGCAGCTTGATTTGCCAGAGTAGGTTCTTTTTCCGTCCACATCTGCCACAAGACATCTGAAACTCCTCGCATATGTCAGTGTATATTGTCAGCAAAGAGAATGCGATTTTGTTATTCTCCTGTTCTTTGTGGTTGTCTGGTGTTCATTGTACGGGTCAAACAGACTTGGTACGTACCATCACTCGTCAGGCAGATGCGGAAAAAACTGGATGCCGCGGTGTCCCCCACAGCCAAGTTCGGTTAGAGGCTGTGGATTTCCATGAACCCCTTGCCCTGCAGGTCGAGAGCAGGCCTTTTGCTGAGCTGTTCCCGATGCGGTCAATGCCCCAAAAGCCTGCGTCTGTCCGAAAAAGACGTGCCTTCCTTACAAGGGTCCTGTCTCGGGCGCGCAGGCAGCCTCTTCCAGACAGCGATCCTTTCGGCCGTTTGGCAAAGGGCATGTCCCTGGAAGACAAACCGTCTCTCCCTGGGAGTGCGCGCACATTCTTTGCCATCCCGGCCCCTTTTGGGGAAAGCCGCAGGCACTTCGGCGCAGTCTTGCCTTTTTGCGCGCGTCTAGCGCATGGCCAGTTCCTTCAGTCGCTCGGGATCCCTGATGGCAAGCCGCTCGCTTGTGAGCTCGTCGAGCACGCCCTTTTCCTTCAGGGTCTGCAGGGCGCGCAGCAGGGAGATTCTGTGCATGCCAAGCAAATTGGCGAGCTTGGCCTGGGAGATATTGGGCGCAAGCACAAGGGCGTTGCCGTTGGCCTGGGACATGTTGCAGCAGACACGGCTTGGCGTAGAGCCTGTGCCACCTTGGGGCAGCGCCTGAAGGCAAGGGCCCGGACGAAAATCCTTGTGTGTTTGTTGCAGATCGTGGACCCAAAGAATGGGGGGCTTTTTGCCTGCCTTATGCGTGACGTTCTGTCTTCAGGGCAGGGGGAGAGCAGTGCTGCCCCCTGGCAGTAGGTAGCGAAAGGAAAACCGTTTGGGTATGGTGTTTGTGTCAGGAACAACAGGAGCTCTGGGAGGTGTCTCATGCCCGTCAACATCATGAACACTGAAAATTTCGCAGCCTTGCGCAAGGATGCCGGCTACTATGTTGACAAGACCGGGTTTATTGAAGCTTTCCTCAAAAATCCCTCCAATGCC
>CALVGM010000129.1 GCA_944327095.1 uncultured Desulfovibrio sp. | reverse complement strand
CTCTACGCCCTGCGCATCCTCCTTTTCCTGTTCAAGGGCAAGGGAGAGGCTGCTTTCCAGGGAGTCAAGGGCTGAATGTATGGTCTCAAGGCCATCGGTCAGCTTGCGGGAGAGGTCCGCAAGACCTTCCTCTGCGCCGGCAAGATCCCTTTCGAGTTCGTCAAGGCGCGCGGTCATGTCTCCGTCGGAAGGAGCATGGGGCGCGCACGCCTGCAGATGGCGCGCCACAAGGTCGCCTACAAGATCGTCCAGGGCCTGGTCGTGTACCCTGGCCCCGTCTGGGCCTGTTTCTGTCGTGTTCATGGTTGTGCTGTCTGTGCCGGATTGGGAAAAATGCCTTTCGAGCAGGTTCCGGCAGGTTTCTTCCAGCTCGCTGCGCGTGGCGCACAGGGCGAGCTGCTCCTCGCATGAGCTCAGGCGCATGTCCAGGGCCGTGATGGGCGCACTGTCCTCGTCACGGGTCTTTGTTTCGCTGTCCCTATCGCGTTCCTCAAGGGCAGCAATGCGCTCGGCAAGGGGCTTCAGCTCCTCCTCGGTCACAAAGCCTGCGTCTGCCTGCGCGCCAGGCTGGCTGGCGTTGCGCCTGTGGGCCTCGTCCAGCCTGTTCTGGCGCAGGCTTATCTTTTCCATCCTGTCGCGCAGGACATCAATGTCGTGGGAAAGACCGGCAATCTTGTCTACCAGTCCGGGCAGCAGGCCGCGCACGAGGGGCGAGGGAGCGGCCTGATCCTCTGCGCATCCGGGGCTTTCCGTGTGGGGAGAAAGGCTTTCGTCTTTCTTCCCGTCTGGCGGACACAGTTCCTCCGGGCCCTGCTTTCCCCGTGAGACAAGTTCGGTCAGGTCGATAATGGGTTCGCTGTTGGTCTCGGTCATGCTTTTCCTCCCTGGCGTGTCCGGGAGCAGGGAAGGCCTCTGGCGTTCGACAGAAGCCCCTTGAGGGAGCTGTCCTGGATATGCCAGGGTGCGCGTAGGCCATGACTTTTGCCGGCCGCCCTGCAAGTGGCAAATCTAGCCGTATTGCAGGCCTTTGTCGATAGCAAAAAAGGCTGTGCGGGTGGCTTCTTCGGCGAGGATCTGCTTTTGTCGGGCCTTGTGTGCAAGGGGACTGTCATCAATTTGTTACTTGCATTTGCTAGTATGGAAATGCACAATTGTCCTGTCTGTTCGCCTGTGCCCCTGGCATGGGGACGGACAGGCATTTGGATCCTCCTTTCAGTACATGCAATGTGTTCTTAGTACACGCGAGGTGTATCATGTCCAGAATTCTGTCCCTGTGTCTTGTTCTGCTGGCATCACTCTGTCTGGCTGCCACTGCCCAGGCCGAGGAGATCAGCAACGACTATTTCAGCCTGAACGTGCCTGACGGCTGGCAGAAGACGATTTCGCCTACCCAGGCCAACGGGGCCATGGTTGTGCTTGCGCAGAATCCAAAGGAGAAGCTTGCTGTCTCTGTGAGCATCACGCCTGTGAAGATGTCTGCCAGACAGCTTGCCGAAGCGACTGCCCACAACATGCAGTCAGGTGGCTGGACCGTGTCCGCTCCTGTACAGCAGGGCAACAGCTTCACTATCGATTGCCAGCAGCAGGGCAAGAATATCTTCGGCGTCAGCTATTTCACATCCAATGGCGAAAGAGGCAGCGTGGTGACCATTTTGGGCCCGAGTGCCTCCCAGATCGCCAAGGGCAAGCTTTTCGTTCAGGAGAACCTGAAGCCCGCGGACGCCAAGCTCTTTCCGTCCGCCTACTAGACCGGCTCACTGGCGAACGGAAAATGTTCCTTCAGGGGATTTTGGGGGAAGCGCACAGGGCAGGGGAGATATCTTCCTTGTTGTAAAAGCGCTTTTTTTGGACTAAGAATGCTCGGAGTACACTTCGGGAGTTTCTGGTCCCGACAGGGCGCACGCGACCTGGTACATAATTAAGGATATCAACGCCAACAAGGCAAGCCATATCTATCTTGGAGGATAACGATGCTCAACGCCAAACAGTGTGTTCTGTACAGCGGTGGTGCAGCCGGCACCGAGCAGTTCTTCGGTGCACTGGCCGAAGGCTGGGGAATTGAGGAAGTAAACTACAGCTTCGAAGGCCATCAGATCGAGCGCAATCGCGGTGTGCGCGTGCTCACAAGCGAAGAGCTTGCACTGAAGGACGTGAGCCTGACCTATGTCTCCAAGCTGATGAACCGCGAGTACACCCGCGCCCCCCTGTTCCGCAAAATCCTGCAGAGCATCTGCTGGCAGGTGAGCAGCGGCAACCAGGTCATCGTGGTGGGTGCCATCCAGCCCGACGACACCGTCAAGGGTGGCACAGGCTGGGGAGCCGAGTTCGCCAAGATCTGCAACAAGCCCCTCCTTGTGTTCGACCAGGTCCGCAACGGCTGGTTCTCCTGGGAGAAAAGCTGCTGGAAACCAGCAGAAAATCCCGTGGTGGAGCAGGCCCATTTTGCCGCGACCGGCACGCGCTTTCTGGAAGACAACGGCCGCGACGCCATCAGCGACCTGTTCAAGCGTTCCTTCAACCGCTAGAACCTTCAATTTGCCGGGACAGGCACCAAAGATGGCGCCTGTCCCGGCAAAAGGATAATCCTGTCCCCAGGGAGAAAGTGTCTTGCGCAAGCCCGCTGCCTGCGCAGGCCTTTTCCCTGTGGACGCTTTTTTTCTCTTCCCGGAGGGAATATGGCACGTGAGTTCACCCCAACGCAAAAGGATATTCTGCGCATAGTGCAGGCAGATCTGCCGGACACGCTCACCCCCTACGCGGACATAGCCAGGCAGGCTGGCACAAGCGAGGAAGAGGTTCTGGAACTTCTGCGCTCCCTGAAGGAAGAGGGCGTCATCCGCCGCTTCGGGGCGAGCATCAAGCATCAGCGCACGGGGTGGAATGTCAACGCCATGGTGGCCTGGATTGTGGATGCCGAGCGCGTGGACGAAGTGGGCGCTGCGGCTTCAAAGCACGAGCACGTCTCCCACTGCTACTATCGTCCGTCCTCGGCCGAGGACTGGCCCTACGAATTCTACACCATGATACACGCGAGATCGGACGAGGAGTGCAGGTCCATCATCGAGGAGCTGCGCGCCATGACGGGTCTGACAGACTACCTTGTGCTCACAAGCCTGCGCGAGCTCAAGAAGTGCTCGCCAACCTACTTTTAGATCCGGATTTCAGGGGATCCGGCAAAGGACGCAGAAAAAGGATGCGCCACAGCCGCAGCGCAGGTCCGTTTTTTGGGAGAATGCGCTCGGGGGACGCGAAGGAGAAGTTATGGCAACCAGATCGGAAGAATTGTTTGCACAGGCCTGCGAGCTCATTCCCGGAGGC
>CALVGM010000128.1 GCA_944327095.1 uncultured Desulfovibrio sp. | reverse complement strand
GATCCTGCCCTGGCCTTTGGCCTCCTCAAGAGCCTTCCAGGCACCAACTACATCCCCATAGGGCTGATGCAGCAGATACAGGTCCATGTAGTCGAGGCCAAGCCTGCGCAGGGACGCCTCGATACCTGCCTTTGCGGGCTCGTAGCCGTAGTCCTGCAGCCAGAGCTTGCTCGTCACGAAGATCTCTTCCCTCGGAATGCCGCTGTCTCTCACTGCCCTGCCCACTTCCTCTTCGTTGAAGTAGGCCGCGGCCGTGTCTATGTGGCGGTAGCCGAAGCTCAGGGCAGTGCGCACTGCCCTGTAGGTGGAACCGTCATTGGGGATAAGAAAAACACCAAAGCCCACTGCGGGTATGAAATTGCCGTCATTGAGCAAGAGCTTTTGCATGACTGTCTTCTCCCTTGCTGTCTGTCTGTGTGTCTCGCTTGTGGCGTCGGGGAGCGCCTTTCCCAAAACAGGTATCCGCCACGCTCCCCTGTCAGGGCGCTCACTTGCGACTTTCTTTCGTGGATCTTCCAGGGGCCACGCCATCCCTTGCCTGCAAAACCCTGCCAAGTTCCAGTTCGGCCAGTCTTGCTTCCCTGCTGCCAACGCGGGCTGCCAGCACGTTCACAAAACCGTGCAGTTCTTCCCTGTTCCAGCCGACAACAAGGCAGCAGTTCAGATGGGAGCGCAGCTGCTCTGGCGCTGGCAGGCTCGCCAGGGCGGACACTGTGGCAAGCTTCCTTTCCCGAAAGGAGAGAAGATCCCTGGAGAAGATGTCTCCGAACAGATGCTCCTTCAGAAAGGTGTCTATGGCCGGAGCAAACTCGAAGACACGTCCGCTGGCCGGTCTGCCGATAATGGCAGTCTGGTTTGCCGTGCCTACCCTGCGTATGTCCGTCCCTTCGGGAAGCGGCGTTGCCTCGCGGCCCACGTTGTCCCTGATGCCCCTTGCCCTGCGTTCGTCCAGAAGGGTCATGAGGGTGTCCAGGGCGGTCAGGCTGCGAGGAAAGCCAGCGTAGGCATACATCTGAATCAGGATTTCCCTTGCCTCGTTCACAGTCATGCCGCTGTTCATCCCTTCTTCCAGAGCCTTTTTGAGTCTGTCCGTGTCCCCCATGGCCGCAAAGGCCGCAATGCCCACTATGCTCTGCTCGCGCGCGTCGAGAACCAGGGCCCTGCTGGCGCAGGCCTGCCCGGAAAATCCCGCAATCCCCAGCAGGCACACGCCCAGAACCACAGCCAAAAATCGTGTCATCATGAACTCCTTGTTTGTGCGCAGTGCCTCTTGCACTGCCAGTCCTTGCCCGTCACAGATGACAACAATGCTGACTCATTGGGCAACAGGCCATACCCATTTCAGCCTCCTTCTTGCCCAATCCGACTGCAGCAGGCGCAGCAGCCGGAACGGGTAGCGCAGGCAGGAACCGGCATCGACCCCAGGTACTTGAAAGTTGGCTTTTGGTGGCAAGTCTGCGGGACAGGGCGTCAGGAGCTTCTCCTTGCCACATTTCTGCGGGGAGGCTCCCCAAAGAGTTTCTTGTACTCCCTGTTGAACTGGGACGCGCTCTCGTAGCCCACAAGATAGGCTGCCGTTGCCGCGTCCCTGCCCTCCATGAGCATGAGGCGCTCTGCCTCGTAGAGCCTCAGGCGCTTCTGGAACTGCAAGGGGCTCACGCTGGTCACTTCCTTGAAGTGGCGGCTGAAGGTGGACGGGGCCATGTTGGCCAGTTTGGCCAGCTCCTCCACGCGCAGGGGAGACTTGTAGTTCTCGCGTAGCCAGGAGATGGCCTGGGCCACCTGGCTTGCCTGCGTGCCGCTGGTACTGAAAAGGCACAGACAGGCGCCCTGAGTGCCACAGAGCAGGTAGAAATGGAGCTCGCGCAGGTACAGGGGCGCCAGCACGGGAATGCGCTCCGGGTGTTCCAGCAGGCCCACAAGGCGCACAAGGACGTCCAGAAGCTCGCTGGACGCAGAGGCAGTCATCACCGGGACAAGCGGCCCCCTGCTTTCGGACAGGATGGAGGGCATTTCCGAAACCAGCCGGGAAATGATGCTCCTGTCCAGACGGACGGAGACGGAGAGAAAGGGAGCCTCTGGGGAGGCTTCGCTCACATGGAAGACGCCCGGCATGTCCACGCCGACCACCACGCATTCGTTCTTGCCGTAGTCCGCCTCGTGATCGCCTATGATCGAGTGCTTGTAGCCCTGCACGACCAGCGCCACCATGGGCCTGTAGAAGCAGCGCGAGGCCCTGGTGTCCTGATCCATGCGCGTCAGCGCAAGTCCTGGAATTTTGTCGGATTCCAGTCTGCCAGGGCCGGGAAGCTGCGCAAGCAGCCTGTCCCTGAGTTCGGCATTGAGTTCGTTCCTGTCCATGGCCTGCTCCCTGATGCCAATGGCCCGCCACTTGGCTGCGGCCCCCCAAAAAAACGTCGCGCGCCCTGTTCGGGCACAGTTTTTCCCTATCAGAGAGAGCCCATGGCATCAATGCGTCCCCTTGCCAGGGTCGAAAAAAAAGGCCCCGGCAAGACCGGAGCCTCAATGTGTCCTGTGCAGGCCAACAGGCTAGAAAAGATCCCTGGACTCGATGGCCGGCTTTTCTATGCGGTCCTCCACTTCCACGCCCTTGGGGGCCGTGAAGCGGAAGGCGCGGGCCGGGATGTCCGCGTCCGGAATGAAAGACGTGAAGCGCACGTCGTTGGCATTGCCGTAGAAGTCGGTGATGACTGCGCGCTGTATGTAGCCCTTGACAGGATCCACGTAGAGGCGCGCCTCCACAAGCTGGGGCACGGGGTCCCTGGGGTAGAGCTGAAGAATGCGCAGCTTGCCCTCTGTGCCAGCGTCCTTCACGTCAAAGTCCTTGGAGAGCAGGGCCTGGCCTGTCACCACCTGGATGAGAGAGCGCGAGTCCTCCACCAGTTCCCTGGGGTAGCGGTAGGCAACGTTCTCGTCCACAATGTAGTCCCAGATTTCCCTGTCCGTGATAATGAGCCGTTCCGCGACCGGCGGCCTTGTTTCCCAGGAAACCAGGAAGGGGCGCTTGAAGAGAAGCTCGCCCTCGCGCTTTTCCGTCTGCCCGCTTTCCTGATGGGTCAGGTACTGGGTGAAGTTGGCCTGAAAGGACTGCAGGGAGGCGTAGCGATCGCGTATGGTTGTGGCGATATCGTCCTGCGCGCTGGCTGGCGCGGCAAGGCCGAAAGAGCACGCAAGAACGAACACAAGAACGCACACTGAAATGCGCATGGACGCGCGTAGGAAGCTGTTCATCATGAAAAAATGCAGGCGCAAGGCCCCTTTGTGTCCACGCAAAGGGGAAAAGAGCGCCTTCCTCCTTGTTCTTTTGGTGATGGCCTTCTAGCGAATGAGCACAGGTCTTGGCTTGCCGGCTCCAGGCGAGGGTCCCACAAGGCCGTCGCGATCAAGCTGATCCATGTAGCGGGCAGCCTTGTTGAAGCCAATGTTGAAGCGGCGCTGCAGAAGAGAGATGGACACATGCCCCTTCTCCCTGCAGAATTCGATGACGTCCTGGTACATGGCGTCCTGGCTCGACACGGAGCCCCTGGACAACGAGGCGCTTTCCTCCTCTTCCTGGCCAAAGGTGGCAAAGTCCACC
>CALVGM010000127.1 GCA_944327095.1 uncultured Desulfovibrio sp. | reverse complement strand
ATGAACAGGAAAGCTCCGGCCTCCAGCTCCGGCTTCAGCTGCACCAGTGTCTTGTACTGCGCCTGCCTTCTCCGAACAGTTCACCTGCCACGGTGGCGGTGCCCATTAGCCCTTGACTTGAGTGCGGGCCCTGGGCTTCCTGCCCGGGGCCCTTTTCGTACCAAGAAACACAAGGACAACAAGGAGCAAACCATTGGAAGTCTACTACATCGGTACCATGCAGGACAAATGCCAGCCTGCCCTGGACGTTTTCACGGCCAAGGGTTGCACCATCCGCAGCTTTGACACCCTGCAGGCTGCCTGCGAGGCCCTTGAAAAGGCCGAGACAAAGCCCGACCTCGCCATTCTGGACGAGAGCGAGGGACGCCAGGATCCGACCACCATGCGCAAGGCTGTCATGGAGCTCATGCGCATCAATGCCTTTACCTATGTCACAGCCATGACGAGCTTTGACGCAGAAGTGTACCACGACGCCATGGAAGGCCTTGGCATGCTCACAGCCCTCCCCTGCCCGGCCAAAACCGAAGACGGGGAAATGCTCTGGGCTGAAGTGGTCAACTTCGTCAGCACAGACATCGATCACAAGGCCTAGCCCCCCAAAGGCCCTTGGAAAAAGGAAATCCGCTGCCCCCGCACTGATTGCGGAAGCAGCGGATTTTTGTTGTGCTACTTCTTGGCCCTGGCCCGGGCCTTGAGGACACGCTTCTGGTATTTTTCCAGCTTCTCTATGCTTCTGGGCATGAGAACAAGCGGCCCCTTCCTGTCAAGCCAGGACTTGAAGGTAGTATAGCCTATGCCCGCAAGATAGCTCACTTCCTGCGGGGTGTGTCCGGCAAGTTCGCAAAGGGCCTGCAAGCCTTCCACAGTGGGATTTTTGGGGTCAAAGGGGGCGACAGCACTGCCCATGTCCGCCTGAACAGGCACAGTCTCTTCCCTGGCCTTAACAGGCGCTGCTTCCTCGGCCTTGGGCGCTGCCACAGGTGCTTCTACAGGAGCAGTCTTCTTTCTCCCGGCTTTGGCCTTAACAGGCGCTGCTTCCTCGGCCTTGGGCGCTGCCACGGGCGCTTCTACTGGAACAGTCTTCTTTCTCCCGGCTTTGGCCTTTGCGGGCGCTGTCTTCTCGGCCTTGGGCGCTGCCACGGGCGCTTCTGCTGCTGAAGCAGTCTTCTTTCTCCCGGCTTTGACCTTTGCAGGTGCTGCTTCCTCGGCCTTGGGCGCTGCAGCCGTGCTTTCCGTCAGTTCGATGGCACTGTCCCCGGCTTTCTGCTCGTCGCCCATGGTCCCAAGGTCAATGCCGAACAGGGCGCTCAAATCCTCGTCGCCGCTGAGGTTTTCCTCCGACTCGCCAACGCTGAAATCAATCTCGTTGGCATTGGCGCACAAGAGAACGGGATCCAGGCCGCGCAGGGTAAAGAGCACACCCGGATCCGAGTCCAGGCGTCTGCCTATGCCGTAGAGCACAGCGGCAAGGTGCTTGCACAGCGACGCCGAGTCCGGACAGGAACAGTGCATGTGGATTTCCTTCGGAAAGGGGATGATGCCATTGTCCGGGTTGCCGACCAGCTCCTTCACGTCCTTGGGGATCTTGCCCTGCAAAAGTTCCAGCTGCGAGGAAATCCTGCCCTGCAGAAGGTTCTGCAGCATCTCCGATCTCTTGTCCGAGAGCTTGTCTATGGTTATGCGCACATTGTACAGGCTTGAGCCGCTTACCATGGCTGTCACCAGCCCCTCGCTGATCTGCAGATCACAGACACAGCCATGACGCAGATAGCTCTTGCCCCTTGGCAGCCTGTTCTCGTAGTCCGCGTACTGCTCCATGTTGTCGCACCAGCTCTGTCCCCAGAAGGAATGGGCGATCTTTCTGTCATTGAATGGCTCAATGGGCTGGATGTTTTTGTTCTTCTTGCGCAGCTTTTCTATGCGCTTCATGGCTTCAGCCTTTTTTTGTGCCACCGGCACATAAGTAAAGCCATAGTATCCGTAATCGTACCTCGACATGCCTAGTCCTCCAGGGCCCGTTTGAGATCAAGACGGACAAGATTGAGAAATTCTGTATCGCTCAACGACGTTATGCTGTTTTCCATGCTGCCCAGGGCACTGTCAGCCAGCTCTCTCTTCTTCTGTATCATTTCGTCAATGTGTTCCTCAATGGTTCCCCTGGTTATGCACTTGTGGACAAGCACATTGTTTTTCTGGCCTATGCGGAAGGCCCGGTCTGTGGCCTGTTCTTCCACAGCCGGGTTCCACCAGCGGTCAAAGTGAATGACATGGGAGGCGTTTGTCAGGTTCAATCCTGTGCCACCTGCCTTCAGGGAGAGGACAAAGAAGGGCGGCCCGTCCTCGCTCTGGAACTCCCTGACCAGCTCGCCGCGCTTGCGCACAGCCACATTGCCGTGCAGGACAAGGCCCGGCCTGCCGAAAATGCCTGCCAGGTACTCGGACAGGGGCTCGATGATTTCCCGAAACTGCGTGAACACAAGGACCTTTTCCTGGCGCGAGGCAATTTCCGCGCACAGATCGCCAACACACTTGAACTTGCCGGATCTTGCTGCCGCGTAGTCGCTGCCGGACTTGGCGAGCAGTCCGGCCTGGGCCGGGTGGTTGCAGATCTGCTTGAGAAGCATGATGTACTGCAGCATCTTCATGCGCCTGCCGCCATCATCGTCCTCTTCTCTCGCCTGGTTCAGGCCTTCCGCGATCTTGTCCGCCACCTGCTGGTAGAAGACAGCCTGCTCCCTGGTCAGGCTGCAGTAGAGATTGGACTCGATCTTGTCCGGCAGGGACGAGATGATGGACTTGTCGGTCTTGAGCCTGCGCAAAATGTAGGGCGCAGTAACCCTGCGCAGCGGGGCCAGGCCCAGGGGGCCCTTCTGCAGCTCCTTTGTTTCCTTCTCAAAGAGACGGGACGTACCCAAAAGGCCAGGGTTGAGAAAGTCGAACAGGCTCCAGAGATCGGAGAGCCTGTTCTCGATGGGCGTGCCGGTCATGGCAATGCGGCTTGCCGAGTGCAGGGTGCGCACGGTTTTGCTCTGCCTTGTCTGGGCGTTTTGATGGCCTGGGCCTCGTCCAGGATGACCCTGCGCCACTCAACTTCCTGCAGCCAGGTGAGCCTTGTGCTCAGGGCGTAGGTGGTGATGACCAGGTCAAGCCCCTGCAGGGGCATGTCCGCGAGCTTGCGCGGAAGAGGATGCTCCGAGGGGTGCACAATGGCAAGTTTAAGCGAGGGCGCAAAGCGCGCGGCCTCTGCCTTCCAGTTGGCAAGCAATGAGGCAGGCACAATGAGCAGGCTCGGGGCCAGCCCCTCTTCCCGCTCCTTCTCGCTCAAAAGCAGGGCCAGAACCTGTATGGTCTTGCCAAGGCCCATGTCGTCGGCAAGGCAGGCTCCCATGCCAAGGCGCCCCAGAAGGCGCATCCAGGAGACGCCGTACACCTGGTAGGGACGCAGGGTGGCGTTCAGGCCGGGAATGGCTTCCCCGTCCAGCGGCACTTCGCCCCGCGCTGCCTGCAAAAGCTCCTTGAAGCCATCCCCGGCCTCAAGGAAGGACCAGCTGTCTATGTCGTCCAGATCCTCCGCGTCGAGGTCCTTGTCCTTGCGCCCGGGAAGACCGGAGAGCATGCGTATGCCGTCGAGATAGGAGATGTTTCCTGCCTCTGCCTCGGCCTTGACGCTTTCCCAGTGCTCCAGAACCTCCCGGATCTTGTCCTCGTCGATTTCGATCCACGATCCCTTGAACAGGGCAAGGCCCTTCCTGGCGCTTGCCAGAAGCTTTTCCAGCTCTTCCTGCGTCAGATCCTCCTCGCCAATGGCATAGCCTATGTCGAAGTGGGCCAGACAGCCAGGCCCAAGGCTTGCGTTCGTGCCCGAGGAACTGGAAATCCTGACCTTGACCCTGGGTCGCGCCCTTTTGGCCCACCAGTCCGGCAGGCGCACGCCTATGCCGTCCTCCTCCAGAGCCGAGGCGGACTTCAGAAAGAGGTAGGCCTGCTCGGGCACCCAGGCGCGCGGCGCGAAGAGGGCCTTTGTTTCCAGCATCCTGGACACCCAGGGAAAGTGCTCGGAAGCGCGCTGCACAGGCTGAAGCAGATGACGCATGGCCTGGACGTTGTGCTGATCGCCATAAAACTTCACTGCCTGGGACAAAGGGGTGTGCTTAAGCTGGCCCGAGGCGTTGAAACCTGTGGTATAGGTAGCCAGAAAGACAAAGGGGCGCTGGGTGTTGAGCTTGTTCTCTGCCAGGTGGAAAAAGACCCTGCCCACCTGCTGCCACTTGGGAGCGCCCTGCTTCAGAAAGGGGGAAAGGCCCCTGCTTGCCCGCACGCGTTCGCTGCACCAGTCGAGCAGCTTGCCCCACACAAGCTCCAGGGCCTCAAGGGACAGGTATTCGCCGCCTGGCATGGGCGGGGCGCCGGCAAGCCACGTGACCGCTTCCTCGGGAAGGGGAAGGTGGCAAAGCGCGTCTGCCTCGGCTGCAGAGGGCGCGTCCGGGTTTGCCGCGTGGCACAGCTCGCGAATGCAGGCCTGGGCAAGGATGGCCCAGAACTGCCCAACGGCCCCGTAGCGCTCCCGCGCTGCCCCGAGGGCAAAGAGCCGCTCCTGCCAGACAGCGGCTTTGGCCGCGTCGTCGCTCACAAAGCGCAGGGTCGCGTGCGGAGTGAGCACTATGGTGTCTTCGTTGACAGGCGAAGCCTGTTTCGCCATATGGCGTGCCTCCTTGAAAAAGGATATCTCCCCAAGGGGAAGAGACAGGGATAGGGGCGCAGGACGCAAAAAAAGGACACGTCCATACGAACAGGAAGCGATGTTGCACACTGTGGCGTGTGCACAACAGGGCCTTGCCGTGGCGGCACACGGCCCCTGGCTTTGGGGCAAGAGGACATGCCGCACTGGGCTACAAGGCTTTGTACAGACATTCTCCCGCCTTGTACACAGGAAGATGTGGCCTGAAGACCCTTTTTGTTCGTCTCTCCCCCGATTTTCGAAAGCACGTCAACGCAAAACTGTCAGCAACACCATCAGCAACTGCCAGCAATGCCACACACAGACTGCAGCAAGAAACAGGCTCGTGTGCGCTCCTTTCCTGCCGGATCCCGACTGACTGGGCAAGCGAACAAACTCTCGCAACAGCCAGCCAGGCTATTGCACCCAATATTGCCAGATCAGCAAGGCCGTATGAAGAGACAGGATTTGCTCTTGCGTGTACGGACAAGTCTTGTGCGTGCGCCTGCATGCCCATGAGCATGAAAATGCAGACAAGGGACAGCCGCAAAGGCACATTTTCGCGAAGCAAGCTGGCACGATGCCATCACCAGGGCACAGGGCAAGGCCCACAAGGTCGCGCAAGCCCATGGAACTTGCGCAAGGCCCTGTGTCTGACCAGTCCATTTCACGGCTTTCGGGAAACCACGGGCATTGACCTGCGCGCAAGGCCAATGCGCTGAATGTAGCTGGCATTCTGTGTCTCCCAGGGCTTTGGGAAGCCAGGTTACGCCATGTCAGTGTCTGGAGTCTCGGAAGCTTGCTCAAACCCTGCGACTCCGGCCTCCTCAAGGATGTCCGGGAAAAGGAATTCCTCCTCGCTGGTTCCGGTCGCAACCTAGGCAGGGGTTGCAGGCGCGTCGCAAGGCTCGTCTGCCCCCGGGCCTTCGCAGGCCCTGGTGCCAGTGACAAGGGCCGGGTTGAGCTCGTAGCGAAGCATGGATCGTCCGTTCTTGCCCTTCACGGTCACTGTGCGCATGTAGCCGTGCTCCACAAGCGTTTCGAGAGCCGCGTTCAGGGGCTTCATGGTGCGAAAGAGCTTCTGTCCCTTGAGGGCCTTGAAGCACTCTCTGGCTGAGAAGATGCTCCAGGAATTGCGCGTGGCAAGGTCAAGGACCCTGTGGGCAGCGTCAGCCTGCGTTTCCCTGAGCAGCATGGCCCAGGCAAGCTTCGCGTGCTCCATGAGAAGGTCGCCAAGGCTCAGGGCCTGGCCCATCTGTTCGGCGGATATGACAAGGTCGCTTTGGGGATCCTCGCAGCTCACAAGATGGAAGAGGGCTGCGATTCTTCCCACCACATTGCTCGCAAAGCGGATTGTCCACTCCTGCAGTCCAGTGGCAAGCTCGCCTTCGAGACAGAGCCGTTCGGCCTTGTCCTGGTACTCCAGCCACAGCTTTTGCGCTTCCTCGGAAAGCGTGAGTGTAACCTGCTCGCCGGGCTTGTTCCAGGACGCAGGCAGGATGCGCAAAACCTTCTCAAAAAAGGCATTGGCCACTTCCTCGGGCATCTGGGCACCCTTGGCAAGAGTGTGAGCGCCGCACTCGGGCACAAGGTAGATGAAGCGCGTGGCAAGCTTTCTGGACTGGAAAAGCCTTGCCTTGGCGGGATCCGCGAGGATGTCCGCCCTGGGAGCCAGGGCCATGGTGAGCCTTGGGCGCATGCAGTAGTGCGCGCTCTTCTTGTCCACAGTGTGCTGGCTTGCGTCCCAGCCCCTGAGCACAAGCTCTCTTGCGGACCTGGAAGAAGCCGAGGAAAGGATGTCCAGGCAATTGTCTTCCGAGCTTGCGAGAGAGAGGGTATCGTGCTGCTCGTGCGTGTTCTTCTCAAGGCCTGCCAGCGTGTCCGTCACAAGGCGGGGGAGGACAGTGGCGTCCTTGAGGCGGCTCTCAAGCTTGCAGATG
>CALVGM010000126.1 GCA_944327095.1 uncultured Desulfovibrio sp. | reverse complement strand
GTGCGCGGCGCAAGCAAGGGCGAGGGCCTTGGCAACCAGTTCCTGGGCAATATCCGCGAGTGCGCTGCCATCGTGGAGGTGGTGCGCTGCTTCGAGGACGAGAACATCACCCACGTGGACGGGTCCATCGATCCCCTGCGGGACATCTCCACCATCGAGACCGAGCTGCTTCTCGCGGACCTCGAGACCGCGCAGCGCAGGCTCGAGAAGCTTCAAAAGCTCTCCCGCACCTCCAAGGAATCCCGCCCCCTGGCCGAGATGGTCGAAAAGCTGGTGGCCCACCTGAACGAGGGCAACCCGGCCCAGACCTTTGCCTGGAACAGCGAGGACGACGCTGCCCGCAACCTGTGGCGCGAGATGGGCCTGCTCACGGCCAAACCCGTCATCTACTGCGCCAACGTGGACGAGGACGGCCTTGCGGGCAACGAGCTCACCGCCAGGGTGGAAGCCTACGCCAAAGAGCACAAGAGCGGCTTTGCCATCATCTGCGCCCGCCTTGAGGAAGAGCTGCAGGGACTCGACGAGGAAGAGCAGAAGGAAATGCTGGCCTCCTACGGCATCGAGGCCAGCGGCCTCGAGAACGTCATTCAGGCTGGCTACGCCACCCTGGGCCTGCAGAGCTACTTTACCGCCGGCCCGGACGAGGTGCGCGCCTGGACCATACACAAGGGCTGGAAGGCCCCCAAGGCCGCGGGCGTTATCCACACGGACTTTGAGAAGGGCTTCATCCGCGCGGAAGTCATTTCCTACGACGACTACATGAGCCACGAGAGCGAGGCAGCCTGCCGCGCGGCAGGGGTTCTGCGCGTGGAAGGCAAGGACTACGAGGTACAGGACGGCGACGTGATGCACTTCCTCTTCAACGTCTAACAAAGCGGCATATCCTGCAAAATGTACAGGGCCAGACTTGCGGGTCTGGCCTTTTTTCGTGCCCTGCGCCCTTTCTCGGCAAGACCCTCCTGGCAGAACTGGGCAAGAATTTGCGCCATTCTCCCATGGCAAGGCAGGCTGGCCCTTCTGTATCCTGCGTCCGTATCGAGCAGGTGCCGATTGGCCCTGTGCCCCGGAGGTCCCATGCCATTCTTTCGCGACATGGCCAGGCAGACTGTCTGGCCTGTTTCTCTCGTGTTCCTTCTTGCCTTTCTTGTCCTTGCCAGGGCTGCGTCCGCCGAAGGCCTTGTGGATGTGCACAGCCACGCCCTTGTGCCTGTCTACAGGGACTACGTGAACGCCCACAACGCGGGCCTTGAGGAAACCTTTCCCCTGCCTTCCTGGGACGTGGAAAGGCATCTGGCCTTCATGGACAGGATGGGCATAGCCACTTCGGTCCTGACCCTGCCAGCGCCCCTGCCGGCCTATGGAGACACGGCAAGGACCCGCGCAATCGTGCGCAGCGCAAACAGAGCCTTCAGGAACATCAGGGACAGGTACCCGGGGCGCTTTCTCTTTTGCGCCTCCCTGCCCCTGCCGGACGTGAAGGCCGCAGTGGCCGAGGCCAGGTATGCCCTGGAGGAACTTGGGGCAGACGGCATCAGGCTTGCCACCAACAGCCGCGGCCTCTATCTGGGCGACCCTGCCCTGGACGAGCTCATGGCCTACCTCGACAGGGCAAAGGCCGTGGTGATCCTCCATCCCCACAGGCCGGATCCCGTAAGCGAGGCCACCACGGCAGCCACGCCTCTTGCGGTGTACGAGTACCCGGCAGAAACCACCAGGGCCATAGTGAACATGCTGGCGCACGACACGTTCCGGCGCTTTCCCAATATCCGCTACGTGGTGCCCCACTGCGGCTCCTTCCTGCCCCTGGCCCTGCCGCGCATCAAAAGCCTTCTACCTGCCCTTGTACAAAGGGGGCTTTTTCCGGACGTGGACCTGAAGGCCAGCCTCAAGTCCCTCTACTTCGATCTTGCGGGCAGCCCCACACCCCAAGTTGTGCGGGCTCTCCTGGACATAACAACAGCGGATCACCTTCTCTACGGCTCGGACTACCCCTACGTGCCGGACAAGACCCTTGAGGGCATACTGGCAGGCCTCGGGCAGACACTGGAGGAAGCCGGCGTGCCCAGGGACAGGGCCCTCTTCGGCAACGCCAGGGCGCTCTTCGCAAAGGAGGCTGCGCCCAAAGACGTTCGAAACTGAGGCGATCCGTACTCCCTGCCACAAGCACAAATCGTGTCCGAGACACAGGACAAACCTCAGGCCGGACCGGCAAGGGTTCGGCAAGGAGAAAACACATGAAAAGGAATATTGGTTCCACCCTGGCCCTCTACCCCACGCCTGCGGTGATCGTGGGAAGTTTTGCGGACAACAAGCCAAACTGGCTCATGGTAGCCCACGTTGGCATCATGGGTCTTGATCGCGTCATGGTGAGCCTGCACAAGGCCCATCACAGCAACAAGGCCATAGAGGAAAGCGGCAAGCTCTCCATCAGCATCGTGGACCAGGCCATGCTCGAGGCAGCGGACTACGTGGGCAGCGTGAGCGGCGCGCGCACGGACAAGTCCAGAGTCTTTGCCTACACCATGGGCAGCGCAGGAACCCCGGTCATCACCGACAGCCCCCTGGTGATGGAGTGCGAGGTAGTGGACAACTACCAGACAGAGAACTTCGACAACTTCATCTGCAAAATCGTGAATACCTGGGCAGAGGAAAGTATCCTCGACGCGAACGGCAAGCCAGACTACGCTCTGCTCACCCGTGCTTTTCGAGATGCCCACCTACCACTATCTGCTGTGCGGCGAAAAACTCGGCAAGTGCACAAGCTTT
>CALVGM010000125.1 GCA_944327095.1 uncultured Desulfovibrio sp. | reverse complement strand
GATATGCGCGCCATTCGCGAGCGTGCCCTTGCCCTGCGTAAGGTCCTTGGCGACACAAGCCTGCTCTACTCCATCAAGTGCAACCCCAACAAGACCATCCTGCGCCATCTTGCCGACATGGGCCTTGGCATGGACGCGGCCTCGCGTGGCGAGGTCCTGCTTGCCAGAGAGACTGGCCTTGGCGCCGAGCAGATCCTCTATTCCGCGCCAGGCAAGAGCGTGGAGGATCTGCGGGCAACCCTTGGCCTGTGCACCATTGTGGCGGACTCCTGGGGCGAGCTTGCGCGCCTTGAGAGCCTGTGCGCGTCCCTTGGGGTGTGCGCTTGTGCGGGCCTGCGCGCAAGCCCTGCCATAAGCTTTGGCGAGGGAGCGTTTCCGGACATTGGCCAGGCTGGCCCGGACAAGTTCGGGGTGGACGAGGAAAGCCTGGCCGAACACATGGACCTTGTGCGCGGCCTGACCCACGTGCGCGTGCGCGGGCTACACGTCCATGTGCGCAGCCAGGTCCTTTCGGCCAGCACCCTCGCAGGGGCCTTTGCCCACGTGGCCCGCATGGCGCGTGCCCTGGGCGACATGGGACTTGAACTCTCCTTTGTGAACCTTGGCGGCGGCCTTGGCATAGCCCATGGACCCCACGGGGATCTGGACCTTGCCGAACTTGGGGAAGGCCTTGCCAAGGCTGTCGCTCCCCTGCAGGAAAGAGCGTTGCGCGTGTACCTTGAGAGCGGCCGCTATCTTGTGGGCGAGGCAGGCTACTTTGTCACCCCCATCCTGGATATCAAGGAATCGCGCGGCAAAACCTTCGTGCTGGCGCCAGGGCTTTTGAACCATTGTTTGCGAGACAGCCTTGCGGCCTTCATGCAGGGCTTGCCACTGCGCGAGGGCTTTGCAGGACCCGCGGAGCCACTTTGGAGCGGCCCGGGGATCTTTACGCCAAGGATCATAGGCAAGCCGGTACCAGGGCGCGTTGTCACGGTGTGCGGCACATTGTGCACGGCAAACGACGTGGCAGCGCGCGACGTGTTCCTGGAAAACGTGGCAGTGGGCAACCTGCTGGTCTTCCCAAGAGCCGGAGCCTACGCATGCTCCTTGAGTCCCCACGGCTTCGCAAGCCACATACCCTGCGCGGAACTTGTCTGGCCCGCAGACTGAAATACTGGCCACAAGCCCACAGGGCACAGGGGCAAAGCCCCTGTACTCCTTGTGGGTCTTGTGGTCTGCGCGCCTAGCCTGGGATGGGATGCGAGCCATGCTCAAGGGCCGGAAGCTGCCTGGCTGAGGACACGGGTCTAGCTTCCACCTCCACGGCTCTCTTCTCGCCTTCCATGCGGCTCAGGCGGACAGTGAGTTCCTGTATGCTGCGCTCAAGAAACCTCATGCTGGTCACAAGGCTCTCAAGCTGGCGCTGCCAAAGACCTGCCTCGCTCCCGCCAGACCTGTCGACCTGACTGCCTGCCGGTCTGCCGGCCCGGACGCGAGCCTGGCCCTGCTCCTGTGCCTGATACTGGCAGGCACGAGCCGCCGCGTCTTCATGGGCATTCTGTCTTGCCTTTTGCACATAAGCCTGGCCTGCAGGGACGCTGTCCCTGCTGCACTGGGCACCGCGGCCATTGGCGCAGGATCTATCGCCTGCTTCGGCATACTGTTCTGTGGCCTGTGCCGCGGGATCAGAGAACTTTCCGCCGTATTGCCCTTTGTCCTGACCTTGTCCCCCATGGGACCAGGTGTGGCTGACCTTGCCGGGAGCTCTTTCTGCCCGCAGGGGCAGGGAGTGCGCCTCGGCCTGTTCTGCCTGCCAGGCCTGTTCCGCGCGCGCCCCGTTGTCCAGGGCATTGCCAAGGTAGATCATCCGCTGTCAGCAGCGCACGTTCATGGCACGCCAGTAGCCGGCAAGGGCCAGCAAAAAGTCCGGAGCCTGGCTCAGGGGCACGTAGAGCTGCGCCTGCCGGCCCACGCCGGGCACAAGCCATTCATAGGTCTCGAACCTGCGGCCTGCGGCAGTGTACAAAAAGCGGCGCAGACCGCCGTAGGGCAGACGGTACCAGCGGCACAGGTACCAGAGGGCAAGCCAGCTCTCGCTGCCGCGCACAAGCAGGGGGTAGATGAGCCTGTCGCGGCAGATGGCCCGCAGGGGCAGAGCCGGTACGCGGCACTCGCGGGGATCGTAGGCCGTGCCCTCGGGAATGATGTAGAGGGTCCCCTCGGGCATGCTGTCCACAAAGGCCGCGCTCACCCTTTCCACGCGGGCCCTGGCCTCGGGCGGAAGGCTGCAGTCTCCCAGGGCCGAGAGGAAGGAGCGGGCCCCGGAAAAGGTCAGCATCTCCTTCAGGAACTCTCCCTGGGCAAACTTCAGGCTCTCGCGCCAGATCTCCCAGCCAGGCAGAATGCGCAGGCAGAGGTTACGGTAGAGCTGGGTGTTCTCGCTCATGGTCGCCCGGGCCAGATGCTCGAAGACCACGTGAAAGTCCCTGTTGTAGGCGCGGCCAAGGTAGCGCAGGTCCGGTACCTTGGCAGACACCACCAGGATGGGATCGCTCAGGGGCGTCCTCTCGCCCCAGATGTCGTTGGCTGCAGAGGCGCTCGCTCGCGCTCGCGGGCCCTGCTGGACTGTTCTTTGATAGGGCATCTCTCTCTTCCTTCATGAACGCCTTGGCTTTGCGCGCAAAACAAGGGCCCATGGGGATCCTGTGCCCCGGGCGCAGGCGTTTTGCCCGGGGCGCGCGCGTCGTTGGTCAATCAGTCGTTGGTCAATCAGTGGTTCTTGCGCCAGGGGATGCGGTGGGCTTCACCGTCCCCCTGATTCGGAGCCTTGCGGAAAATGTTCCAGGAATATGGGTGAAAAACGTGCTCGCCTCCCATGCCTTGCCCCGAGCCCTGCCGCGTCTGGCTGGCTCTGCCCTGCCAAAAAAGCCCAGTGACGCGCCTGCGCAAAGCCTCCCTGTCGAAGGCGCAAACCCAGCCGTCCTGCTCGAAGCCGTCCATGATGCGGCGCGTGGCAAGGTCCGCGTTCTGATCGCTGATGGCAAGGGCAGAGCGAATGGTGGCGTCCGAGACGTGGGTCTCGAGCCGCGCGACCTCGCGGCAGTCGTCCGTGCCGGGCACAAGGGCGCGCAAAAAACCGGTCAGTTCCACAAGCGCAGGACTTGCCTTGCCCAGAAACTCGTCCCAGTTGTCGTCGTCAAAGAGCAGGTCGGCCATGTCCCGCAGCCTGTGCACGCAGGCTCCGCAGGGACCATCCCCGAAGAAGACCGTGTTCAGGCCCCTCCTGGTGATGGCCGCGGGCAGAACAAGGTAGAGCCAGCAGCTGCCGTCCTCCTCGTCGTCCCCGAAATCGCAAGTATAGGGTCGCAAATCCACTTCCCAGTGTGTGGGGTCCAGGACCTCCACCCTGTCCCCTCTGGCTCTGGCCACAATGGGGATGCCCTCGGGGTAGCGTGCGCTGGTGGCAAAGAAGGGGCAGGCGCCGGGAGCGCGATCCATCAAAGTGTTGATGTCTGTCCAGAGCTTTCTCATAGGAAAACTCCTCCTGCGTGCGCAGGTGTCAGATGGTTGTGGGATGTGTTTCCAAAATCAACAAGTATGCCAGTATTTTGCTTATGGACAAGAGGGGAAGACCAGGCCCTGTGCGGGCCCCAAAACGCGACACAGGCGTATCGCCTGCGTACAGGTACGTCGGACATGATACAG
>CALVGM010000124.1 GCA_944327095.1 uncultured Desulfovibrio sp. | reverse complement strand
CGTCATGGAAATGATGCGCAGGGAAGGGGTCATGTTCGGAGGCGAGCAGTCCGGCCACCTTATCTTCCGCAAGTTCTCCACGACCGGCGACGGTCTTCTGGCAGCCCTGCAGATTCTGCGCATCCTGCGCGAGAAGGACAAGCCGCTTTCGGAAATAGGCGGTCTTCTGAAGCTCTTCCCGCAGAAGCTTCTCAACGTGCGCGTGGAACAGAAGATACCCTTCGAGCAAAAGCCCGTCATTGGCGAGACTGTTGCCAAGATCGAGGAAGCCCTTGGCAGGCGCGGCAGGGTTGTCTTGCGTTACTCGGGCACAGAGGCATTGTGCCGCATCATGGTGGAAGCAGAGGACCCGGAAAAGGTCGAGCTTTACACCAAGGAGCTTGCGGACGTGGTGCGTCGCGAGCTCGGCTAGGACTTTTTTTCGTCAGACAAAAAGCGAGGGAGGGATTCCTTTTGGGTTTCCCTCCCTTTTTTGCATGCGTCCTGCCGCAAGGATAGGTCCTGGGAAAACGCATGATCCAATCAAAACAATTCACTTTCTGTTCGATGCCATCGCACAACTGCATTGGGTCCTGGCAAAAGACAATCCATGTTTTTAAAGCATGATTTGCCATAAAATATAAGTATTTGCTATTTTTTTGCCTCATGGGCTAGATTGGGCCAACAATGGACAGGGGCGAGAGCCCCCAAAAAACAGGGAGCCTCATATGAACATCAGACAGAAAATTGGCGCTCTGGCGCTGGCCCCACTGCTCGGCAGCATGCTTGTTTTTGGCGGACAGGCCTGGGCGGCTCATACGACGCAGTCCCCACATGGAGGTACAGTCATGGAACTGGAACAGAAATGGGACAAGACCTTTCCCAAGAGCGAGAAGGTGGATCATGCCAAGGTCACCTTCCAAAACCGCTACGGCATCACCCTGGCTGCGGATGTCTACATTCCCAAAAACGCCAGTGGCAAGTTGCCGGCCATTGCGGTCGCAGGCCCCTTTGGCGCTGTGAAGGAACAGGCAGCGGGCCTCTACGCCCAGACCATGGCGGAACGAGGCTTTTTGACCGTTGCCTTTGATCCCTCTTTTGTGGGCGAGAGCGGGGGCGAGGTGCGCAACGTGGCCTCTCCGGATATCAATACAGAGGACTTTTGCGCGGCTGTGGACTATCTTGTGACGCGGCCGGACGTGGACGAGGAACGCATAGGCATCATCGGCATCTGCGGCTTTGGCGGCATGGGTCTCAACGCCGCGGCCATGGACACCCGCATCAAGGCCACCGTGACCTCCACCATGTACGACATGCCCCGTGTCACTGCCAACGGCTATTTCGATTCCATGGACGCGGACGCACGCTACAAGCTGCGCGAACAGCTCAATGCGCAGCGCACGAAGGACGCCAGATCCGGAAGCTATGCCCCCGGCGGAGGCCTTCCCGACAAGCTCAGCGGCGACGAGCCACAGTTTGTGAAGGACTACTACGAGTACTACAAGACCAGCCGCGGCTTCCATCCCCGCTGCCTGAACAGCGCTCAGGGCTGGAACGCCACTTCGGCGCTCTCCTTCATGACCATGCCCATTCTGGCCTATGCGGGCGAGATCAGAAACGCGGTTCTCCTGATCCACGGAGAAAAGGCCCATTCCCGCTACTTCAGCGAAACAGCCTACAAGATGCTCAAGGGCGACAACAAGGAACTTCTCATCATTCCCGGAGCGTCACACACGGATCTCTACGACAGGATGAATATCATTCCCTGGGAGAGGATGCAGAGCTTCTTCGAAGCCAATCTCAAGTAGAGGAGAGACAAGACAGGCCCATACAAGGGGCAGTACAGGCAGTCTGGCGCCTTGCAGCGTCCGGCTGCCTTTTTTTTTCGCAACGTCTTGCGCAAACAGGAAGTTTGTTCTGTACGCTTCCAGGCAAGGCCACGTCCGCTCCTGGGGGGGCAGGGGGTCAATTATCGTTCGTTTTGGGGGTCAGCAGATCTTTCGCTTGACACAAGGCCCAGGAAAAATCGTGAAAATGTGTAAAATTATTCTTGTAAAAACCTTGAAAATGTGTATTCATGTCTTTGAAAAATTCTTGAATTCGTGAAACAACTTATTGTAATATATTTATATTATTGTATATAATTGGAGATAGGCCCAGTGGAGCGAAAAATCTATCAGAGGATGTTGCAGTGGAAGGCAGAGGGCGGGCGCACGGCCCTGCTCATTGACGGCGCACGGCGCGTGGGCAAGACCTACGTGGCTCGCGAATTTGGCCAAAGGGAATACAGATCCTGCCTCTTCATAGATTTCAATCGGGCTGGCAGGGATGTCAGAACCCTCTTTGACGAAGGGCTTGAGGATCTCGATACCTTTTTTGCCACTTTGTCCGCACTCTACAACGTCCGGCTGTACAGAAGGGAGAGCCTGGTTGTCCTTGACGAGGTGCAGCTCTTTCCCCGTGCCCGCGCGGCCATCAAGTATCTGGTGGAGGACGGGCGCTTCGACTTCCTGGAAACGGGTTCGCTCATGTCCATCAAGCAAAACGTGCAGGACATACTCATCCCTTCCGAGGAAGAGCACGTGAAGATGTTTCCCATGGATTTCGAGGAATTCCTCTGGGCCATGGGCAACGAGACGCTGATGCCCCTTGTGCGCGATCGCTTTACTGCCAGGCAGGCTCTTGGGCAGGCCCTGCACCGCAAGGCCATGGATCTCTTCAGGCAGTACATGATTGTGGGCGGCATGCCCCAGGTGGTGGACGATTTTGCCAGGAACAGGGACTATGCCCGCGCGGACAGGGTAAAGCGCACCATTCTGGACCTCTATCGTGCGGACATCGCGAAACACGCGGCTGGCTGCGAGACAAGGGTACGGGCCATTTTCGAGGAAATCCCCTCGCAGCTGGCAAGGCACGAAAAAAGGTTTTACCTCTCCTCCCTGAAGAAGGAGGCACGCCTGCGGGACTACAGGGACGCGTTCTTCTGGCTTGACGACGCCATGGTGGTCAACACCTGCTACAATTCCACAGAGCCCAATGTCGGTCTGAACCTGAACAGCGAGCGCACAACCCTCAAGTGCTACATGGCCGACACAGGGCTTTTGCTCAGCCACGCCTTTGACGAAAAGGCCCTCGTCGCCCAGGGCATCTATCCGCAGCTGCTCTTCGACAGGCTCGAGATCAACAGGGGCATGCTGGTGGAAAACATTGTGGCCCAGATGCTCGTGGCCTGCGGGCACAAGCTCTATTTCTACTCCAATTCCTCAAGGCAAGACGCAGCCTCGCGCATGGAGATCGATTTTCTCGTCGCAGGCAGCATTCTTGGCGCAAGGCACAACATCTCGCCCATAGAAGTGAAATCCGGCAAAAACTACACCCTTGTCTCGCTCAGGAAGTTCATGGCAAAGTACAGGGAGATGCTGCAGACCCCCTATGTCGTCCATCCAAAGGACATGCGGGAAGAAAACGGCATTGTCTATCTGCCGTACTACATGGTTCCCTGTCTGTGAGGGGTCTGCCAAACAGCCGGACCCTGCCCCGGACTCAGAGTCGTATGCGCCAGGCCCTGTTGCCGCACTGGGGGCAGTAGTGGTCGAGCTTGTTGATACTGGCTATTTCGTCCGAGGAGACCACAAGGGCAATGAAGCCCAGGACCATGCACAGGCAGACCTGCAAAAACACGCTCCAGGAGTCGAAGAAAAAGGCCTTGCCCAGGAGGAGCAGGCCAAAGGCTATGCAAAAGGCCCACAGCTTGGGGCCTATGTGGGGATCAACATGTTCCATGTAGCCGCAGTGCTGGCATTCTACTTTCATCTTGCAACTCACTTTGGTCTGGCACAGGGCCAGGAGACAGGAAAAGTGTGAAGATTTATCGGAGCGCAAAATACGGAAGAAGACCTGTGCCGTCAAGAAAGGGGATGGCGCAGCCCTTGCATGCGCTCCTTTCCCCCATAACAGGCTCAGAACGCGCTCAAAAAGAGATAGTCCTCCACGCTCAGTTCCTCTGCCCTGGCGCTCAGGGCTATGCCCCGCGCCTCCAGGCCCTCCAGAAGACGGATCTGTCCTGCCTTGCGCAATGTTCCCCCAAGCTGCTTGCGGCGCTGCCCAAAACACAGCTTGATCACCCTGGAAAGCCTTTTGGCCTGCTCCTCGTCCGGTCTCACGTCCTTTGGCTCAAAGGAGCACACGGCAGAGTCCACCTTCGGAGGCGGCGCAAAGGCGCCGGGCCGCACCACAAACTCGAAGCGTGCCTGCCAGAAGGCCTGCACCCACACGGAAAGAGCCCCATAGTCCCGCGTGCCAGGGTGCGCGCACAGTCTTTCACCCACTTCCTTCTGTATCATGAAGACCGCGCGCAGCATCGCCCGCGCCCTTGCCGCCACGTCCCAGATGAGGGGCGAGGCTACGTTGTAGGGCAGATTGCCCATGATCTTCCATGGGCCCTCCAGATCCTCCCAGCGAAAGGCCAGCGCGTCCATGCAGATCACCCTTGTCCGCGCCTCTGCCTCTGCCTCGCGCACGCCTGCCCAGTAGCTGTCCTTTTCCTGCAGGAGGAGGGTTTCGTGGGGCAGTGTCTCGATCACTTTGGTGAGCGCGCCTGGCCCCGGCCCAATCTCGAGCACCCTGTCCTGATCCTGCAGCTCGGCCAGGGTCGCGATCCGTCTGCAGATGTCCGCATTGCGCAGAAAATGCTGCCCAAGGCTCTTCTTGGGAGCCGGAGCTGCTGATCCTGGGCTTTTTGTGCTTGCTGTGTGCATGGGGCAGTCCTGTGAGGCAGGCCAATGGCTCTGTCGTGCAGTGTGTTGCTGGGCTTGGCAGTCCCTGTCATTGGCGAGGGAGCTACGGCCTGTCGAAGCGTTCGAAGGTGATGACCATGCCTGCGCGTCCCTGGGTTGCGCTGCGCAGCCTTGTGGAGAAGCCGAAGAGCTGGCGCAGGGGAGCTGTGCCGTGCACAACCTTCTGGCCGGCCTGATCCTCCATGCTGTCTATGCGGCCCTCCACGGAGTTGAAGAGGGCTATGGCAGAGCCAAGCTCGCTTTCCGGAAGGCTCATGGTCACGCGCATGATGGGTTCCAGCGTGACCGGGCCCGCCTTGGCAAGAGCTTCCTTGAGGGCCTGCACTGCGGCCATGTGGCAGCCCGGCACAGTGGTCACGCCGTCGCGCCTTTCTATGCCGGTCAGGACCACGTGCGTGTCCACCACAGGGTAGCCCGTGAGATCGCCGCTTTGCAGGCAGTCCCGCGCGCCCTCCAGGGCAGCCTCCACAAACTGCGTCTGTATGTCCTTGATGCCAGCCTGCCTGTCCTTCGGCAAGAAGTCCCCTGTTTCCACAATGTTTCCCTTGCCGCGGGGCAGGGGGCTCACGCTCAGCGATACCTTGCCGTAGTGCTGCACCTTGCCAAGCTCGCGGTCGAAGCAGGCCTCCGCTTCTGCCTCCTTCGTAATGGTCTCGCGCAGGATGACCTGGGGAGCGCCCACGCGCGGGGAGATGCCGTACTCGCGTTTCATGCGCTCCATGATGACGTCGAGATGGAGCTCGCCCATGCCCGAGATGGTGCGCAGGCCGGACTCTTCGTCCATGCGGCTCACCAGGGTGGGATCCTCCTCGCAGTAGCGGGCCAGGGCCTCGTCGAGCACCTTGCCCTCGTCCGCGTTTCTGGGCTCCAGGGCCAGGGTGATGACCGGTGTCAGGCTCTCGATGGACTCGAGGCGCACGTCAAGGCCCTTTGCGTAGGTCGTGCCCGTGTGCGCGCTGCGCAGGCCAACCACTGCCACAATGTCCCCCACGTCTGCCCTGGCAAGCTGCTCCAGGTGATCCGCGTGCAGTCTGAAGATGCGATTGACGCGATCGCTCTTCTTATCTGCCGTGTTGGTGAGCACGTCCCCTTCGGCAAAGGATCCCTGGTAGACGCGCAAAAAGGCTGTCTTGCGACCTCCTTCCATGACCACCTTGAAGACCAGGGCCACCAGGGGCTTCTTATCGTCCGGCACCACGCGGACAGGATCGCCCTTTGAGGATCGACCTTCGATTTCCGGCATGTCGCAGGGAGAGGCGAGGTAGTCGCAGATGGCGTCGATCAGGGTCTGGACACCCGCGTTTCTGAGCGCTGAGCCCGCGAGCACAGGGGTGATGGTGCGCGCGAGCGTTGCCCTGCGCAGGGCAGCGCGCACAAGGGCCTCGTCCACGCTGCCCCCGAGGTAGGCCTCGAGAAGTTCCTCGTCCTGGTCGGCCACAAGGTTGAGCATGTTGTCCCTGGCCTGTTCGGCTGCTGCGAGCATGTCCCCCTCAAGCTCGTGGCTCTCCACTGTGCGGCCCTCGTCCTC
>CALVGM010000123.1 GCA_944327095.1 uncultured Desulfovibrio sp. | reverse complement strand
GAGCACCGAGTCCATAGAAAGCCACTACCGCGCCCACAGGGATCTCTACGAGAAGATCTTTGTGAGCAACTGCCAGCTCTTTCTTCTGCCAAAGCCTGGCGGAAGCGGCACCATCACCCTGAAGGACTTTCTGGACGCGCACTTCACGCACACGCGCTGGTCCCTCGCGCGCTTTGACGTGCTCGACACAAGGGCCAGCCAGCTGTGCACCATAGTGGTCAATTTCGAGGGCAACCTGGTACGGGACCACGCCCGCATCAGGATCCCCATGGTCTTTCTGGACAATGTGCTCTTCATTGCCGGAAACGAGTTCAAAGACATGCGCTTCCCGGTCACCCGCAACGGCGAGCGGCTGCGCCTGTGGCAGATCTCGAGATTCTGGAAGTCCCTGGGCCTGGACGTGGCCAGCGACGAAGAGGAAGCAGAGGACGAGGAAGAATAGGTCCGGGCAGCCGGACAGGCATTTTTTTTGGAAAACGGACCCCGAAGAACGTAAGGCTGGCAAGGCCCCCTGGGGCCCTGCCAGCAGGACAAGAGGGCAAGGAAATACATGGCAGGAACGACATCCAGATTCATACTCGGTCTGACCAAAACCTACGATCGTCTCGAGGAGTGGTGGGAGAGCAGGGCAACCATGCGCCTTGTGGCGCTCGTAACCCTGATCATCTACTTTCTGGGCCTGGCCTCCATCGAGGCCAAGCGCGTGGGCCTCATCCCGGAACCAATGGCCTCCCTTGTGCCGGACAAGCACATCTGGGCCATACATCTGGCCTTCACCACCATCCTTATTGTCGAGCTCATAAGCCTCATCTTCAGCATCTCGTCCTCCTTCTCGCGCTCTGTGGGCAAGCAGTTCGAGATCCTGGCGCTCATATTGCTGCGCAACGCCTTCAAGGAGCTGGCCCATCTGGAAGAGCCCATCATTGTTGCCCAGCACTGGGAGCCCATAGTCAACATCGGAGCCTACGCCTTGGGCGCGCTCTTCATCTTCATAGCCCTGCGGGTCTTCTTGCACATCTCCCCCCACGGCCACTACATACACGAGCCTGCCATGCGCATGCGCTACGCGGTCTCCAAAAAGCTGCTGGCGCTCTTCTTGCTGTGCGTCTACGTGGGCCTCGGAGTGCGCGACGTGTGGATCTTCACGCACACGGGCATTGAGCAAAACTTCTTTGGCACGGTCTACACGGTGCTCATATTCGCGGACATTGCCCTGGTGCTCATAGCGCAGCGCTACATGCCCTGTTTCCACGCGGTCTTCCGCAACTCGGGCTACGTCATAGCGACCTTGCTCATGCGCCTGGCCCTTTCGGCCACGGCTCCCTTTGACACGCTCATCTCCATCTTTGCCGGAGCCTACGTGCTGGTCCTTGTGTGGGGCATGAACAACTTCGAGAAGATGCCGGAGCACGGCCTCTCCCTTGGCAACATGGGTGACGGCAATGGCTGCAGGGAGGAGAAGAAGAGGCCAGTGCCCCCCAGGGTGCCGGCAGCAAGAAGGGCAGTGCCCCTGCGCCGCCCGCAGCGCCCTGTGCGCAGAAGGCCCTAGGGCCGATTTTCCCAGGGGCCTCGGGCCACAGCGCAAAGACCCCTGTTCAGACATGGCCCAAAGGGCCGCAATCCCCCTATCGGAGGCTACCATGCAACGTCTGCTTGCCCTTTTCCTCTTTCTCTTCCTGCTTGTCCCGGACCCTGTCCTGGCAGAGAGCCCTGCCCGCAACGACGGCGCAACGGATCCTGCCTCCAGGGCTGCCAGATCGTCCCTTTTCGCAGGCTTCAACGCCGGCATAGGCGGCTCCGGGACCACCAACGAGTACAGGGGCATGAGCTCGGACGGCACCTTTTTGCCCCTCATAGGCTACGAAGGCGAGCACCTCTACCTGCGCGGCGTTTCCGGCGGCCTGCACCTGCTCCGCAACGACTGGTTCGAGTTCAACGTGCAGCTCTCCTACCTTCCCCAGCACTTCTACGCTGGCAACAGCGACAGCTGGGCCATGCGCCGCCTTGACGATCGCTACTCCAGCATGCTGGCAGGCCTCAACGCCCGCCTGCTCTCTCCCTACGGCATTCTCACGGTTACAGGCTCCATGGACGTGCTTGGCTACAGCAACGGCGTCATCCTGGACGGCAACTACTCCTACCCGCTGCAGTTCGGCAGGCTGAACGTCATCCCCACCGTAGGTGTGCAGTGGACCGACGCCAACTACAACGATTACTACTATGGCATAGACTATGGCGAGTCGAGAAAAAGCGGCCTGAGCGAGTACGAGCCCTCAAGCTCCGTGGCCCCCTACGGCCAGCTGACCGCACGCTTCGGCTTTACGGAAAACTGGAGCGCCTTTGCCTCCTTCAGGGCCCTGTTCCTGGACAAGGAAGTGACCAACAGCCCCATGGTCGAGAAATCGGAAAAGTACACCCTGGGCCTTGGTCTCATGTACGGCTTCTAGCTTCCATTTTTTCTTGCGGCAGGGACGCTCGTGCGTTTTCGCTGCAAGGCCACGTCGGACACGCAGGCAGGCCCACAGGGGGCGCCTTGCACAAAAAAGAGGGGGATCCTTCACTTGCGAAGGGTCCCCCTCTTGTCAGACATTCTCGCTGCGTCCCTGGGGTGCAAGGGGCGTCAGCTTGCTGTCAGCTGGTCCTGTCACGCGCACGCTGTGCACAAGTTCCCTGGCCGTGTCCGGCGCAACATCGAATTCCCAGAACAGGGTCTTGCCATCGCGCTGCGCGTCGGGTCTGCTCGCCACGCTGGCCTCAAAGTCCTCGGACACTGTCTGGGGCAGGGGGCATTCCACGCGCACGCGCACAGGATTTGCGCGGTCGTTGCGGATAGTGTAGCGCCACTCCCAGTCCCAGACCTTCTTCTGGCTGATGAAGCCTTCCTTGCCGCTGCGCCTTGGCTCTGCGCTGGCCTCAAGGCGTACCCTGGCGTCCCTGCCAAAGGAGAGGAAGATCTTGCCCTTCTCGGGGGCAAACAGATCCCTGGCGGCTATGGCTCCCTCCACGGAGAGCACCATGGGGCCTGTGGGCCAGGCCTTTTCCTGTCCTTCGAGCGCGTGCTCGGCGCACAAATAGAAGCCGTTGTTGTGGCTTGCGGGCCGTGCTATCCACTTGAGGGGCTCATCCCAAGTGCGCTCGGCAAGCAAAAGCCTGCTTGTGCCCTGGGCAAGGCCCTTGACCAGGGGCGTCCACTGCGCACTGCTGGCACTCGTGTCCAGGACAGCTGCCTCGTTGGAGGCAGCCTTGCTGTCCAGGCTCATCTTGGCAATGCTGGCGCTTGCCAGGCGTGCTGCGGGCGCGCGCAAGACCATGGGCTCGTCGCCTATGATCCAGGGCCGCAGGGGCGGAAGGGTAGAAAGATCGCCGCCGCTGGCTACCAGGACAAGGTCCGTGTCCGGCCAGTCAAGGCCGGCTGGCTGACGGACCTCGGCCTCAAGGCGCAGATTGATGGATCCGCGTCCCTTGTCCTTTGGGGTCACGTCCACAAGGTAGACAGGCTGCCAGCGCACGTCCGGCAGGGTGTAGGCATAGGTGAGCGTGACCCTGTCCTGTGCGGCAAGGCCAGTGAGGCGTAGGCGCACAAGTTTCCACTCTGTGGTTCCCCTGGCGGAAGATTTTTTCTCTGGCTCCAGGGCCTTGAGCTCTGCCCTGGCCTGGGCAAGCTCAAGACAGAGAGCCTGCAGGGCTTCGCCATTGCCAGCGTCTGCCTTCTTGATGGCTGCCTCAAGGTAGAGGATTTTGCCCGCAAGCCCTGTCCTTTTTTGGGCAGCCTCGCGCGCAAGCCTGTCCTCAAAGCCGAGGGAGGCTGCCTGGACAGTGCTTTCGTGCCTGTCCGCCACCTTGCCCCTGCTTGCGCGCACCACAAGGTCCGTGGCAGAGCCGGGTACAAGGATGCTTGCCACGCCATTTTCCACTGCCACTTCCTCGCTCGCCAGGACCGACGCGCCGGAGAAGGTGACAAGCGCCCTTTGCGGAGCCCTGGGCGTGGGGAATGAGCCTGCATCCGCAAAGCGCACGCCCATGAAGAAGATGGCCAGGACAAGGATGGCTGTCCAGAGGATCTGCCAGAGGACCTGAAAGAGACTGTCCGCGCCACCCTCTTCGCGGAAAAGGGCAGAGCGTAGCCTGCGCGCAAGGTCCATTCCCTGACAGCGACTGTTTTCTGCTGTGTTTGTCAAAATTGGTCTCCTGCAGATTGGAATTGCGAACGGGATTTCCCGTACAGAGTACTGAAGTAGCAAGTTCCGTGCCAGAGAAAAGAGCCAAGACCCCGGGATCCTGAGCTCGGCAAGACACGGGGGCGGCTGCTGGCCCTGGAAGGCACGATCTGGCACATCGGAAAAAAGTCGGAAATGTTTAGCCCCAGGTGTACAAAATCTGTGCAGGTGGGCATTTTCTAGGCAGGAGAGGGTTTGCCCCAGAGCCTTGTGCAAGGGGCCTGGAAGCTTGCGTATTCTATGGACCCTGTCCCTCGGGAACAAGGCAAGCGCATTTTCCGGGACTCCTTGGGGGAAAGCCTTGCGCAAAAAAAATTGCCCCTGGGAAAGATTTTTTTTGCCCCCAAGAATGCCTTTTGTTTTCAGCGTGCTGCATGTGTCAAGACCCTGGGGGGACTTTTTTGAAATTTGTTGTTTTGCCTCGCATCTGGGCAGAATGGCACAACTTTTTTGCCTTGCGAGCTTTTATTCGTATGGCTCGGGTCAAGTTGACAGAGGGGAACTTTACGGTAATATCGACTCCCGTGAGGTTGGAAAAAACGCTTTCGAGGCACCGTTTGCGGGAGTCTCGGACCATTTTCCCCCGCATGCCTTCGGGCACGCCCAAGGGGCCCAAGGCGCCCCTTTCGAGCCAACCTTCAAGCCAACCAACACAAGGCTCGCTTCCCCCGCGCGAGGACAAGACAGACTGGTCCAACCTTTTTTGACTTGCCCCCTGCTGAGCGTTTTTTTGTTCTTTTTGGGAAGAACAGGCCTTGTTTGCAAATAGTGAGGAGCACGTTTTCTATGTTGATGGACAGCAAATCCGCGGTGGCGGCAGCCCAGCACTCTCCCAAACTCATTGGTGCCGGGGTCAAGTTCGAGCGTATCCGTCGTATTACCGGTTACCTGGTGGGTACCCTCGATCGTTTCAACAATGCCAAGCGCGCAGAGGAAAGGGATCGCGTCAAGCACGCCTAGCCCGTTTCTTCCCGCACAACATCGCAAGGAGGTCCGACGTTTGCCGGGCCTCCTTTTGTTTTGTCAAGGCCAGGGACAATGCCTGCCGGATCTGTCCTTCTGGAGAAGGATGTCATGCATATCCGGCATATTCTCTTTGGGGACAACTCTATGTCCGGGGCAATTTGCCAGGGCCTTTCTGCCAGACAAAGGGATATATCCTCAAAAATGCCTCTTGCTTGCGGACAATATGAGCCCTCTTTGGCAAGAATACAGGGCTTCTTGCGCACGTGTCCGGGAAAGCTTCTTGACAGGCATGGGGTCTTTTTGTAGGCAATTGCCATGCCGCAGCCTCTGGCATCCCCCTTCAGGTACTTTCCCATGCACTTTTCGCGTACATCCACAGCTCGCGCCCGCGTTTCGCGCGCCCTTGCCCTGATCATCCTTGCGCTCATGCTGGGCGCGGTCTCGGTCAGGGCCGCAGAACCCGCGCAGGGCGCAGCGCAGCCCCAGACACTGTCCGTGCTCAACCTTCTCCAGCCCATTTCGGTGGAGGTGAACTAGGCAGTGGCCCAGGCTGCGCTTGCCGATCCCGTCTACATCGAGGGGCAGCAGAGCGCCATTCCCATGGAGGAGATGGCCGGAGTGTGGTCCAGGGCCTTTGCCAGGACAGGCTTCGACTACAACGCGAGCCTCTTCCAGGCCCTGCAGGGCGCTGGCAACGAGGAATACCTCATGCTGGTGAACTCCGGGGGCCTTTCCTATGTTATCCCTGTGCTCAACGCCATCAAGGCCGGCAAGAGCGACTACATGGTGCAAAGGGGCTGGGTCAGCGCGCAGACAGCCGAGCAGGTGCGGCTCTTTGGCAGGGCCATAGGCATTCTGGACGCTGGCCTGGGAAAGGAGAGCGCAAGCGCCGCGGATGGCGGCGACGGCAATGCTCTCGGTCGCTACTGCGGCAGGGTCAACACCTTCTTCTCCCAGGGCGAGAACGTGAACCAGGTGTGGATCGACAGCCTCGAGGGCGGCTACACGGGCGAATTCTTCTTTGACGCGAGCGAGGAGAGCTGCCTTGCCCTCATGCGCGAGGGCGAGAAGCTGTGCTTCGACTACCTTGGCTCAGAGGGCGGCATGCACTGGATAGCTGGCTGCGCAGCGGACAGGTAGGCTGCCCTGCCAGCCGGATTTTTGGACCACCTATTTGATTGCAAGGACGCGGAGTCGGGAAGACATATGGCGGAACGGGACTACGAGGGCTTTGACCCCAGGGAA
>CALVGM010000122.1 GCA_944327095.1 uncultured Desulfovibrio sp. | reverse complement strand
CCGGGGAAGCAGACGGCAAAAATGCCGCTGACAAGACTGCCGGCGACCCAAATGCCGGCAACAGGGATGCCGATGACAGGGACGCAGGCCAGGAAAAGGTTCCCGCCACAGCAGCAGCCGGTGGCAGCGGCGGATCCCTGCCCCCCAAAACCAGGGACGTCAGCGACGACGACGTGCCTGCCCTGCCCGACGACGAGGAAGGCGAGGGTGAGGAGGAGGAAGGCGAAGGCGGGCGCATGTCCCTCATGGACCACTTGCGCGAGCTGCGCCAGCGCATTCTCTACTCCCTTGTGGCAGCCTTTGTGGCCTTTCTGCTGTGCTGGTACTTTGTGGAGCCCGTGTTCAACTTCCTGACCAGGCCCCTGCTGGATGTGCTGCCCGAGGGCAGCACGGCCATGTACACAACGCTTCCCGAAGCGTTCTTCACCCGCATGTATATAGCCTTCATCCTGGGCCTCTTTGTGGCAAGCCCGGTGATCTTCTACCAGATATGGGCCTTTATCTCGCCAGGACTGTACGAGGAAGAAAAGCACTTCATCATGCCCGTGGCCATTATTTCGGCCATCTTCTTCGTTTTGGGCGGCGTTTTCTGCTACTACATTGTCTTCCACTACGCCTTCCAGTTCTTCATAAGCTTTGTCACTGCCGAAATACAGGCAATGCCCAAGATAAGCGACTATCTCGACTTTGTGCTGAAGCTCATCCTGGCCTTCGGCTTCATCTTCGAGATGCCCATCTTTGCCTTCTTCCTCTCGCGCATGGGCATTGTCACGGCTGCCAAGATGCGCAGGGCAAGGCGCTACGCCATACTCATCATCTTCATTGTGGCAGCCATTCTCACGCCTCCCGACGTTGTTTCCCAGCTTCTCATGGCTGTGCCCATGCTCATTCTCTATGAGATAAGCATCCTTGTGGCAGCTCTCTTCGGCAAGAAGGAAGAGCCCAAGCCCGAGGAAGAGAACGAGGACTACGCGGACGACGAAGACTACGACAGCGCAGACGAAAGCGGGGACGACGCGGACAGGAAGGAACCTGCCGCCACTGCGCCCAAGCCCCAGTCACAGCCCCAGCCCCAAGCCACGCAGGCCGCAAGGCCAGCCGGCAAGGGCGAAGGAGATGCCTGATGGAAAAAAGACGCGCCACAGCCGAGCGCTGCAGCAAGGAAACCAGAATAGAGGCGAGCATCTGCCTTGACGGCGAGGGCCGCGTGGACGTGGCCACTGGCTTTGGCCTGCTCGACCACATGCTCACCCTCACCTTCTTCTGGGCAGGCATGGATCTCACCCTGCGCTGCAAGGGCGATCTCGAGGTGGACGCCCACCACAGCGTGGAGGACTGCGCCCTGGTCCTGGGCGAGGCCATGCTCAAGGCCCTGGGCGACAGGGCCGGCATCGCCAGGGTGGGCTACGGCAGGGTTCCCATGGACGAGGCCCTGGCCGAGGTCACAGTGGACATTTCCGGACGCCCCTACGCTGTCTGGCTCGGGGACGAGCTTTTGCCGCCCGTCATGGCAGGCGAGGAAAAGGACGTGTGGCGGGAATGGTACAAGACCCTGGCGAGCACCGTGCGCATGAACCTGCACGTGTCCTTCCTCTACGGCAAGAACGGCCACCATCTGCTGGAAAGCGCTGCCAAGGGCCTGGGACTGGCCCTGCAGGCTGCTGTTGCCCGCAAGGGCACAGCCATTCGCAGCACCAAGGGAAGTCTCGACTAGATTTTTTTGGGGGGGGCCTTGTGCCCCCCTTTTCGATCGCCGCAGGAGGGAGACAATGGACTACAGACAGACGCTTCTCGACATCAACAGGGCAGCCCTTGCGGCAGTGGCCCCGGACAACGCTGTCCTGCGCCATCTTGTGCCCGAGGCTAGCACGCTCACCCTGATGGGGGAGACAGCGCCCCTTTTGCGCATGGACCTTTCCTCCTTTCGCCGCGTCGTGGTTCTTGGCGCCGGCAAGGGAGCTGCCCCCATGGCCATGGCCCTGGAAAATCTCCTGGGGGATCGCATAGACGAGGGGCTTGTCATCGTAAAGTACGGCCATGGCCTGCCTGAAGGGGACATGCGCCACATAGACATTGTGGAGGCAGCCCACCCTGTGCCCGACGAGGCAGGACAAAGGGCTGCCATGGCCCTGGTGGAAAAGGCCCGTACCCTCGAAAAAGGGGATCTGGCCTTTCTGCTCTTTACAGGCGGCGCCTCGGCCCTCACCCCTGCCCTGCAGCCCGGCATTGCCCTTGCCGATCTGCAGGCGCTCACAACTGCCCTGCTCTCCTGCGGGGCCACCATTCACGAGATCAACACCCTGCGCAAGCACCTCTCCTGTCTTTCCGGCGGCGAGCTTGCGCGGGCGGTCTTTCCTGCCACAGGCATTGGCCTTATTGTCTCGGACGTGGTGGGCGACAATCTCGACGTCATAGCCTCCGGACCAACTGTTCCCGATTCGAGCACCTTTGCGGACTGCGCTGCCATAGTGCAAAAATACAATCTTGCGCCTCTTTTGCCTGCCTCCATAGCCCAGCATCTCAAGCTCGGGCTTGCGGGAGACATTCGCGAAACACCCAAGGCAGGGGATGCGCTCTTTGCCGACATGCACAACCTTCTTGTGGCCACCATACGCCAGGCCCTGGCAGCTGCAGCTTGCAGGGCCGAAGAGCTTGGCCTTGCAAGCCGCATCCTGACAGACACCATGACTGGCGAAGCCCGGGACGCGGCCCACCGGCTTGTGGCCAGGGCCCGCGAGGTGCAGAAGACGCTTGCGCCAACCGATCGACCTGTCTGTCTCTTGGCAGGCGGCGAGACCACTGTCACCCTCAGGGGCAGGGGTCTTGGTGGCCGCAACCAGGAAATGGCCCTTGCGGCAGGCCTTGAGCTTGCCGACGATGAGGGCATCTTTGCCCTTTTTGCCGGCACGGACGGAACGGACGGGCCGACAGACGCTGCCGGAGGCTTTGCCGAAAGCGGCCAGGCCAAATCCTGGCCAGGTCTTGGCATCGACGCTGCGGCCTTTCTTGCGGAAAACGACAGCTACCACTGCCTGCAAAAAACAGGCAATCTCTACATCAGCGGCCCCACCCGCACCAACGTCATGGACGCGGCCATAGTCCTTGTCTGTCCCCCAAGGGGCTAGGCCCTGTGCATCCCCCAAAAGCGACCGATCCTGCACAGCCTAGCCGCGCCTGGCCCTGAAAAAGTCCTGCAAAAGGCGCGCGCACCTTTCCCCCAAAACTCCGCCCATGTGCCAGACGCGATGGTTTTGGAAGGGCATGTCCAGAAGATCCGTGGCAGAACCCACAGCGCCTGCCAGCTTGTCCAGGGCACCGTAGACCAGGCCGTCCAGTCTGGCGTGCACAATGGCCTGGGCACACATGGCGCAGGGCTCGAGGGTGACCACCATGACGCAGCCTGCAAGGCGGTAGTTGCCAAGGCGTCCCGCAGCCGCGCGCAGGGCCACGATTTCCGCGTGGGCAGTGGGATCGTTGCTTTGGCAGGGGCAGTTTGCGCCCTCGCCCACAATTTCCCCGCCTTGCGTGACCACAAGGGCCCCCACGGGCACTTCGCCATTTTTTCCCGCAGTGTCTGCCAGAAAAAGCGCGCGCTCCATGAGTCCCTCCCAGGTTTGGGCCTGCGGAGGGCTTGGCACAGGGCCTGCCACGGGCATGGAAGTATAGGGCGTGCGTCCTTGCTGCGCCCTGTCTAGAAGGTGTAGCGGCACAGGGTGCTCACCACCTCGTCCGGGGTGTTGCAGTAGATGAGAAGCCTGTCTATTTCCTCGCGGTCAATGAACCTGCCGTTCACCATGGTGGTCTTCATCCAGTCCACAAGGCCGCCCCAGAATTCCTGGTTGTAGAGAATGATGGGGAAGGGCTTGATGCGCTTTGTCTGGGCCAACACAAAGGCTTCGGAAAGCTCGTCCACAGTGCCCATGCCCCCTGGCATGACCACGTAGGCCTTGGCGTACTTCACGAACATGAGCTTGCGCACAAAGAAGTAGCGAAACCTGCAGTGTATGCGCACAAACTCGTTGCAGTGCTGCTCCTTGGGAAGCTCTATGCTGAGACCGATGGATGGGCCGTTGCCCTCCACTGCGCCCTTGTTGCCAGCCTCCATGATGCCAGGGCCACCGCCGGTAATGATGCCGAAGCCCTCCTTCGCAAGACGCCTGGCCACCTCCACGGTGTCCGTGTATTCCTTGCGATCCGGGGTGACGCGAGCAGAGCCGAAGATGGAGATGCAGTTTGCAGAAACACTGTTCAGGGTATCGAGGGCTGTGACGGTTTCCGCCATGATGCGCAGGGTGCGCCAGGATTCCGTAGTCACATTGGTCAAATCGTCTATGATATTCTGGGATACTTCTGGCATGGGTTCCTCCACGTCCTTGTAGGGTGGCAAAAAAATGCTCGAGCCAGAGGGAGCGTCCTCTATCTTCTTTTGCCCGTTTGCCCAAAAACCGTCAAGCAGGACCTCTTTTTCCTTTTTTTCCGGCCCGTTGGGCGTTGGTGTCGGCCAGACAGTCCCAGGGGTGTCCTGGCAAAAAAAACGGGCATATGGCCTGTCATGGACACTCCTTGCCAAGCCTTTGAAAAAGCTTCTCGGCAGGACTATCTTTTCGTTTGTTGCAGGTGCGGGCCCTTCCGCCGCAGCCGACACTGTCCCAGGGACAACGGCAGTGAAGAAGACGTCTCCATGACCTCTCCTTGTGGGCCTGTGGCCCACCACTGGCGCGTGTGCCCCTTCGTTCTGTCTGTGCATGTCTTTTGCCAAGTTCCAGGCCTTTGTGGAGAACTTTCAGGACGATTTCCCAGCCATGGCTATGAGCCTGCCCCGGTTTGGGAGTTTCGCTCTCCACCCGCAAGGCCGACTCCAGAGGTCCTGGTCTCTTTTCTCGAACTTCCCTTTCACGATCAAGCGTGCCTCTCATGCCCAAAGACCCTTCCTTCCCATATCGCCAGTCTCCTTTTTGTCTTGTGACAAGGCTCCCCCTGCTCATGCTTGCATGGTTTCTTCTCGCGTGTTCCCTCATGCTGGGTATGCCCCAAACAATCCATGCGATGTACCCGGTCCTGGTTCCGGAGAACGGTTCCCTTTTCGAGTTCGACATTCTGGAGATGGGCGAAAGTGTGGAGTTCGACTATCTGAACTACGACAGTGCAATATTCACAGCCGCAGGGCCCATAACGGACAGGGACGTCAGGGAGATCATGGCCGGAGCCGAGTACTGGAGCACCGTTCTCGGTCCCGATGCTGCCAATGTCCGGCCGGTCAGGTTTATTGTCTTCAATGGCAATGTTGCGGGCATGGGCGCGATCGCCACCAGTGAATTCGCACACGACACAGGGCGGACACTTGTGGGGGAGTCCATCATCGACGGTATCGATCGGGACATGATTCACGGCGAAATCCGCCTTGGCAACGAGACATGGGGCTACAGCGGACTGCAGCCGCTCGGGATGGACGGCGACAACATGGGACTTGCGAGCATAGTGCTGCACGAAATGGCGCACACCCTGGGCTTGCTGGCCAACGTGGGGAAGAGCGATGAACAGGGACTCTTGGCTTTCCCGGAATACATTCCCGTCTACACTTCCCATCTGTACGATGCTCTGGGAAACAGGGCGCGGCCCGGGATGCCCATATACCTTGTCCAGGATCTTCCCTCCGGAGAGGAGACGACAAGCGGTTTCTACCTGCAGGGGAGCAGCGACAATCCCTATCCCCTCTACACAGGGCTCCATTTTCGGGGTAAAAACGTGACCGAGGTGCTCGAAGGTGCCCGCCTCGCATTTCCCGAAAGCGCCTTCTCCCTCGCTAGCGACGCCTTTAGGGGTACAGTGGACGGCGTGCCCATCAACGGCTTTGAGAATGGGAACCCCGAATTCGGCCATATCGAGCTGCAGAACAGCCTGATGAGCCATCAGGAATGGCGCAACTGGGGTGTCTTCATGGAAGCCGAACTCGCCATCCTGCAGGACATAGGCTACAGATTGGACCGCAAGCGCTTTTTCGGCCGGTCCATCTACGGGAGCGGCACGGAAGACGATCTCAACCGGGTTCGCAACGACACCCCCCTTTTACGAGCGTGAAAACGGTACATGGCTCGAAGGAGTAGCCAGCACCACTCCCTGGGGCATTGGCCTGCACGTGTATGGCAGCTGGAACGACGTGACCCAGGCAGCGGACATTCTGACAGTGGGAAGGCTCGCCACGGGCGTGCGCCTCGAGGGGGTCGGCAATCGGCTAACCGTAGAGTCTGGTGTGCGTGTCCAGGCCGACGGCAACGGAGGCACGGGCCTTCTTGTCTCCTACGGCCGCAACCACGAGGTGAACGTCAAGGGGACGGTGACTGCCCTGGGTCCGGATGGCATTGCCGCGCGCTTCGACTTCGGTGACAACACGCTCGGCAACAGGGACTCGTACCGTGGGTCGTACATGTGGACCGTAAATGGCGAAACGCAATACAGCTCCTATATGGACAAGATATACGGCTCCCTGGTGGACGTCTTCAATGTGTCTGGCACGCTGCTTGGGACAAAGGCATCCGTGTACATCGACGAGAGCGCCCATGTGAGGGAAATCAACATCCTCTCCGGCGCGTGGCTTGCCGGCGACATTGTCTCCAACTGGAATCCCAGCGACAAGCGCATAACAGCACCCGAGGACACGGATCTCCACACGAACCTGACCTTCGGTCTCGCACCCGCAGTGGATGGTGGCGCGGGCGCTCCCGACCCCGGCTTCTTCCTTGCCTACGGAGGTGATATCAAGGGCGCCCAGAGTTTCAACATGACTCTTTCTGCCGGTACTCTGGCTCTGGCCGGCAACGTGCACGTCCTTTCCCTCGCAACAGAAGACAACTCGACACTGGCTCTGCTCAAGCCTGATGTGTCCCAGGTCACGGTGGAGAACAGCTTCACCATGGGCAACAACGCCACCCTGGCCACGGCCTTCGCCGGAGACGGCAGTGGAGCCAGAATCTTGGCAAACAGTGCCCACATCGGCACAAATCCCGCATGGACACTTGTGGCGTCCCCAGACTGGTACGCCAACGGGACCCTTTTCGTGGCCTCGCCCCTGACGACGCAGGATGCCACAGCTTCCTCCTTCACTCCGTCCTCGGTCCGCCTTTTCTCGGCCTCACCCACGCTCTCCTTCCAGCTTCTGAAGACAGAGGAGGCTCAGGGCGGCCTGCACGCGACATTTGCCGTGTCCCGCGCATCCGACGCCTATGCCCGCTACGCCGCTTCCTCAGGCGACGCGGAGATTGGCCATGCCCTCCAGGTCATCTCCCGCAGGGCCAGGGGAGACATGCAAAACCTTCTCTCATCCATGGACTGGTCTGGACGCGACGGGTCGAATGTGCGCACAGGACTCTCCCGTCTTTCCCCCGAGACCTACGACGCCGTAGCCAGGGCCTCTCTCGACGAGCAAAGCTCCTTCAGCCGCATCCTGCTTGGTCATATGCTCTCCGATTTCGCCAGCAGGATGGCCGGAGCACTGCTGCGTTCTGACAGGGAAGGAGACAGGACGCAGCTCTCTACTGTCACTTCGGATGCCTCCGAGGCCGGTCACTGGAAAGTATGGGCAGCCCCCTATGGCTCGGGATCCTTTCAGGGCGCTCACGGCTCCTCCTCGGCCTGGTCGAGCACGGGCGTGGGCCTCGTCGTGGGAGCCGATCACTCTTTCGATTCTGGCCTTGTGCTTGGTGGTCACGTGGCTCTCGCAGCCAAGCGGGTCCACGTGGAGGACCGCGCCGAAGGCCGCGCGGACACGAAATCGGCCTACGCAGGACTTCAGGCCTTCTTCGCTCCCGAGTCCTGGGACGGATTCTGGCTCTCGGCCCAGGGACGCCTTGGCATCGAGTCCGGCGAGATGGACCGCGAGGTGCGCGTCGGCGCTTACGCCCGTACCGCCGAAGGCAACTGGTCCGGCTTCGCAGGAGCGGCCCTTCTGGGCGGAGGCAAGGACTTTGCCACGACTCTTGGTGACGGCGCTCTTGTCGCCGGTCCCCTGGCCTGGTTCGAGTACGCCTTTCTGAATCGTCCCTCATTTGGCGAGAGCGGCGGTGGCGCAGCCAATCTGGACGTGGACGCAGCCCTCTACGAGAGCTTCCTCATGAATCTTGGCGCCCACGCGGCTTTCCGCACCGAGCTTGAAAACGGCACAATCCTGGGCGTGGATCTTCTGGCTGCCTGGCGGCACGAGTTGAGCCCTGGGCGTTTCGCCACCACGGCCACCTTCTCAGACTACGGGGATCACTCCTTCACGTCCGACAGCGGCCTTCCCGGACGCGATTCCCTGCTTGCGCGCGGCGGTTTCACCCTTGCCAGCGGACACGGCTTCTCGGCAAGGCTCGAGGCTGGCGTCGAACTCTTCCGCGAGGACTTCACAGCAGTGGATGTGGGTCTGCGCTTCGCCTGGGAATTCTAGGGCAGCACTCTCCTCTTTCACTTGTATCTTCTTGAAATCACACAAAAAAATATTACTCAGGGAACAACTCCCCCTGTCCGCATTTGCGCCTCTTCCCTCCCGGCAGGCTTTCTTTTTCCTGCTGCGGAATATTGTACGCCCTTTGTGCATCTTGCTTTTTCGCCCTCTCTTGGTAGTCTCTTCCAAAGGCTGGCGTCCCCCTGGGACGTCCCCACCAACCTGCCATCCGCAGGGGCTGCGGTATTGCCCGCAGTTCCTGAAGGAGACCCATATGCGCGTACAATTTCTTGGTGCCGCACAGACCGTTACAGGCTCGTGCTTTGTCATCGAGGCCTGCGGACGCCGCTTTTGCGTAGACTGCGGCATGCATCAGGGCAACAAGGCCATCGAGGCCCGCAACAGGGACACATCCGTCTACGATCCCGCCCACATCGACTTTGTGCTGCTTACCCATGCCCATATCGACCACTCGGGCCTTTTGCCCATGCTGGTCAGGGAGGGCTTCAAAGGGGAAATCTACTGCACCCCGGCTACTGGCGAGCTCATTTCCCTCATGCTCGAGGACAGCGCCCACATCCAGGAGATGGAGGCTCTCTACGAACTCAAGAAATACACCCGCAGGGGGCTGAAAAATCCACCCCCGGCCCTCTACACCACCGAGGACGCGCAAAAGGTCGTCCACTACGTGCAGACCGTGCGTCTCGGCGAGGAACTGCGCCCGGCACCTGGCATACGGGTCACGTTCTACGAGGCTGGCCACATCCTTGGTTCCTCTTCCCTGCGCCTTGAGGTGGAGGAAGACGGCAAGGCAACCTCCATCATCTTCTCCGGCGACATAGGCAGGCCCCAGGCTCTTATCGTGCGCGATCCGGAGACGCCGCCCCCTGCGGACTACGTGTTCATGGAGTCCACCTACGGGGACCGCAACCACAAGAGCGCGACCAACTCCCTGGACGAGCTGGCCAAGGCCATCGAGTACAGCTACTCCCGCGGCTCCAAGGTCATTATCCCGGCCTTTGCCGTGGAGCGCACCCAGGAGATGCTCTACTGCCTGCACGCGCTGAACAGCCAGGGCAAGCTTCCCGCAGACATGGCCATCTATGTGGACTCGCCCCTGGCCATCCGGGCCACCGAGGTCTTCAGGCACCACAGGGAACTGCTCGACGAGGACGCCCTGGCTCTTTTGAACAGGGGCGAGGATCCCTTCGAGCTGCCCAACCTGCACTACACCCTCTCGCGCGAGGAAAGCGAGGCCATCAACGCCTACGACAAGCCGGCCATCGTCATCTCTGCCTCGGGCATGTGCAACGCCGGTCGCATCAAGCACCATCTGAAGCACAATATCTGGCGTCCCGGGGCCAGCATTGTCTTTGTGGGCTACCAGGCCGTGGGCACACCAGGCCGCGCCCTGGTGGACGGCGCCAAGAAGCTCACCCTCTTTGGCGAGGACATGGAAGTCAAGGCCAAGCTCTACTTCATCAACAGCTTTTCCGCCCACGCCGGCCAATCCCAGCTCCTGGACTGGCTCGCGCCCCTGGCCCAGTCAAAACCGCAGGTTGTGCTGGTGCACGGGGAACTCAAGGCACAAAACATCCTTGCAGGCCTCATCAAGGAACGCTTCGGGCTTGAGGCCATCATTCCCGGGCACCTTGAGGAGCTCACCCTGCAGGGCCGCGAAGTGGAAAACATCCAGCTCAACACCAGCAAGGGCTACCCCAAGGTCAACTGGGATTTCCTTACCAGCGAGCTGGAACGCAAGTGGGCCATGTTCAAGTCCAGGCTTGAGGACATTGACAAGCGGCCCTGGGAAGAACAGACAACCCTGCAGGCGGCCATGGCCAAGCTGGACTACGCCATGACCAGACTGCTCTCGAAACTCTGATGCGCATCATATCCGGTACATTGGGATCGCGGCGCCTTGCCACAGTGGAGGGCGAAGGCTACAGGCCTGCCATGGGCAAGGTTCGCGAGTCCCTCTTCTCCATTCTGAGCCACCGCCTGCACTGGCAGGTCCTGCGCGTGCTCGATCTCTTTGCAGGCAGCGGCTCCCTGGCCTTTGAGGCCATCAGCCGCGGCGCTGCCTCCGCCCACCTTGTGGAACTGGACAACAGGGCCTGCCGCTGCATACGGACCAATATCAGAAATCTCGGCCTGGAAGGCAGGGCTTTTCTTGTGCAGGAAAGCGTTCCCATGCTGCTGCGCAGGGTCAAGGGTGCAGACCGCAGCGTGGCCGGCCCCTTTGACCTGGTCTTCCTGGATCCGCCCTACAGGAAGAACTTCACCCAGAACTGTCTGGACGCCCTTGTCCAGTGCGGCTGGCTTGCCGAGGGCGCCTTTGTGAGCGTGGAGGTGGAGGAAGGGCTGAACCTTGTCCTCCCCAAGCCCCTGGAGCTTGTCACCGAGCGGGAGTTCGGCCAAACCACAACGCTCATTGCCCGCCTGCAGGCAAGCGCCTGATCCATTCCCTTTCCCAAAGGCCCTGCGGGGCCTTTTTCCTGCTGTGCCCCATGGAGTTGTCTATGCGCACTGCCCTCTATCCGGGAACCTTCGATCCCGTCACCAACGGCCATATCAGTCTCATACGGCGTGGCTGCCTGATCTTCGACAGGGTCATTGTGGCCGTGGCGGACAGAACGCCCAAGCCCCCGCTCTTCAGCCAGGCCGAGCGGGTGGAACTCATGCGCGAAGCTCTCAGGGGCGTGCCCAACGTGGAAGTGGTCCCCGTCACAGGGTTGACCGTCAACTACGCAGCCACACGGGGGTGCGACGCCATCCTGCGCGGCATGCGGGCCGTGTCGGACTTCGAGTCCGAATTCCAGCTGGCCCTCATGAACCGCCGCCTCAACAGGAACGTGGAGACGGTCTTCCTCATCACCGACTACCGCTGGCTCTTCATCAGCTCCACCATCGTGAAGGGCGCTGCCAGCCACGGGGGCAACATACACGGCCTTGTGCCGGACAACGTGGAAGAACGCCTGAAGGAGATCTTCAGAAGCGGGCGCGGCGTGGCAGGTACCCCCTGTCTTGCTCCCCAGGCCCAGGGCTTTGCTGCCCAGAGTCCGGACACGATCCCGGACAAGGGGCCGCAGGCGTCTTTGGATTCTCCTTCCTGCAGCGAGGACTTCGATCTTCCCCAAAGCGTCCCTGCCCGCGTGGCCATCTATCCCGGCACCTTCGATCCCATTACCAACGGCCACCTGAGTATCTTGCGCAGGGCTCTCAAGGTTTTTGACAAGGTCATTGTGGCTGTGGCGGAAAACGCGGGCAAGCACCCGCTCTTTTCCCTTGCCGAAAGGGTGCGCTTTGTGGAGGACGCCATCGAGGGCCATGGCAGGCGCATCGAGGTCAAACCCTACGGCAACCTCACCGTGGACTTTGCCAGGCAGTACGGGGCCTGCGCCATCCTGCGCGGCCTGCGCGCCACAGGGGACTTCGAGTACGAGTTCCAGCTGGCACTCATGAACCGCCGCCTGTGCCGCTCTGCGGAAACGGTCTTCTTCATGACCGACTACCGCTGGCTCTACGTGAGTTCGAGCATCATCAAGGCAGCGGTGAGCCACGGCGGATCCATTGACGGCCTTGTGCCGGATCTTGTGCGCGACACCATGGTGTCTCTCTACGAAAAGGGGCTCTTGCACCACAGCACCCCTTGCCTCGGGGCGCCCCTCAAGGGCTACGCCAGGGATCCAGCAGGCATCGACTGCCTGATGCACCATACCAGGAAGGAACGCTGATGGACACGCAGGCAAAGAGACGCGTGCTCTGCCTTGCCGGCCCCACAGGCGCAGGCAAGACGGCTCTTGCCATACGCCTTGCCACAACCCTTGGCTGCGAAATCGTCAACGCGGACTCGCGCCAGGTCTACGCGGACTTTCCCATCATTACTGCCCAGCCAAGCGCTGAGGAGCAAGCCCAGGCAAGCCACCATCTCTACGGCTTTTTGTCCACCGAAGCGACCATAGACGTGCAGTCGTGGATGGACATGGCCCTTGGCACCATGGACAACATCCTGGCAAGGGGGCGCATTCCCCTGCTTGTGGGCGGCACAGGCATGTATTTCGAGCGGCTTTTGCACGGCATTGCGGACATCCCGGCCATAGACTCGAGCCTGCACGCCAGGCTCGAGGACATGGTGGCCAAAGAGGGCGCTCCGGCCCTGCACGCGCTGTTGCAGGAAAGGGATCCTGTGCTTGCCAGGCGTCTGCACCCCAACGACAGGCAGCGCATTGTGCGCGGTCTCGAGGTTGCCATGGGCACAGCGCATCCTCTCAGCTGGTGGCAGCAGCACGCCCACAGAGCCCCTTCCTGCGAAGGGCCGCTGCTTGTGGTGAATACAAGCCTCGCACAGCTTGAGCCTGGGCTTGCGGCGCGCATTGACAAGATGCTTGCCCATGGCGCCCTGGACGAGGCCAAAAGAGCCCTTGCGCGCTGCCAGGATCCGAAGGCGCCAGGCTGGAGCGGCATAGGCTGCAGGGAGCTTTTTGCCTTCCTTGCGGGCAGCCTGGATCTTGCCGCTGCAAGAAAGCTGTGGCTCAAAAACACCAGGGCCTACGCCAAGAGGCAGATCACCTGGTTTCGCGGACGAGCCGAGGCAGTCTGGATAGGAGCGGACGATCTCGACGCTGCCCTGCGGGCCTGGGAAGACTTTTGCGCAGGCAGGGGAGCTGTCCCCGAAGAGGGGCACAAGGAGGATTCAGGCGACAATGGCTGATGCAACACGCGACGAAGTGCGCAGCGACACCAGGGCAGACGGGGATCTCAGACCCTGCGAGCGGCTGGCCAGGGCCTTTCCCAGCTACCACGCAGGCTACTGCGAAAAATACCCGGAAAAGATGCAGGCGCTTTTCAAAAAACAGAGCCCCGGCGCCATGATGCTTTCCTGCTGCGATTCGCGCACGGATCCTGCCCTGCTCTTTTCCTGCCATCCGGGCGATCTCTTTGTGCACAGGGCCATAGCGGCCCTGGTTCCGCCCCTGGACTCTCCTGCCGGAGCCTGCATACGCGCTGCCACCTGCTACGCTGTAGAGTCTCTCGGGGTGCGCGACCTCATTGTCCTTGGGCACACGGCCTGCGGCGGCATCTCGGCTCTGGTAAAGGGTGTGGCAGACACGCCGCTCGAAGACTGGATTCGGGTGGCCGAGCCTGTGCTTGCGCGCGCAAAAAGCCTGCATCCGGAAGCCTGCGCGCAGGAACTTGGCCAAGTCTGCGAGCGCCTGGCCCCGGTCTATTCCCTCAAAAACCTCGAAACCTACCCCTGGGTTGCCAGGGGCCTGAAGGAAGGCAGACTCACCATCCACGCCTGGCTCTACTCCCTGCGCGAGGGAGAGCTTTTCGAGTACGACACAAGGAGCGAGACCTACAGGCCCATCCCCTAGACCGGGCCTGCCGGCTGGTCGCTAGCCGTTCAGACTGCGCACAATGAGCGTCAGCAAAAGCAGGCCAAGACTCACTGTGAGAAAAAGCCGCACTGCCCTTGCGCCAAGGCGCATGGCAGTCCTGCTGCCGAGCCAGTTGCCCACAATGCTTGCCACCACCATGGGCAGGGCTATTGCCCAGATAATCTGTCCGCTCCACAAAAAGATGCCAAGGGCGCCCACATTGGAGGCCAGGTTCAGTACCTTGACCGTGGCCGAGGCCTGCACAAGCCCGATGCCCACGATCCAGTGGAAGGCCAGGATGAGAAAACTCCCTGTCCCTGGCCCGAAAAAGCCGTCGTAGCAGCCTATGACAAGGCAGACCAAAGGAACCAGAATGCGCGAGCTGCCGCTCATGCTGGCGTTCTTGCGCTCCTTCTTGGGAACAAGGGTGCAGACCATGGCTATGGGCAAGAGCACAATGAGGATGGTGCCCAAAAGCTCGTCGCTGAGAAAGAGGGCAAGCTTTGAGCCTATGCCTGAGCCAATGAGGGAAAAGGGCAGCCCTGCCAGGGCAAGACGCCAGAGCACAAGGTTGCTGTTGGCAAAGCTTGCGAGGGCCACGGCCGTGCCCATGGACGACTGCATCTTGTTGGTGCCAAGGGCAAGGTGCGGGGGCACGCCAGCAAGCAGCAGGGCAGGCAGGGTAATGAGCCCGCCTCCGCCGGCTATGCTGTCTATGAAGCCCGCCACAAAGGCCGCAAGCGAGCAGAAGACTATTGTCCCGAAAGTTGCGCTGAACATGGTTTCTCCTCCGTTGCAGTTTGTGACCTCTTTTGCGCTTTCTGACAAGCGAATTTTTCCCTTGCGGCCCTGTGTGGGGAAGAATGTCACAACCTGGCAGGGCCCCCTTTTTCAAAACAGACGAAAGGGTCCTGGCACGCTCGCCGGCAAGATGTTTTGCTTTTTGCCTGACAGGAGAGGCTGCATTGGGCTTCCTTGAGGAGCGCAAGTGCAGGGACAAAACAAAGCAAACCGATACACTTTTTTGCAAAGGAACAGGGCTTTTTCGGGTGGGCCTTGTGCGAACAGGGATTTTGCAGTATTTTTCCCTCCCCGGCATGCGCTGTTCGGGCTTTGAGCCAGAATTTGCGTCGATTTGCACAAGGGGGCAAATTCCTCGAAAAACAGAAGGATACAGGGTACTTGGCAGGGAAAAGAAACGGGCCAGTCTTTCCGGCCCTCCTTGACCTCTTGGCACTTCTTGTCTACTGTGAAAAGAGGAGTATGCGACCGCCCTGTGAGGGTGGTGGACCGGTTTGTCGGTCCGTCGTATGGGATGTTTAGCATACAAAGGATGTTCTTATGAGGAATGGTAAGGCACTGCTTACGCAGACTCTCAAGGCTGCAGCGTGTACCTTCTGTCTGTTCGCCTGGTGTACGGGC
>CALVGM010000121.1 GCA_944327095.1 uncultured Desulfovibrio sp. | reverse complement strand
GACTGCCTTTTTGGAAAAATTTCTGCGCGCTCCCGCAGACGCCACACTCTTTACCCGCCCAAGACGCTTTGGCAAGACACTGTTCATGTCCATGCTGGCCGAGTTCTTCGACATCACCAAGAAGGATGATAACCACGCGCTTTTCGAAGGACTTGCCGTGTCCGCCAACAAGGAGTTGTGCGACCAGTGGATGAACCAGTATCCTGTCATCTTTCTGTCTCTGAAGGACGTGGACGACGCGAGCTATCGGAGGCTCTGAAAAAAATTCGCAGCCTCGTCAGCCAGGTCTGTCGCCAGCACCAGTATCTTCTTGGCAGCCCCAAACTTGACAGTGAAGAGCGCAAGATGCTCAGGGAATTGCGGGCATGCAGTACGGATGACAGAACTCTGAAGGATTCCCTGCTGTTTCTGACCAGTGTCCTGCGCTACCACTCCGGCAAGCCAGCCATAGTGTTGATAGACGAATACGATGCCCCAGTCGCAAAGGCTGCGGACAACGGATACTACGACGAGATGGTTGATTTCATGCGCAGCTTTCTCTTGGCTGGCCTCAAGACCAATCTGGACAATCTGATGTTCGGTATTCTCACAGGCTGCCTGCGCATTACGCGCGAAAGCATCTTCAGCGGTCTCAACCATCTGGACTGCTTCGACATCACGACTGATCACAAATACGCGGACACGTTCGGCTTCACTCAAGGTGAAGTGGACACACTCCTTCGCGACACGGGCTTTTGGGAAAAACGCGATGTCCTCAAGACATGGTACGATGGCTATCGCTTCGGCAATCTGACAGAAATCTACTGCCCCTGGAGCATCATGAAGTACCTGCGCGACTTGCAGGACAACCCAGGCAGTGATCCTGTGGCCTACTGGCAAAACACCTCCGAAAACGCTCTGGTCAAGAGACTGTTTCCGGGCACAACAGTGGAAATGACCCAGGATATAGCCGATTTCATCGAAGGAGGTTGCCTTGTCAAGCAGCTCAGAGTCAATCCAACCTATGAGTCGCTGGACTCCTCGCCAGACAACCTCTGGACACTGCTCTACATGTCCGGCTACCTGACAAGAGCTTCCAAAGAGAGAGCCGAGGCGCAGGGTCTTGCCCCAAATCCCGAAGACAACAAATACCCCCTTGTCATTCCCAACAGAGAGATCCGCGACATCTTCAGATACGAGGTCAGCACCTGGTTCAGGGCTGCGGTCAGCGTAGCCCAGGAAAACGCTTTTTTTGCTGCCTTCTGGCAGGCAGACGCGCAAGCCGTACAACAGGAACTGGAGGCCATCCTTCTGGAAAAGGTGGGCAGCCAGGACCTCGCGAAGGAATCCCCCAAATCCCCGCGCGAGAATTTCTACCACGGCCTTTTGATAGGCTTCTTTCTTGTGGCCTACCCCAAAACCTTTTCCAACCTGCATGCGGGAACAGGACAATACGATATCAGCGTCCTGGACGACGCAGACACTGCCAGCAAAAGGGCAGCCATTGTGGAGATCAAGCGCGCGACAAGCGAAAACGAGGACTTGGCAGTGCTTGCCGAAAAAGGCCTCACCCAGATCAGGGAGAGAAAGTACGACGTACGACTTCTTGCGGATCCTACGGTGACAACGGTGCTGCACTGGAGCATAGCCTTTTTCAAGAAGAGCTGCGAGGCCAGGGCAGTCCTTGTGCGACAGCCGCAAGACCACTCTTCCTGAAGGTGCAATCCTCTACAAAACAAAGGTTCCCGCCCACTCCCCAAAACAGGGAAAGAGGCGGGAACGCAAAAAGGTCTTTTGCCAGGTACTGGTCAATCAGGCAACGCCCATCTCGTCCTTGAGCCAGCGCTTGATGTTGTCCGTAGGCGCGCTGATGCCCTTCAGGCCGTGGTTTTCCTTCTCGAAGTCAGGAAGGAGCATGTCCGGCACAGGCATGGTGTAGATGTCCTGAGCGTTTTCGGAATTCCTGTGCACCAGGCGGATCATGGGCCTTTCCCCCCAGGTGTCCACCACAAAGTAGTAGGACTCGTCTCTCTTGGAGCGCACGGGCGGGTACTCGGAGTGCCAGTCGTTGTTGCCCCACTCGAGGTACATGGTGACCGCGTGCTCGGGGGTGAGATTCCAGGATATATCGTAGGTTGCGAAGTCCTTCAGTGTAGCCATGACGAACCTCCAAGAATTTGTGAGTGAATTGGTAGGAATTTCACTATCAGGAATAGTTCTCCTTTGCAAGAACTTTTTTCCTATTCTTTCCCAGTCCGCGTTCTTGCACGGATCTGGCGGCACAGCCCCATGAAGGCCTCGTACTCGTGTTTGCGCAAATTGGCCCTGGCAAAGAACCTGCGCCAGGGCATGAGGAAGTAGGAGGGGTTGTCGCCGTGCAGGACATCAAGGCGCAAGAGCGCGTCTTCCCAGGATCTCATGAGCCTTTCCTCGTCCGCAGCCGTGATGTAGGTAGTGCCTTTGTGAGCGGCCTCGCTGTCTGTTCCTTCGCCTGCCCTCTCGCCTTCATTGCGCGCACCCTTTGGCAGGCTGCCCAGATGTGCGCGCACAGCCTTGTGGCACTCGTAGAGCGTCAAAAGCACTGCCTGGGCAAGATTCAATGAGGAGGCCTCGCCCGAGGTAGGGATGGTCATGATGTGCTGGCACAATTCAATGTGCCTGTTTTCCAAGCCTCTGTCCTCGGAGCCAAACACCAGAGCCACCCTGCGCCCGTCAGCCCTGGCTTTTGCCACCACTTCCCCTACTTCCCAGGGGGTCATGAGGCTCTTTCTCCAGCCCCCTGTGCGGGCAGTGGTCGCTATGGTCACATGGGTGTCGCCAAGGGCCTCGAGCAAATCTTCTTCCAGACGCACCCTGCCAAGCAGGGACTGGCCCTTGGGCGTGGCAAGGGGGGCAGCCTTTTCCACGTTCCAGCGCTCGGGTGTCACAAGACGCAGATCGTCGCAGCCCATGTTGGCGCAGGCGCGCACGGCCATGCCCACATTCTCGGGAAAGCGCGTGTTCACAAGCACCACGCGCACATGCTCCAGTTCCATGCCTTCCTCCTTCAGCACAACAGACCTTGCGCAAGCCCCATGACAGTGCTCATGGGCCCGTCGTGCGGCACAGGCCCCTGGGGAACCTCGGGAAGCCAGCGGAAGTGGAAGGGCAGTTCCTGCGGATCCGGCCAGATGTACTGCATGGTAATGGCCCAGATGACCACGCCGCAGCCAAGCTTGCACACAGTGCCAAGAAAGCGGCCAAACATGGCTCCCAGAGCTGCCCTGGCAGCGGATTTCGTGTCCATGCCGCGCAAGAGCTCGAACACAAAGCAGCCGCACCAGGCACCCAGCATGGCGCCAATGAAGGCTCCTATGCCAAAGAGGAAAGGCGCAAGCAGGATGGCGCCCACAATGGCGCCTATGACGCCCCCCACTGTGCCCGTGTTGCTCGACCCGTACTTCTTGGCCTGCTTGACCTGCAGGAAAAACTCCATGACCTCGCCCAGCACGACAATGGCCAGGACTATGAGCCAGTACCAGATGTTGAGGGCGCTTGGCATGGGCAGCACAAAGTGCCACACGGCAACCAGGATGAGCATGATCCAGTTGCCGGGCAGCCCAAAGACCGTGAGCAGCAGCACAAGGCCCAGGACAAAGAGGAAGACCCCGCTTATGGCCGTAATCCCGAAGGCGAAGATGTCCACAAAAACTCCGTATTCTGCTGACAAGCCTTCCCCAAGGCCTGCCTGGCCTTGGGGAAGACAGTGAACCTACTTTCTGTTTCTCTGATCCTTGAAGCGTACGGCTTTGCCGTCGCTGACAGGCAGCGAGTTGCTCTGCACAAGCTCGATCCTCGGCGTCACGAGGATCTCGTTCTTGAGAGCATGGGCAATCCGAGCCTGCAGGCCGCGCAACACGCGCAGATCTTCCACAAAGTACTCCTCGCGGATCTCCACCTGCACGCGCAAGACATCGCCCACATTGTCGTTGTCGAGCAAAATGAGGTAGTTGCGGCCAACTTCCGGGAAGCGCATGAGCACGTCCTCAATCTGCTGCGGGTAGATGTTGACGCCCTTGCAGATGAACATGTCGTCGCTGCGGCCAAGGATGCGGTCTATGCGGCGATGCAAACGGCCGCAGGGACAGACGCCAGGCAAAAAGCGGGTCAGATCCCTTGTCCTGTAGCGCAATATGGGCATGCCCTCGCGCACAAGGGTGGTCATGACAAGCTCGCCCACCTCGCCTGGCTGCACATGCTTGCCTGTCTTGGGATCCACAACTTCCGCAAGGTAGGCGTCCTCCCACACGTGCAGACCGTTTTGCTCAAGACACTCAAAGCC
>CALVGM010000120.1 GCA_944327095.1 uncultured Desulfovibrio sp. | reverse complement strand
CACCAATTTTGACAGGGCCCTGGTCGGCTGCACCGGCCTGGGGCGCAGCACCAAGGCAAAAACCCGCCATGGCCAGAGCGGCCACAAGAGAAGTTGCAAGTTTCATCATATCTCCCAGCGTAAGAGGTTGGAGAAATGGCGCCGCGTACCCCCAAAAAACAATTGCAGTCCATCCCCGAAAGCCGGGGGAAGGCTTTTGCGAACCCGGGACTGCGTCACGGGTCTTGATTTGAAGGGGATTTGCCTTGGCTCGCTCGGAGGGCCTGTTCCAGGGGATGTGCTCTTCCTGCGCGGGCCACGCAAGGGGCAGAGAAGACGCCAGCCAAGTTCCCCTTATACACAAAGGAAAGCAAAAAGTTAAGAAACAGGGGATACAAAAATTTTTTTTTGTCTGCCTCATGCCTGTGTCGGGCAGATGGAGCTCTTTTCTTCCCTTGCCAGACGACCCGCAGTTCCCCAAAAGGCAAGTGCCGGGCAAAAGGGGGTCTCCCTTCTGTCCGGCACCGTACACTGTTGCCTTGATACCTGCGAACCCTAGAAGAGACCGGTCACAGTGCCTGTCTCAACGTCCACGTCAATGTTGCGGTAGGCAGGCCTTGAGCCTGTTCCGGGCATGAGGCTGATGTCGCCTGCCACGGGAATGACCAGACCCGCGCCGCCGTGGAAGAGCACGTCGCGCACAAAGAGGCGCCATCCTGTGGGTGCGCCGTGCAATTTGGCATTGTCCGAGAGCGAGTACTGTGTCTTCACCATGCAGACATCCAGTTCCTTCGCGTCCTCGCGGGCCTGCAGGCCCGCGAGCCTGGACCTTGCCAGATCGCTAAAGTCCACGCCGTCCGCGCCGTAGATTTCGCAGGCGATACGGTTGATGCGTTCGACAAAGGGCTGATCGGTGGTGACAAGCGGCTTGAAGCTCGCGGCTTCGCTTGTGGCGTCAAGCACAGCGTCCGCAAGCTCGAGAGCGCCCTCGCCGCCCTTGGCCCAGTGTTCGGACACGGCAAAGCGTGCATGGGCGTTTTCGCAAAAGCGCCGCACTGCCGTGATCTCGTCCCTGGTGTCGCTCACAAAGGCATTCAGGCAGACCACTGCCGGAACACCGGACTTTTGCACAATGTTGATGTGACGCAGAAGGTTCTGGCAGCCAGCCTCCACGAGGCCCACGTTCTCCTTTGTGTACTCCTCGGGCATGGGGCGGCCGGGCACGGGGGCAGGAGCTCCGCCGTGACGCTTGAGGGCCCTGATGGTGGCCACGATGACCACAGCGTCCGGGGCAAGACCGCTTCTGCGGCACTTGATGTTCCAGAACTTCTCGTAGCCAATTTCCGAACCGAAGCCGGATTCCGTCACATGGTAGTCGGAAAGCTTCAGGGCCACCCTGTCCGCTATGACCGAGCTCTGACCCAGGGAGATGTTGGCAAAGGGACCTGCGTGCACGAAAACGGGCTGGCCCTCGATGGTCTGGATGAGATTGGGCTTGATGGCATTGGTGAGCCAGGCCGTCATGGCGCCGGCCACCTGCAGATCCTCGGCTGTCACGGGCTTGCCGGTCCTGTCCAGAGCAACCACAATCTTGCCCATGCGCCTGCGCAGGTCGGCGAGGTCCGTTGCCAGGGAAAGGATGGACATGACTTCGGAGGCTGCGGTGATGACAAAGTGCGACTTCATCATGAAGCCGTCGTTGCGCCTGCCCTCGCCCTCGATGCCGATGATGACATTGCGCAGGGACTGGGCGCAGAAGTCCATGGCCCAGTCCATGAGCACAGCTGTGGGATCGATGTTCAGGCGGGGCATGCCGGACAGGGCCATCAGCCTTTCGTCCGTGTAGTTGCGCTCGTGCTGCATCCTGGCTGTCAGGGCCACCATGGCCATGTTGTTGGCCTGGGTGATGGCGTGGATGTCGCCCGTGAAGTTGAGGCTGTAGGGCTCAAGGGGAATGCACTGGGCAAGGCCGCCTCCGGCTGCGGATCCCTTCATGCCCATGACCGGCCCGGCAGAAGGCTGGCGAATGGCCGCGGAGCTCTTCTTGCCGCGACGCCCAAGACCCTGCACAAGGCCGATGGTGGTGGTGGACTTGCCCTCGCCAAGGGGCGTGGGGGTGATGGCCGTAACATCTATGTATTTGCCGTTGGGACGGGAGGCCAGGCGGGAGAGGACAGCGCGGTCCTCAACCTTGGCCATGTAGTGTCCAAAGGGCAGAACTTCCTGCCTTTCGAGACCGAGCTCGCCAGCTATGGTCTCGATGGTTTTCATGCGCTTTTCTGCGTCCAGGGCAATCTGCCAGTCGGGTACCTGACGGGGATCCAATGCCATTCATTACCTCCTTGTTCGGGGAGTGTGGGGGTGTGCGGGGGGCCACATTCCATACAAGAAACGACAGCCCCAACAAAGAGACTGTCGTTTCCAAAAGATATCTGCAGAAAGACTCTGCCGGACGATTAACGCTTGCTGTACTGGTACCTGGCGCGGGCAGCACGCAGGCCGTACTTCTTGCGTTCCTTCTTGCGGGAATCGCGGGTGAGGAATCCGGCCTTCTTCAGAAGGCTGCGCAGGCCCGGATCAAGCAGAAGCAGGGCGCGGCTGATGCCGTGACGCACGGCCGCAGCCTGACCGGCGTTGCCGCCGCCACAGACGTTGACATGCACGTCGATCTTGTCGTCAAGGCTGACCAGCTTCAGGGGCTGGCTCACAACCATCTGCAGGGTCTTGCGGTTGAAATATTCCTGGTAGGGACGACCGTTCACCACAATGTTGCCTGTGCCCGTGTAGATACGGGTGCGGGCAGTAGCAGTCTTGCGCCGTCCGGTGCCATAGTGGAAAGCAGTGCTCATGGATCACTCCTTTTTAGTAGGGCAGCGTCAAGGGCTGAGGCTGCTGAGCGGTGTGGGGATGTTCGGGTCCGGCATACACCTTGAGCTTCTTCAGCATATGACGGGCGAGACGGTTCTTGGGGAGCATGCCCTTGACGGCAGCCATGAGCACGCGCTCGGGCTTTTCGGCCAGCATGTCCTTGAGAGTGGTGGACTTGAGGCCGCCTACCCAGCCGGAATGGCGGTAGTACAGCTTCTTGTCCATCTTGGTCCCGGTCACCTTGATTTTATCGCAGTTGACCACGATAATGAAGTCCCCGTTGTCCATGTGGGGAGCAAATTCG
>CALVGM010000119.1 GCA_944327095.1 uncultured Desulfovibrio sp. | reverse complement strand
CCATTTCCAACGGCCGCATGGACCAGTACTTCTACCCCTACTACAAGGCCGACATCGAAGCCGGCAAGATCACCGAGGACAAGGCCCTGGAAATCCTGGAGTGCATGTGGGTCGGCATGGCCGAATTCATCGACATGTACATCTCCCCCACCGGCGGCGCCTTCAACGAAGGCTATGCCCACTGGGAGGCTGTGACCGTCGGCGGCCAGACTCCGGACGGCCGTGACGCCACCAACGAGCTGACCCACCTCATCCTCCGCTCCAAGCGTGAATCCCCGCTGCACGACCCGCACCTCGCTGGCCGCGTGCACAGCGGCTGCCCCGAGAGCTACCTGTGGGATGTGGCCGAGACCATCAAGTACGGCTCCGGCTTCCCCAAGCTCATCAACGACGAGGAAGTCGTGCCCCTGTACGTGTCCAAGGGCGCTACCTTCGAAGAGGCCTTTGACTACGCTGTTTCCGGCTGCACCGAAGCCCGCATGCCCAACCGCGACACCTACACCTCCGGCGGCGCCTATGTGAACTTTGCCGCTGCAGTGGAAATGGTGCTGCGCAACGGCCGCATGAAGAAGTACGGCGACCAGCTCCTCGGCGTCGAGACCGGCGATCCTCGCAACTTCAAGACCTGGGACGAGTTCTGGAACGCCTATGTGCAGCAGCACATGCTCTTCCTGCGCACTGCCTTCATCCAGCAGTACATCATCAACAAGCTGCGCGCTCGCCACTTTGCAGTGCCCATGCTCTCCGCCATGCACGACCTGGCCATGAAGTACTGCATCGACCTGCATCAGGAGCACATCCCCGAAGGCATTGACTTCGGCTACTTCGAGTACATGGGCCTCGGCACCGTGGTTGACTCCCTGTGCGCAGTGAAGAAGCTGGTCTTCGAGGACAAGAAGCTGACCATGGATCAGCTCATCAAGGCCCTGGACGCCAACTTCGAGGGCTATGAAGACGTGAAGGCCCTGCTCAAGTCCGCTCCCTGCTACGGCAACAACGACGAGTACGCAGACTCCATCGGCCGCGCCATTGACCACATCAGCGTGGAATACGGCAACAAGTACAGCATGAAGGACCTTGGCATCCACAACGACGTGCGCTATGTGCCCTTCACCTCCCATGTGCCCTTCGGCAAGGTTGTGAGCGCTACCCCCAACGGCCGCGTGGACTGGTTCCCGCTGTCCGACGGGTCCTCGGCCTCCCACGGCGCAGACGTCAACGGCCCCACCGCAGTTCTTCTGTCCAACTACAACACCAAGAACTACGGCATGCGCGACCGCGCTGCCCGCATGCTGAACATCAAGTTCACGCCCAAGTGCCTTGAGGGCGAGCAGGGAACCGAGAAGCTCGTTTCCTTCATCCGCACCTTCATCGACCTGAAGCTGTGGCATGTGCAGTTCAACGTCATCAATGCCGATACCCTTCTGAAGGCCCAGAAGGATCCCGCCAAGTACCGCAACCTCATTGTCCGCATCGCCGGCTACAGCGCCTACTTCGTGGATCTCTCTCCCGACCTGCAGAATGACCTTATTGCCCGTACCGTGCACGATTCCATCTAGTTTCATCTCATAGGCAGGCCCGGCAGATGCCGGGCCATGCAAAAAAATCTGAAAGGACCTGTTCTTTCGCAGAGGGAACAGGTCCTTGCAGTGTATTGACGGATTTTTGCCGGCTGCGCACCCTGGTACCGCACAAGGCAGGAACAAGCATCTTCAACGACCCAGAGGGAGGTCCTGCTGTGAGCAGAATAGAGGACAAAAAGACCACAGGCTATGTCTTCAACATACAGAAGTACTCTGTCCACGATGGTCCGGGCATCAGAACAATAGCCTTTTTGAAGGGCTGCCATTTGCGCTGCAGGTGGTGCAGCAATCCGGAATCACAGGAAACCCATCCCCAGGTTGCTGTGAACAACAACCGCTGCATCGGAACGGACAAGTGCCATTTTTGCATGGACGCCTGTCCAAGGGGCGCTGTGTACAGCGATGGCACCAAGGTGGCCATCAGGCGCGAGCTGTGCAAGGACTGCACGGATCTTGCCTGTGCCCACGCCTGTCCTGCCCAGGGCCTCAACATCTACGGCAAGCTGCAGACTGTGGACGAGGTCATGAAGGTTGTGGAGCAGGACGCGCCCTTCTACGCCAGGAGCGGCGGTGGCATGACCCTCTCCGGTGGTGAGCCCTTTTTGCAGGGCAAGTTTGCTCTGGCGCTCTTGCGCGAGGCCAGGGCCCGCTTCATCCGCACAGCTGTGGAAACCTGTGGCATGTGCGAGCAGGACGTCCTGCTCGAGGCCGGCAAGCATCTGAACTACGTGCTCTTTGACATCAAGAGCATGGACAGCGCCAAGCACAAGGAAATGACCGGCCTTCCCAACGAGCACATTCTGAGCAACCTCAAGGCCTTCTGCGTCGAGTATCCCGACACGCCCATCCTGGTGCGCACGCCCATTGTCCCGGGCTTCAACGACACTCCCGAGGCAGTGACAGCCATAGCCGAGTTCATCGAGCCCTTGGGCGATCATGTGCAGTACGAAATGCTGCCCTACCACAGGCTTGGCACGCAAAAATACGAATTTCTGGACAGGCCCTATCTCATGGGCGAGACGTCCCTTGACAACGTGGCCTACAAAAAGCTCCTCAAGTACGCCCATCGCGTGCTGAAGGACAGGCATCACATACCCCACTAAAAGAGAACCCCAGGCTGAAAAAGGGGGTTTTCCAGGTGGCAGCCACATCTGTCCGGGCGTCCGGGTTTTGCAAGGGGCTGGAAGCAGAGCCTTCCGGCCTTCCCGCAAAATCCGGACGTCTTTTTTTGTGTCCTTGTGCCCACGGCAGCGACATTGGTTTTCATTAGCCTTTGGCAAAATTGTCTGGACCTTGGACATGGGCTCAAATATCATTTAGAAGCGAACTGCTAGGTTTGCGCAGGGCGCGGGCAGGCAGTACAGGGAAGTTGCATGCCCCTGTCTTGGGACAACGCATGCGACGCGCCAGGGTGGTGACATGAACAGACAGACAGAAGCCAATTTGACAGGGCATTTTCAGGCCATACTCGACGCTCTTTCCGACGGCGTCTACATTTCCGATGTCACGGGCAAGACCTTGTGTGTCAACCGCATGTACGAGCAGCTCACCGGGCTCAAGCGGGAAGAGATTGAAGGGCGCGATGTGCGCGACATGGTGCGCAGCGGCATCTTCGACAGCATCCTGAACCCGGAAATCGTGGAGACGCACAAGCCGGCGACCAGGGTGCAGCATCTCAAGGACGGCAAGACCCTGGTCCTGAGCGGCTACCCTGTTTTCAACGAGAACGGCGAACTGTGCTTTGTGGTGACCTTTGCCAGGGACATTACCATACTGACCAATCTGAACGAGCAGGTGGGCCACCAGAAGAACCTGCTGCAGAAAACGGAAGGCCAGATAGCCTTCATGGCCAAGCAGCAGAAGGAGCACAGCTTTACGCCTTCCTTTGCCAGCAAGGCCATGGGCGAGGTCCTCAACCTTGTGGATCGCATAGCGCCCACGGACGCGACCGTGCTCATCCTGGGCGAAACAGGGGTGGGCAAGGACGTCATAGCCAACCTTGTGCATCAGCGCAGCCCAAGGGCGGAAAACCTCATGCTCAAGGTGGACTGCGGCGGCATTTCCGAGGGCCTGACAGAATCCGAGCTCTTCGGCTACGTGGCCGGCGCCTTTACCGGCGCCTCCTCCAAGGGCAAGGCCGGCTACTTCGAAATCGCCAACGGCAGCACCATCTTTCTGGACGAAATTGGCGAGCTGCCCCTTTCCATGCAGACGCGCCTTTTACGCGTGCTGCAGGATGGCGAGATCATGCGCGTGGGCTCGGCCTCGCCGCGCAAGGTGGATGTGCGCATCATTGCTGCCACCAACCGCAACCTCAGGGACTGCGTGCTCGCGGGCACCTTCCGCAGGGATCTCTACTACCGCCTCAACGTGGCCACCATCAATATTCCCCCCTTGCGGGAACGCCAGGAAGACATTGGGCTGCTGGCCAAGTTCTTTCTGGCCATGTACGCGGCCAAGTACCGCAAGAACCTCTATTTTCTGGACATTACCCTGGAGATTCTGCGCAGCTACTCCTGGCCCGGCAATGTGCGCGAGCTGCAGAACCTTGTGCACAGCATAGCCATAACCGCCAGGGGACCGGCCATTTCCCCGCAGGACCTGCCCTCGCAGATTTCCGGGAAAAAGCCCAAGGAGAGCTCCTTGGGCGAGGACATCTTCTCGGACAGCCGCTCCCTGCACGAGATTATGGAGGAGATCGAGGCCGACTTTCTGACCAGGGCCATCGAGCACTACGGCTCCGTGCAGGCTGTGGCAAAGCGGTTCAGGGTTGACAGATCTACGGTTTTTCGCAAGATACGCAAGGGTAAACAGGACAGACAACAGGAGCAGGTATAGAGCCATGTTGACGCACAGACTGCCAAGACTGGAGAATCCCGCAAGGGTCGAGATCCCGGACTATCCCCTGAAGGGCATTCCCGAGCTTGACCTCGCGGATCCTGTGCACATGCGGGGCATTGTCCCGGACGACGAGGGCTGCCGCAGACTCTGGGACAAGTACGAAATGCTGGACAACATTCGCGCACATTCCAGGGTGGTGGCAGGCGTTGCCACTGCGCTTGCCAAGAGGGCAGGGTCCCTGGGACTGCCAGTGAATGTGGAGGCTGTGCGCGCGTCCGCCCTGCTGCACGATCTTGCCAAGACCTACTGCCTGCGCCACGGAGGGGCCCATGCAGAGCTTGGCGCCTCCTGGGTGGTGCAGGAAACGGGCAACCAGGAGCTCGCACGGGGCGTTTTCCACCACGTGTACTGGCCCTGGAAGCTGCCTGTGGACGATGCTGCCAGGATGTGTTCCTTGCCCTTTTTCATTCTCTACGCGGACAAGAGGGCCAGACACGATACCTTTGTGTCTCTGGAAGAGCGTTTCGAGGATCTGCTCGACCGCTACGGCAAGACAGAGGAGCACAGAAAAAGCATTCGGGTATCCTATTTGCAGGCCAAGGCCATAGAGGAGGCCATGGCCAGGCATCTGGGCCAGAATCTGGCCTGCGACATACAGATATAGGAAAGGGACCCCCTGTGCGGGCAGTCCCCCTGTTTTAAGCCCCGCCCCTGCGGGGAAACCCAACAACCCAAAGCACGGGAGGTTGCGCCTTCCTCGTCCACCCAAAAAGTCAGGCAGGAGGGCGCTGAAACGCCATGAAAATTCTTTTGATAGCCGGAGGCTGGTCCAGCGAGAGGGACGTGTCCCTTTCGGCAGTGCCGGGCATACGCCAGGCGCTTGAGGAACTTGGTCACAGCGTGACTGTCCTTGATCTTCTGACTGGCTTCGATGACCTGCTTGCCACAGCCAGGGAGCACGACTTTGCCTTCATCAACCTGCACGGCACCCCTGGCGAGGACGGACTTGTGCAGGCCATGCTGGACAGCGTTGGCTGCCCCTACCAGGGAGCAGGGCCTGCGGGAAGCTTTCGCGCCCTGAACAAGGCCTGCACCAAGCAGTGCCTGCGGGACGCCGGCATCCCCACTGCGGACTGGGAATTTCTGCCCGTCATGCCGGACGCGTCCTGGCAGCCGAGGCTGCCCTATCCGCTCTTTGCCAAGGCCAATCTTGGGGGATCCTCCCTGCACCTTGGCCGGGCAGAGAACAGGCAGGAGCTGGACGCGCTCTTGCGCGACATTCTGTCCCAGGGCCAGGGCGCGCTTTTGGAGCCGGCCCTGCCGGGACGCGATGTGACCTGCGCGGTCCTTGGGGACAAGGCTTTGCCGCCCATCCTCATTCTGCCGCAGAAGGGCGGCTACTTTACCTACGAGAGCAAGTACCAGGACGGCGGGGCCCTGGAAATATGTCCAGCGCCCATCCCCGAGGACGTGAAACAGAGGATGCAGGAGTACACCCTGAAGGCCGTGGAGGTCCTTGGTCTTGACGGCTACGGCAGGGCGGACTTCATCCTTGGCGAGGACGGGAGCCTGCAGATTCTGGAAGTCAACACCATCCCCGGCATGACGCCCAGCAGCCTTGTGCCCAAGGCAGCCAGGGCCGCGGGCATGTCCTTTGCCGAATTTCTGGGACGTCTTGTGGAGCTGGGCCTTGCCCGCAGGGGCCGCTAGGTGACGAGTCAGGTTCTGTGTGCGCATTTGTGCGCCCTTGGCACCACCCTTGTCTGGGGCATGACCTTCATTTCCAGCAAGATCCTCATGAACCACGGCTCGACGCCCCTGGAGGTGCTCTTCTTCCGCTTTGTGCTGGCCCTTTTGGTCATGTTCTGCATGAAGCCGAAGATCTTTCGCCATGGCCGCGGCTGGAAGGAGGAGCTTCTCTTTCTTGGCGCAGGCGCAAGCGGCATTACCCTCTATTTCTGCTTCGAGAACACGGCCATCAGCATAACCTATGCCTCCAATGTGAGCCTCATCATCTGCACGGCGCCCTTTCTGACAGGCCTTGCCGCGCACTACCTTCTGAAGGAGGATCTGCACGGCAACTTCTTCGTGGGCTTTGTGGTGGCCATTGCGGGCATAGCCTGCATATCCTTCAACGGAGCAACCTACCTGAACCTGAACCCCGCAGGGGATTTGCTGGCCGTGGGGGCGGCTGCCAGCTGGGCTCTCTATTCCATCTTCACGCGCCGCATCTTTTCCAGACGCTACCCTCTGCTCGAGGCTACGCGCCGCATTCTTTTCTGGGGGCTTGTCACGTCCGGCCTGGTCCTGCTCTTTCAGGATGAGGTCCATCTGCCGGATCTAGGCAGCACGGCAGTCTGGGCAAACTTCCTCTTCCTGGGCGTTCTGGCCTCGGCCATCTGCTTTGTGACCTGGAACTACGGCTTGCGCGTGCTTGGTGCCGTCAGGGCCACGGCCTACGTCTACCTGACGCCGGTCGTCACTGTGGTTGGCGCCTTTTTCCTGCTTGACGAGCACATTACCCTGCTTTCGGCTACGGGCATGGCCCTCACCCTGGCAGGACTTGTGCTCTCGGAGATGAGGGGCAATGTTTTTGGGCGTCTGCGGCGCCAGTTTGGGGGAGACGTTTTATGATCAGACCTGCTGCGCTGTACAGGCTGTGCCTGGCAGTGATTCTTTTCTGTTCCCTGCTTTTGCCGGACCGGGCATGGGCCCTTTCCGAGGTGCGCAACACGCCTGTTGTGCGGGTGGTCAACATGGCCTCGCCGGCAGTCGTGAACATCACAAGCACCAGCGTGCAGGGCAGGGCCGTGTCCCCGCTTGAGCAGTTCTTCGGGGATTTTGGCATGCAGCCAAGGCAGCGCAAGAGGGTGAGCCTGGGGTCCGGCGTGATTGTGGACGGCAGGAAGGCCCTGGTGCTCACCAATTCCCACGTGGTCCAGTCCGGCACGGACATACAGGTACGCCTGAAGGACGGGCGCGAGTTCAAAGCAAGGCTGCGCGGCGCGGACCCGGACTTTGATCTGGCTGTGCTTGAGCTCGAGGGTGCCAAGAATCTGCCCTCCCTTCCCATGGGGGACAGCTCGGACGTGAGTCCGGGCGAGACGGTCATTGCCATTGGCAATCCCTACGGCTTTTCCCACACAGTGACTACGGGCGTGGTCTCAGCCCTCGGGCGCACCATACGTTCGGAAAGCGGGGTCTTCACGGACCTCATACAGACGGACGCGGCCATCAACCCTGGCAATTCCGGAGGGCCCCTCATCAACCTGGACGGTAGTCTCATTGGCATCAACACGGCCATCTACGCCAAGGGCTGGGGGCTTGGCTTTGCCATACCCATCAACAAGGCCCGCCAGGTCATGCAGCGCATCCTGGAGGGTAGATCCGCCTCGCCGCTGTGGCTCGGCCTGCAGGCGGACGACATAGATCAGCGCCTGGCTATGGAGTTCGGGCTTCCCTCCATGCGCGGCATTGTGGTGAGCGGGGTCTACAAGAACTCCCCGGCGGCCAGGGCCGGCATAGAGCCCGGGGATGTGCTCTTGTCCGTCAACGGCACGGACATCAAGAGCAGGCGCGACTACCTCTTCCTTCTGCGCAACCAGCTTGAGGGTACGCCCCTGAACCTGGAGGTGGCAGGCCTGCACGAGCCGGACAGGATCCGCAGGCTGACGGTCACGCCCCAGGTCTTCACGGACAGTATGGCCCTGGACGTGCTCGAAAAGCGCTGGGGCTTCACTGTGCGCAAGTCCCGCGGAAGACTTGTGGTGGACAGGGTGGAAGATCAGGGCCCTGCGCGCTTTTTGCGCAAGGGGGATGTCCTCAGGGGCGTCAGTGGCTACGAGGCGGACAGCCTGGAGACCCTGGCTGCCATATTCCGCGAGGAAAGGCTTTCCAACAGCGTACTGCTCTTCATCGAGCGCCAGGGCAGGGGCTATTACGCGAGGCTGCAGGTCTACTAGCCGTCCTGGAGAGCCTTTCCGGGTACTTTTGGGGCAGTGCCCCCTTTGCGCTGAAGGCGTTCTGCGAGAAGGGCCCTGGAAGGGGAAATCCGTGGAACACGCAATATGGCAGTAACAGCAGGCACGAGAAAAAACGCAAGTTTATTCAACAAATTACCCACAAAAACTGAAAGCCTGTGACTTGACAGGGAAGGGTCCTTTGTCAATACTGCGAACGACGGATGAGATTCCGTCAAATATCATTTCAGGTCATAGACCAAGTTTGGGAGGACATCATGTCTTACGAAGTTACTGTTGACACCGAGAAGTGCGTGGGCTGCGGCGAGTGCGTGGACGTTTGCCCCGTTGAAGTCTACGAGCTGCAGGACGGCAAGTCCAATCCTGTCAACGCAGACGAGTGCCTCGGCTGTGAATCCTGTGTGGAAGTCTGCTCTTCCGACGCCATCGAAGTCAAAGAAATATAACTGCAGGGGCTTCGGCCCCCTTTTGACTATGCCGCCAGAGGACTTATATGTCTGAAGGCGGCATTTTTTTCTTTTCTGGCCCGTCGCCTGCCTGGTCCGGGCCAGGCATTGCCAAAGCCCTCCCAAATCTCACTTGCAAGGAGAAGCCCAGCCCATGGTGCCCGATCTCACCCCCATATTTGCCCAATACGAAAAGCTGCGTGCTCTGGTAGACCAGGCCTTTGCCCAGGTCGGCCAGAAGTATCCGGACTGCATGGCCTGCCATGTGGGATGCAGCGACTGCTGTCACGCGCTTTTCGACGTGCCTTTAGTCGAGGCCATGTATATCAACAGGGCCTTCAGACAGAAGTTTGACTACGGCCCCGAGCGCTCGGCACTTCTGGAAAGGGCCAGCAAAATCGACCGCCAGCTTGCAAAAATCAAGAAAAATCTCTTCAGGGAATACAAGAGCAGCCAGGACGCGGACAATGTTCTGCACGAGGCAGCCGAAATGCGCATGCCCTGTCCCCTGCTTGACGAGAACAACCAGTGCATCCTCTACGATGCGCGCCCCATTACCTGCAGGGCCTATGGCGTGCCCACAAGCATTGCCGGACAGGGGCACGTGTGCGGGCTTTCCGGCTTCAGCCAGGGCGGTCAGTACCCAACCCTCAGGCTGGACAGCATACAGGCCGCGCTCAACGACATGAGCCTGGCCATAGAAAGGGCAGTGCACAGCCGCTTCGACAAGCTGCACGAAGTGCTCATGCCCGTGTCCATGGCGCTGCTCACGTCCTTTGACGACACTTTTCTGGGCATTGGCCCTGCCAGGCCCGAGAGGAGCTAGGAAGAGATCAGGAGGAAATCATGCCGAGCTTTCTTTCCGAAATACACGCCTTCATGTACCGCGACAATACTCCGCAGGAGCTGAACGAGGAACAGGAGGCCAGCAAGCGCGACATGTACGAGCGGATGAGCCCGCGCGGCAGGCGCTTTGTGGATCGCATTGGCTACGAGAACTGGGATCCCTTCCAGAAACCGAACGATCCCCTGGACATACGCCAGGACGCGACCAAGAGGACGACCCAGGAGCTGGTGCGCGAATTTCTGCAGCTTGTGGGCAAGAGCGATTCCTACAGCAACGAGTATGCCCGTGGCGCCCTGCAGGCTGCACTGGGAATCGTCAATCGCGACGAGACCGTGCGCGGCACCTTTGATTTTTGCCTGTGGTACGCGGATCTTCTGCGCCGCGAAGGCCATGTGAAACCCCATCTCGAGACCATGCCCAGGTAGGGCGTGGCTCCAGCGAGTCAAATTCAACCAGCAACCAACCAGCAAACAGGGGGGATTGAGCTCCCCGCCCAAAAGGTTATTCCATGAAAGACACGTACGACGACATCAACGAATATATCGCCGACCTGCAGGACGCCATTGAAAAGTCCGACGGCGCGTGCGCGGCACATCACTACAACCTCGGCCTGGCCCTTTTGAGCAAGCGCGACTTTGTGGGCGCGGAGAACGCCTTCCGCGATGCCCTGCGCGAGTCCCCGCACATGGCCGAGGCCATGGTGCAGCTGGGAGGCATTTGCCTGCAGAGGGGCGACCTTGACGGCTGCCTCAGGTACAACACCGACGCAGCTGCCTTCCGGCCCAAGTTTGCCATTGCGGAGAGCAACATTGCCTTTGTGCACCTGCAGCGCCGCGAACCCGACAAGGCCCTGCAGCACCTTGCCAAGGCCCTGAAGTGGGATCCCAAGTTTGTGCAGGCCCGCAACGACGAGGCCATTGCCTACCTCATGCAGGGCAATTACGAGCAGAGCGAAAAATCGAGCCGCGCCCTTATCGCAGACGAGCCGAGCTTTGCCCCTGCCTGGCAGAACCTCTCCCTCTCCCTGTTCGAGCAGGGCCGTTTCGAGGAAGCGAAGGAAGCCATGGAAAAGGCCGAGGAGCTGGGCTTTGCCGTGCCCGAGGGCTACAAGCAGGAAGTGGCCGAAAAGTTCGCCTAATCCGCCTGTCTGTCGTTTGTCAGGACCTGCGGCATGCCGCGGGAGCAAAAGGGGGACACCCGCGCAAAGGATTTGCGGGTGTCCCCCTGGTTGTTTTTGTGCAGGCCTGGCTGGCCCCAGGGGCCAGGTCAGGATCGCATCAGAATTCCAGCGCCAGACCCACTGGGCAGTGATCCGAGCCGTACTGCCCGCTCTCAATCCAGGCATCTGCTATGTTGCCAGCCAGATCGCTTGTCACAAAGAAGTAGTCTATGCGCCAGCCGATGTTCTTCTCCCTGGCCCTGGACTTGTAGGACCACCAGGAATAGGCATCCCTTTCGTCCCCGTGCACATGGCGGAAGGTATCAATCCAGCCAAGGTCCACAAAACGGTCCAGAAAGGCCCGCTCCACAGGCAGAAAGCCCGTGTTGAGCACGTTCTGCCTTGGTCGTGCAAGATCTATTTCCCTGTGGGCTATGTTGAAGTCGCCGCACACCACCACAGGCTTTGTCCTGCGCAGTTTTTCAACGTAGGCAAGAAAGGCCTCGAAAAAGCCCATCTTGTAGTCCAGGCGCTTGAAGGCACCCTGATGCTTGCCGTTGGCGTCCAGTATTTCGGCTCCGCCATTGGGGAAGTAGCCGTTGATAAAGTGGAACTTCTCGTATTCGAGGTGGGCAATGCGTCCCTCGCCCTGCCATTTTTCCTCCGGCAGCTCGAGCCGGACATGCAGGGGCTCGGGCTGGCTGAAAACCGCAACGCCCGAATAGCCCTTCTTTACCACGCTGGAGGCAAAGTAGCTGTGCCAGCCATCTGGATGGGCAAGGCCGGGAGCCAGCTGCTCGGGGGTGGCCTTGGTTTCCTGCAGGCCTATGATTTGCGCAGTGTCCTTGTTGAACCAGGACCAGTCCGGCTTGGTGGAAACGGCCCGAAGGCCGTTCACGTTCCAGGAAACGAGTTTGATCAGCATGTTGCGCCTCTCCTGCGGCAGCGCTCGGTCCGGGGGATGCGCTGTCCTGGCAGGGCAGCCAGAGAAAGGCATCCGGGCCCGAAAAGGGTTGTGAAACAAAAAGCTTAGCAAAATTGCAATTTCTACCGTCCTCTGCCATACTAACAGCGCTTCTGGCAAGCGCAAGATGGCCCATGCCTCGGGATTTTGCCGCTCGGCAAGGCCAGCCGGACCGCAAGTTGCGCACGCGCAGGACAAGCAGGCAATACAAGCAGACACAAATACATCCATGCATACCGGGACAACCCCGACGCTGCCCAAGGAGGGCGCATGAGTTCAACCGCTCAGGTACTGAAAAACTGGGACTGGGACAAGCTGCAGGAAAAAAGGGCCAAGCAGAAGGGGTTTACCCCTCCGCCGCGTGACCCCGAACCCGAGGAACCCAGGCCCAACGCAGACGACAGGGAACGCCGCGAATTCTTTGGCGGCGGCAGCAATGGCAACAATGGCGGAAACGGAGGTAACGGCGGCGACAGTGGCGGCCGTGGCCGGGGCCCGCGCGTGGTGGCTTTCAAGATGCCAAGGCCGGGCTTTGCCACAGGCAAGGGCTTGTGGATTTTGCTGGGCATCCTTCTGGCTGTGTGGCTCTTGTCCGGCATCTACATTGTGGAGCCGGACGAGGAAGGCGTTGTCCTGCGCTTTGGAAAATACAACCGCAGCACAGGCCCTGGTCCCCACTATGCCCTGCCCCTGCCCATCGAGACGGTCTACACCCCCAAGGTCACCCAGGTTCTGCGCAGCGAGATAGGCTACCGCAATGTGGGGGGCCAGTCCGCCACCTTCCAGCAGGGCAGGGTGCGCACCATGCCCCAGGAAGCCTCCATGCTGACAGGCGACGAGAACGTGGTGAACGTGCAGTTCTCCGTGCAGTACAAGATCAAGGACGCGGTGCAGTACCTGTTCAACGTGGCTGATCCCACGTCCCTTGTGCACAATGCCGCCGAGGCAGCCATGCGCGAGGTCATAGGCAACAACCTCATCGACTCGGCCATCACGGACGGCAAGCTGCAGATCCAGAGCGACGCGACCCAGCTTCTGCAGACCATTCTCGACCGCTATGGCGCAGGCATTCAGGTCCTTGCCGTGCAGCTGCAGGACGTGCATCCGCCGCAGGAAGTCATCGAGGCCTTCAAGGACGTGGCCTCGGCGCGCGAGGACAAGAGCCGCATCATCAACGAGGCCGAAGCCTACCGCAACGCCATTCTTCCCCAGGCGCGAGGTCAGGCGTCCGCCATACGCAACGCTGCCGAAGCCTATGCCGCAACCCGCGTGCAGAACGCCGAAGGCGCGGCGAGCCGCTTCAATGCCCTGCGCGTAGAGTACGAAAAGGCCCCGGAGGTCACGGGGCAGCGCCTCTACTACGAAACCATGGAAGACATTCTCAAGAGGGCCGAGGAAAAGGTTGTGCTGGACGGCCAGGCTGGCGAGCGCGCGCTCCCCTACCTGCCGTTGCCCACCCTTGGGGCAGCAAAGGCCCCGAAGGCCGGGGAGGGCAAGTAAATGAACAAGAAAGTCTCCTCTCTGGCCCTGGTGGTCCTGCTGGCCCTGGCCCTGCTCAGCCAGTCCGTCTTTACTGTCAATCAGATGGAAACAGCCATAGTTCTGCAGCTGGGCGAGCCCTTGGAAGACGTGTACAAGCCCGGCCTGCACTTCAAGCTGCCCTTCATCCAGAAGGTCATCTACTTTGACGCCCGCGTGCTGGACTACGAGGCGAGCTCCAGGGAAGCCTTTACCGTGGACAAGAAGGCCATAGTGCTGGACAACTACGCACGCTGGCGCATCACGGATCCCCTGCAGTTCTACCGCACCATGCGCACCCTTGTGGGCGCCCAGGCCCGCCTGGACGACGTGGTCTACTCGCAGCTGCGCGCCATGGTCGGTGCCTACACCCTGTCCGAGGTGGTCTCCACCCAGAGAGCGGCCATCATGACCGAGGTCACGGAAAAGGTGAAGGGCATCATGAAGAACTTTGGTGTGGAAGTGCTCGACGTGCGCATCAAGCGTACGGACCTGCCTGCCGAAAACCTGCGCGCCATCTTTGACCGCATGCGCGCGGAACGCGAGCGCCAGGCCAAGCAGTACCGCTCCGAGGGCGACGAAGAGTCTACCCGCATCCGTTCCGACGCGGACAGGCAGAAGGCCATCATTCTGGCGGACGCTGCCAGGGACAGCCAGATCATTCGCGGTGACGCGGACGCGCGCGCTGCCCAGATCTACGCCGAAGCCTACAACAAGAACAAGGACTTCTACGCCTTTCAGCGCTGGCTCGAGGCCATGAAAACCTCTCTTGGCGAAAACAGCAAGATGGTTCTCTCCTCCCCCGATGCCCTGCTGAAGCACCTGAAGTAGCCCTTGCCCAGGTCTTTTGGGGGTGATCCCGGCATAGGGGATCACCCTCGGACAAATCGGGAAGACAACATGCATCGCATCACGAACGCAGTCCGGGAAGGTGTCCTGAAAAGGGGCGCCTTTCTGTTTTTGCTCCTTGCCCTGATGACTTTGCCAGCCTGCGCCGCCCAGGAACGCGAGGATGCGCCTGCCCGGATGGCCAATCTTCCGCCCATGGATGACGCAAGTGGCCAGAATGTGGCTTCGCAGTGGCAACATCTGCGCGCACGGCTTGCGGCGGATGGCCTGTCAGGCCCAAAGGTGGACAGCCTTTTGGCAAGCCTTGGGGCAAAGAGCTCCGCGCCCATGGGCCGCAAGATGACAGAGCTCTACAAAAAGAACTTTCTGCCCTCCCCAAAGCCCCCCAAAAAGCCGGCTTCCCAGGTCTACAAGGGCGTTGTGACAGCTGCCAACGCGGACAAGTGCCTGGCCTTCATGGATGAGCACAGGCAGGCCTTTGCCGCAGCCGAGAAAAGGTACGGGGTCGAGCCCGAGGTTGCCTGCGCGCTGCTCTTTGTGGAAACAAGGCTTGGCGCCTATCTTGGCGCCAAGGGGGACAATGCCCTGCAGACCCTGGCCAGCATGGCCGAGAGCACGAGTCTGGACGACATAGCGGACTGGCTTGGCAGGATGCCCGGATACGAGGAGCACGAGGCCTGGTTTGCCAGGACCATGGCCAAGCGTTCGGAGTGGGCCTACAGGGAAACCAGGGCACTTGTGCGCTACATGGTGGACAACGGCATTGAACCCGCCACCCTGCCTGGCTCTGTCTACGGGGCCGTGGGCCTGTGCCAGTTCATGCCGAGCAATATTGCCCCCTACGGGGCAGACGGAAACGGCGATGGCGTGATCGATCTCTACACGCCCGAGGACGCCATAGCAAGCCTTGCCAACTACCTTGCCAGGCACGGCTGGAAGGAGAACAGCTCAAGGGCAGCCAGGCACAGTGTGCTCATGCGCTACAACAAGTCCACCCGCTACGCCAACACCATTCTGGCACTTGCCGACCTTGCAGCCAAAAGAGCCGGGAGCGCTGCTGCGCGCTAGCCCCGGCAGGAGAAGCCCTTGTCCAGTTTTGACATCCGACAGATATTTCCGCCCAAGGCTGCCATACGTCCCTTGAGCGACGCAGCCTGCCTTGCGGCCCGTTCCCGCATGGACAGCCAGGCAAAGCCCATCCACAGCCTCGGACGCCTTGAGGAAATAGCCGAACGCCTGGCTGGCATGCGCTCCCATCCCCTTGTTGTCGAGCCAGCCAGAATGTTCACAGTGGCCGGGGATCACGGCGTGGCCAGGGAGGGCGTCTCCCTCTTTCCGCAGGAAGTGACGCGACAGATGGTGGCAAACTTTCTGGCTGGCGGCGCAGCCATCAACGCCCTGACAAGGGCTTCCGGCATGCAGCTGGTCATAGTGGACGCAGGCTGCGCTGGTGGCCCCTTTGGAGACAAGGTCGTGGACGGACGCCTTGGTGACGGAACAGCCAACATGTGCGAAGGACCTGCCATGAGCGAGGCAACCTGTCTCGCAGGCCTTGCCAACGGCGCGCGTCTGGCCATGCAGGCTGTGGAGGAAGGCTGTCGCTGCCTTGCCATAGGCGAGATGGGCATTGCCAATTCCACCTCTGCCACTGCCCTCTACACCCATCTTCTGGAACTGCCAGTGGAAAGAGTGGTGGGCCCAGGAACCGGCGTGGACAGGCAGGGCATGGCCCACAAGGCGCAGGTGGTGCGCAGGGCCCTTGAGGCCAACAGGGAGCTGCTTGCCTCAAGGTACGTTCTGTGGCCGGATCCCGTGGCTGCCCTGCAGTGCCTTGGCGGCTTCGAGATAGTCACCATGGCGGGCATGGTCCTTGGCGGGGCTGCCTGCGGCGTGCCAGTGCTGGTAGACGGTTTCATTGCCTCCGCGGCCTACGCGGCCGCTGTGCTCCTTTGCCCCTGGGCTGCCCAGTACTGCTTTGTGGCCCACGCGTCCGCGGAACCCGGGCACGTGCTTGCCATGACCAGCCTCTCTGGCCTGCTGGATCGCTATTTTCAGGCACAAAAGACCGGGGTCTATCCCTGGACAAGGGGCGAGCGCCTTACTGCGCCCCTCCTGCATCTTGGCATGCATCTTGGCGAGGGCACAGGCTGTGCCGTGGCCTATCCAGTGCTGCGCTGCGCGGTGGCCGCCTACAGGAGCATGACGACCTTTGGCGAGGCAGGAGTTTCCTGTCCCGACAGGCTGGGCTAGCCGAATCCGTGGGGGAAGAGAAAGTGGACAGGGAGTTGCTGCAGGTTCGGGACGCGAGCAGGGTCTTTTTCGTGCGCTCGCGCGAAGGCGTGCTGCCGCTTGCCGCTGTCAGCAAGGTGAGCCTTGCCCTCAAGAGAGGGGAGTGCGTGGGCCTTGTGGGCGAGTCCGGCTGCGGCAAGTCCACGCTTGGTCGCATGGTCTGCGGGCTCGACAGGCCCACATCCGGGCAAATCCTGTTCGATGGAGTGCCCCTGCCCGAGGCAGGAGCCTCCTCGCCTCTTGTGGGCCGCGTGCAGATGGTCTTTCAGGACGCCTTTTCCTCTCTTGATCCGCGCATGCGCGTGGGAAGGACCGTGGCCGAGGGCCTTGAGAGCCGCGGCTTTCAAAAGCGCAGACATATGGGAAGAGAAGAGATACGCGACACTGTGCGGGACATCTTTGCCAGGGTAGGGCTCGCGGGCATGGAAGGGCGTTTTCCCCACGAGTTTTCCGGAGGCCAGCGCCAGCGTGTGGCCCTGGCCAGGGCTCTTGTGACAAGACCCGATCTTGTGGTCTGCGACGAGCCTGTGTCTGCCCTGGACGCCTCGGTGCAGGCCCAGGTCCTCAATGTGATGCGCGATCTGCAGGAAGAGTTCGGGCAGGCGCAGCTGTTCATTTCCCACAACCTGGCTGTGATAGGCTACATGTGCTCGCGCGTGCTTGTCATGTACCTGGGGGAGATTGTGGAAATGCTTGCTGCAGCCGACCTGAGGCGCGCAGCGCACCCCTATACCGAGGCACTCTACAGGGCCATGCCCGGTAGAGGCCTTGCCGGGGAGGGGCCTGTGGTGCTTGAGGGCGAGCTCCCCTCGCCGCTCAATCCCCCGCAGGGCTGTCATTTTCATCCCCGCTGCCCAAGGGCCAGGGACATATGCAAAAAAAAGGCGCCAGACTGGAGGGAGCTTGCTCCAGGCTGGCGCGTGCGCTGTCACTGCGCGGGGTAAATTCAGTCCCTTGCGGGGACAAGCAGCTTGTCTTCTATGGCCTTCATGAGCGTGTCGAGGCCTGTGCCCTTCAGTGCCGAGACGTGCAGGGCCTCAGGCAGGGCATCCCCGAGCTCTGCCTGCACATGCGGGTCAAGCAAATCCCACTTGTTCAGCACAAGCAAGCGGGGAACCCTTGCGAGATTCAGGGTGTCCAGGATGGTTTCCACAGATGCGATTTGCAAAAAGAGGTCCGTGTGGGAGGCGTCTGCCACGTGTATGAGCAAATCCGCGCTGTCCAGCTCCTCCAGGGTGGCCTGAAAGGCCTCCATGAGCTCTGCCGGAAGGTTGCGGATAAAGCCCACTGTGTCCGCGAGCACGATTTCGCGCTCTGCGGGAAAGCGCAGGCGCCTTGTGGTCGTGTCCAGGGTGGCAAAGAGCTTGTTCTGGGCAAGAACCTCGGAGCGCGTGAGGGTATTGAGGAGCGAGGACTTGCCCGCGTTGGTGTAGCCTACCAGCGCAGCCAGGGGAATGCCGTTGCGGCTCCTGTTGGAGCGCACGTAGGAGCGTTGCCTGCGCAAATTGTCCAGTTCCTTGCGTAGGCGGGCCATGCGCTCGCGGCTTCTGCGCCTGTCGATCTCGAGCTTTGTCTCGCCAGGGCCGCGGCCGCCAATGCCGCCCATGAGCCTGTCCATGGCCCGGTTCTTGCCCGTGAGCCTGGGGAGCATGTACTTGAGCTGGGCAAGTTCCACCTGCAGCTTGCCTGCCCTGGTCACTGCGTGCTGGGCAAAGATGTCCAGGATGAGCTGTGTCCTGTCGAGCACCTTTCGTTCGGTGATGTCCGCCAGGTTGTGCAGCTGGGCAGGCAATAGCTCACCGTCAAAAATCAGCATGTCGGCCTGTCCGGCCAGAGCCTGCACCTCCAGTTCGGCCATCTTGCCGCGGCCAAGGATGTTTCTGGGCTGCACAGTCCTTGTTCGCTGTATCATGCGCCCGCAGACAGTGATGCCAGCTGTCTTGGCGAGCTCGGCAAGCTCGTCCAGGTTGCGTTCCTGCACGCTGCGCGGTTCCTCGGACACGGACACCAGGATGCAGCGGTTTTCCGCAGAGGAGGATTTGCCGTCCGAGACAACCCTGGCGAATTCCTCTTCCAGAGCCTGGGCCTGCTCGGCCAGATCAATGGCCGTGTCGCTCCAGGCCCGCATGGGCTCCACGCGATAGGGCTCGCTGGCTGTGGGGGGCAGAAGGTGCGCAAACTGCCACTGCAGGGGAAAGCCCTCTGCCGTGACCGTGAGCACGACCATGGCGTCGAGGCGCAGGAAGAGCATGTCCATGAGGTCTTCCTCGCTCAGGCCCTCCCTGTTCAGGTGGGTGTGGACAAGGCGCAGACCCCTCAGCCTTGCGCTGCTCATGCGCGAGCGGGAAAGTTCGGGAATGTAGATGCCGTCCGCCTTGCCCACGATGACCAGGGCAACGCGACCCCTGCGATCAAGCAAAAGCCCTATCTGCCGCTCCAGGGAGCGGGAGAGTAGGGCCAGTTCTCTTGCCTGATCGAGGGTGTAGACATCCCCTCTGGGAAATTTTCGTGTGCCAAGGCGTTCGAGGGACTTGAGCTGACTTGGGCTCAGGCCCTGCAGATTTCCGTCAAGACGTGAAATGGGAAGCCTCCGAAATCAGGAACGGATGGAAATCACGGACGAATGTAGGAGGTGATGAGCGCGTCGTAGCGCGAGGTCGCGTCAAAGGCTCTGGAGGCCATGCGCTGGCGGAAGAGCAGGGTGGAGCACATGTTGTGTTCCTTCAGGTCTTCCATGGCAGGCCCGTACCATTCCGTGCCGGGAACAACAAGCATGGAGTGGAAATTCTTGGCAGCGGCCCTGATGAGGCAGGGACCGCCGATGTCGATTTCCTCCACGGCCTGCTCGAGGGCAAGGTGCTGGGCTATGGCGCCGGCAAAGTTGTAGAGGTTCACGCAGACGAGATCAAAGGGCTTGATCTGCATTTCTTCGAGGACCTGCATGTGTTCGGGCACGTCCTTGTTGGCAAGAATGCCGGCATGGATCTTGGGATGCAGTGTCTTGACCCTGCCGTTCAGGATTTCGGGGAAGCCCGTGACGGAGCTGACGGACTGCACAGGCAGCCCTGCGCTTTCCAGGGCCTTCATGGTGCCGCCGGTGGACACGAGTTCCACCCCGTTGCTGCTCAGAAAGGAGGCAAATTCCACCAGGCCGCTCTTGTCCGTGACACTGAGAATTGCCCGCCGGATGGGAAGAAGTTCCATAGTGTTCTCCTGCTTGGGACAGTGAAGAGTTCCAAGCCTTTGGTTTTTGAGGACAGGATGAAGTATTGCACAAGTGGGGGCAAAAAGCAAAATCGGGCAAAGGCCGTTTTTGGGAAGGAAAGCTCTGGACAGTGCCGCAAACAGGAGCTACATAAAAAGGGACCCCCGGCTCCTGCGCCAACAGAAACCGGGGCTGGCACGGCGCTATGGTTAGCGTCCCCCGTGCAAGACTGCCTACTTGGTTTACAGGTAACTTTTCGGCTCCGTATCAGTGCCCCCTGATACGGAGCCAATGTTTTATGGTCTCGTGTCCCCTCTTAATAGCAAAGAGAGCAGTATCAGTAGCAGAGCGAAGAGTATTCTCTTCATAAGGAACCCCCGATGAGGGTTTTGCGCCGTGCCTGACGCAGACTCTGTGGGGGCAGTCGAGCGCCATCAATCTATCCCATACGCGTTCATTCGTCCAACTGTTTGCTTTGCGGGGCTGCGCAAGGTCAAAGGCTGCAAGACGCAAGCTCTTATCCTCTAAAAAGGAGATGAGAGGCCCGCAAAAGGGGCAGGGAACTTCTCACACGAAGTTTCCTTGGTTTGCATCGGACAGGAACAAATTCGAGGAGTGCCCCATGCCCACTTTGCAGTGGCTTAGCCGCGACAAGGATATTCGCACAGCAGCCAGTGTCCCCTTTTGTCTTTTGGAAGAAGTGGAGCGCCATGGAGATGGATGCGCTCAAAACATGCTCATTCAGGGGGATAACCTGCAAGCCCTGAAGGCCCTTCTTCCCTACTACGCTGGCAGGGTGAAGTGCATCTATATTGATCCGCCCTACAATACCAGATCGGCCTTCGAGCACTACGACGACAACCTTGAGCACACGCAATGGCTTGCCATGATGTATCCCCGCTTGGAACTCTTGCGCAAGCTTTTGAGTGAGGACGGCAGTATCTGGGTGAGCTGTGATGACAACGAGGGACACTACCTGAAGGTTGTCATGGACGAGATCTTGGGGCGAAGGAACTTCCTTGCCGACGTGTCTTGGCAGAGGACCTATTCCACTCGCAACGACGCCAAGGGCATTGTCACAGAGGTGGAGCACATCTTGGCCTATGCCGCGAATGATGGCTGGATGCCCAACAAGCTTCCCAGAACGGCCGCGATGGACGCTAAATACAAGAACCCGGACAACGACGTGGCACCGTGGAGAAGTGACAACCCCTATGCTCCAGGGGCATCTTCGCACCAGGGCATGGTCTATGCTATTCAGCATCCCTTTACGGGTAAGATGCTCTATCCAACCCTAGGCAGATGTTGGACGTTTGGTCAGGAGGATGTCCTGGCAATCATGAACGGCTGGTGCCCCTACAAACTGGAGGATTTGCACGACGCAAAAGAGCGATCCGCTGTTTGCGGAATGAAGGAAGAGGAGGTTCGTCAGGGTGTGCAGGCCATAGTGCTGGCCGAGCCCCTGGGAAAATCCTCCGCCATGGCTAAGGCAGTCTATAAGCGTGGCCAGTGGCCTCGTTTCTATTTTACCAAGGGAGGCAAGGGGGGTATAGCCAGAAAGACCTATCTCGAAAAGGTTGGAGGGAAGGTCCCTACCAATTTTTGGTCCTACGCGGAAACCGGGCACACGGACGAGGCCAAGAAGGAGATATTGGCTCTTTTTGGCACGGACGTCTTTGCCACGCCAAAACCCGAGCGCCTGCTGCAAAGGATACTGCACATAGCCACAAACCCGGGGGATCTTGTGCTCGACTCCTTTCTTGGTTCCGGCACGACAGCCGCAGTAGCCCACAAGATGGGGCGCCACTACATAGGCATAGAAATGGGGGAACATGCCCTGACGCACTGTGTCCCACGCCTTTTGAAAGTCATAGAAGGAGAACAGGGAGGCATTTCCGAAGCTGTGAACTGGAAGGGCGGAGGAGGTTTTTGCTTCTACAGGCTGGGAGCAGGCATTTTTGACGAAAACGGTGCCATTGCGGAAGGCATCACCTTTGCCCAGCTGGCTGCGCACATCTGGTTTTGCGAGACCGGCAAACCACTGGATACAATACCCGCATCGCCCTTGTTGGGCGTGCACGAGGGGACTGCCTACTATCTGCTCTACAATGGGGGCACTGATGATGTTGTTCAGAAGAGTGGCGCACTCACGGCCAGGGTACTGGCTGCCCTTCCTTCCTGGAATGGCCCTAGGGTTGTCTTTGGCACAAAAAATATGCTGGGAAGGCAGAGGACACAGGAGCTCGACATAGACTTCCGGCAGATTCCCTACGATATCAAGGGACGTGAGGAGAACAGGGCATGCTGAAACTCAAGCACTACCAGAAAGAATGCTTGGATGTACTCAAGGAATACCTGGAAGAAGCCAGCATTTTCGGAGCTCAGGATGCCTTTGCGCGGGTAGTCAAAAAGCATCCGAGCGACATCAGACAGACTGGCTATCGCGTGCGCTGGGAACTCGAAAATGTGCCCTATGTCTGCCTCAGGCTTCCAACAGGCGGGGGAAAGACCCTTCTTGCCGCGCATAGTGTGGGGCTTGCCGCGCAATACTTCCTGAACAGGGAAAAGCCCCTTGTTCTGTGGCTTGTGCCGACCAACACCATACGCAAGCAGACAGTTCAGGCTCTCAAGCAGGCCTCGCACCCCTACAGGGAGGCCCTGAACGCCGCTTTCGGCGTGCAGGGCGTGAGTGTCTTTGATGTGGAGGACATCAACGCCATACGTTCAGAGGATCTTTTCAAGACGGCCTGCATCATCGTTGCCACCATGCAGACCTTCAGAGTGGCGGATTCCAACAAGGACGCTCGCAAGATCTACGGGGAAAACGAGAATTTTGAACAGCATTTCCGCTTGCTTCCCAACACGGATCCTGCCCTGGATAAAAGCGAGTCTGGAGAGGTGCTGCATTCCTTTGTGAATCTTGTACATCAGCTTTGTCCCTTGATGATAGTGGACGAAGCGCACAAGATGATTTCTCAACTTTCGGGCGAGGTCGTCCGGCGCATCAACCCCTCCTGTGTTCTGGAATTCACTGCTACCCCGGTGGAGAGCAATGTGCTCTTTCGGGTCTTTCCTTCCAGGCTGAAGGAAGAGGAGATGATCAAGCTTCCCTTCAATGTGGTGGAGCACGCAAATTGGGAAGAGGCTGTGCTGCAAGCAGTGGAGACCAGAAACAGGCTGGCGCAGCTTGCCGTGCAGGATACGGATTACATACGGCCTTTGGTGCTTTTTCAAGCAGAGAAGAAAAATCAGTCATGTACGGTGGAAACGCTCAAGCAGTTTTTGCTGGAGCAAAACATCCCGAAAGAACACATCGCTGTTGCGACCGGGGATCAGCGCGAACTCGACACAATAGATGTTTTTAGCCCGGATTGTCCTGTCAGGTACGTGATCACCGTGGAAGCCCTGAAGGAGGGCTGGGACTGCTCCTTTGCCTACGTCTTCTGCTCTGTGGCCAACATTCGTTCTGCCACGGATGTGGAACAGCTTCTTGGTCGCGTCATGCGCATGCCCTATGCTCGTGCCAGGAGCAATACGAAGTTGAACATGGCTTATGCCCATGTCATTGCCAATTCCTTCCGCGATGCTGCCGAGGCCATGTACGACAGAATGATCGATATGGGGTTTGGGGAGGATGAGGCAGCTGCGCAGGTTCAAAAACCTCCCATGCTGCCCGGAGCAACGGACGATTTTTTGCATAGGCGATTTCCGCCAGCGCTTGAGGAAGTCGCACAGCTGACCATTGCACTTCCCCAAAAGCCTGATTTGGCGTCTCTTGCCGAGGCGGGCAAAGGCATTCAGGTACGTGAAACGGAAAAGGGCGTGGAGATTGTCAGCACAGGCATGATCTCCAGAGAGGCCGAAGAAGCCATTGTGGCTTGTGCTCCCGCAAAACAGCGGGATGAAGTCCGCAAGAAGATTGCGCTTCACAGAAGGAATGTGGCCCAGCACATGCCGCGGCCCCTGGCAAAACTGGGTGAAATCTTTGCCGTACCCCAGCTTCTCCTGGATGTGGACGGTGAACTTGAAGTCGTAGAGCCAGAACTTTTGTGTGGAGAGTGGTCGCCGCTGGACTTTCTGCAGGCTGGTGAATGCCCCCTGCAGCCCGGGGAGTTTTGTTACGATCGTGCCACTCACGCCTTTCGCTTCGATTTGCAGGGCGAAAAGCTCGTCTGGCACTCTGTAGACGCGCCAGTACAGCCGATGTTGTACGCCCCAGATGTGGAAGAGAATATGCTGACCCTCTCCCGCAAGCTGGACAGGCTCTGCAGAGTTGACGATATAGCCCAGCCTGTCATGCTGGAGTTCTGTCGCCGCTGTGTGCAGGGGCTTGTGGAACGGGATGGCAACGACGTGACAACGCTCTTTGTGGCAAGGAGGATTCTTGCCCAGTGCATTTGTCGCAAGATTGCGCATTTCAGGATACTTGCGCGCAAGCGCGGCTTTCAGCAGTTGCTTGCCTCTCCCGGGGTGCGCGTCGAGACACGCGAGGGTCTTGGTTTTTCCTTCCCCCTTGAGGGTTATGCCGAAAGCATTCAAACCTATGCGGGTGCCTACCAGTTTCGCAAGCACTACTATGGGCTTCCCAGGGACCTGAAGGCCTCGGGCGAGGAATTTCGCTGCGCGCAGGCCATAGACATGCACCCTGCCGTGAAGACCTGGGTACGGAATGTGGACAGACAGGGCGGTTCCTTCTGGCTGCCGACGTCTACAGACAGATTCTATCCCGACTTTGTGGTCTGGCTCAATGACGGGCGAATCCTCCTTGTGGAGTACAAGGGGAAGCACCTCCTGAGTAGCGACGACACAAGAGAAAAGCGCAATATAGGCGCGCTGTGGGCCGAAAAGAGTAATGGCGTGGGAGCATTTATGCTTGTTTGCGAGGCAGATTCGAGTCTCAGCTTTGCGGGGCAGTTGGCAGCGCTTGTTCCAAATGCCTAGGTCGGCTTCGAGCAAAGACTGCCAGAGCGCCAAATGCTGGCAAATGGCCGCGTGCGCTCCCTTTTGTCACAATGCCGACACATGTCTGGTCCTTGACTTTTGGGGCCCGATTGGGCAAGGAGATACTGCCTTGGGGCTGCTTTTGTCGTTTCCCGTGTTTGCTCTTCACAGTATCAGAATCAAATACCGGCAGCTCTTTTTTGAGACGTGTCGCTATGGTCCCCACACCACAGGCTGGACACGTTTTTTTTCTGTCCTGCAGGACTTTTGACCGTGCGACAGCATGGTCCATGCGGGACAGTGGGCTCCAAAAAAGCGGGCATGGCCTGCCCAAACCAAGGGGAGAACTAAAGGAATTGAACAATTTCCGTAGCTTGCTGCAGCCGTGGCGCGTCGAGGACAGTGCTGAACTCTATGGCATCCATTCCTGGGGTGCCGGCTACTTTGATGTTTCCTCAAACGGCGATGTTGTTATCTGTCCCAATGGCCCACAGGGCCCCAGGGTGTCCATTCCCGAGATCATAGAGGGAATCAAGGAACGGGGCTACGACATGCCCTGCCTGCTCAGGGTGGAAAATATTCTCGACTCGCAGATAGCCAGTCTGCACGAGTCCTTCGGCAAGGCCATCAAGACCCTTGGCTACAAGGGCAGCTACCGCGGCGTCTTCCCCGTCAAGGTCAATCAGCAGCAACAGGTGATTGAGGAAATCGCCGATTTTGGCGCCCGCTACCACCATGGCCTGGAAGTGGGATCCAAGGGCGAGCTCATTGCGGCTGTCTCCCATCTTTCCGACAGGGAAGCCTGCCTTATCTGCAACGGCTACAAGGACGGGGAGTTCATTGACCTCGGCCTGCAGGCCCAGCGCATTGGCCTCAATGTCTTCTTTGTCATCGAAATGCCCGGCGAGCTGGAAACCATACTGCAGCGCGCCCGCATCCACGACATGCGCCCCAAGCTCGGCGTGCGCTGCAAGCTGTCCACCAGGGCCAGCGGCCACTGGGCCGAGTCCGGCGGCGAGCGTTCGGTTTTCGGCCTTTCTCCTGCGGAAATAGTGGATCTCATTGACAAGCTCAAGGCAAACGACATGCTCGACTGTCTGCGCCTGCTCCACTACCATCTTGGCTCCCAGGTCTCCAACATTCGCGATATCCGCCTTGGCGTGCAGGAAGGCGCCCGCTTCTACGCAGGCCTTGTGCAGGAAGGCGCGCCCATGGGCTACATCGACCTTGGCGGCGGCCTGGCCGTGGACTACGACGGTTCGCACACAAACTACGTTTCCTCGCGCAACTACACCCTGGACGAGTACAGCGCGGACATAGTGGAAGCCATCATGGCCACCCTGGACGAGGTGAATGTGCCACATCCGCACATTGTCACCGAATCGGGCAGGGCTACTGTGGCCTACTATTCCCTGCTGCTTTTCAACATCCTCGACGCGAGCGTCCTCGAACCCATGCAGCTGCCCGAAGAGCTGCCCGAAGACACGCCCGAGCCTGTGAAGAACCTGCGCGAGGTGCTTGTCAACATAAGCCCTCGCAACTTGCAGGAATGCTACAACGACGCCATCTACTACCGCGGCGAGATGCGCCAGCTCTTTGCAACAGGTGCTGTCAATCTGCGCCAGCGCTGTCTGTCCGAGCGCTTTTTCTGGGCAATCCTCATGCGCATTTCCGAGGAAAAGGGCAAGCTCAAGGTCATTCCCAGGGACCTGCAGGACATAGACACCTATCTTGCGGACATCTACTACGGCAACTTCAGCATTTTCCAGTCCCTGCCGGACTCCTGGGCCATTGATCAGCTCTTCCCCATCATGCCAGTGCACAGGCTGCAGGAATGCCCCACCCGCCTGGGCATCATTTCGGACATTACCTGCGATTCGGACGGGCAGATCAACCACTTTATCGATCAGCAGGGCGACAAGAGAACCCTTGAGCTGCATCCTCTGAAGCCCGGCGAGGAATACTACCTGGGTGTCTTCCTTGTGGGCGCCTATCAGGAAACACTGGGTGATCTGCACAACCTTCTTGGCGACAACAACGTGGTGTCCATCAGGATAGAGGACGACGGAAGCTACGAGTTTGTGCGCGAGCAGGAAGGCGATACGGTCGCCGACGTCCTCTCCTACGTGGAGTACGATCCGCGTCGCATCATGGAGTCCCTGCGCAGCACTGCGGAACGGGCAGTGCGCGAGGGGCGCATCACCCCGAGCCAGCGCTTTGCCTTCCTGCAGATTTTCGAGGACGGCATCCGCGGCTACACCTACTTCGAGCGCTAGGCCTTGTCCTGCTGTACAGCCGCAGCGCTCTTTTTCATGCCATACGGGCCGCATCCCTTGCGCAAGGGATGCGGCCCGTATTTTTTGGTGCCTGCAGCAGGCAGTGTGCTCTGGCTAGATGGTTTCAGCCTTGGGAGTATCGGAAGGCTGCTTGGGAGCGGCCGGAGCAGCCGGGGCCTTCTTGGGGACGCTCGAAAGGATGGGCTTGGTGTTGGTGGCAAATCTGGCGGCCTGATCCTCGAGGACAGCCTTGCCCACAATGAGCCACTTTTCGCCTTCCTTGCGCAGGGCAAGCCAGCTTGTCATGTTGGCCGGCGTCGTAACCCTGGCAACGGCAGCGTCAGTGCCAATCTCCTTTATCTCGGCCTTTTTCAGGGCAGAGGGCTCCCAGGGGCAGTCCGGGCTCTGGGATCTGGTGCACTGGGCGACAAGTTCGCCTGTACCCACCATGCGGGTAAAGGTCCTTGTGTACTGGCTCTTCAGATCCATAGCGGACTCGAGCCAGCGGTCCATCTCGTTGCCAATGCCAAACAGGGCGCCAAGATCGCCGGCAAAGCTGAGCAGGTCGTTGTCCTCCTTCAGGTTGACAAGTTCGTGACTGGCGAAGGAGTCCATGTCAAACTGGGACATGAAGGCCTGGCTGTCCTTGTCCGTCAGGGCCTTGGCAGCTTCGTTGAGGGTCTTCTGGGGGCCGGATGTCTGACAGGCTGCGAGAAGAAGGGCAAGCCCAAGAACAAGAATCAGGCTGACAATGTTTTTTCGCATGGGAATTTCTACCTCGTTTCGGCCGGGATGCCGAAAAATATGGTGATGTGGATTGTGTGCGTAGCTCTTTGCAGGGCCACTCGGCCCTGGGGAAGTGTAGCGAGGAACAGGGGGCTGGGCAAGACCGGGTGGCAAGTGGATGCAATTGTCAAAAGACCACAGGACAAGCGTCAGAAGCGGACCTTCCATATTTGGGCGGCAATGTCGGCCATGTGTTCCTGTCTTGTGGAAAGTATATCTGCGTTCCATTCACCGTAGTGTTCGGCGATAGCTCTGGTCGTCTGGAAAACGCTTGTCTTGTAGGCCTCGCGTTTTTGCTTGTAGGAGGAGTTTCCAAGAGCGCGGTTTGAGGCTGCCTCAAGCAGTGTCATGTTGCCCAGGCGAAAGACCATGGGCCGCAGCTGCCTGAATTCTGCCACACTCCAGCCTTCGGAGGGATTCACTGGAAAGATGTGTTCGATGGTGTATTTTTCGTTGAAGACGTCATAGGAGATGTTTGATCGCTGTTTCTCGATCCTGAAGAGAATGTAGCGTACAATCCTTTTGCTCTTGTTGGTTATAGTAGGAATGGACTTTTTTGAAAAGGACATTCTGAAAAGCTCATCGTCGGGGTACAGGGCTTTGAGAGCATTGAGAATCTGTTTTTCCGAAGTGTACTCCTGCGCGAGAATTTTCAGAGCAACTTCATTGTAGACGCGCTCCTGCTCATTGAAAGCCGTGTTGCCGACAATCTCACAGCGAAATGCAATACCCGCGATGGCCTCGACGATTCTGGTAAACATCTGCCTACCGGATTCGTAAAAGGCCTTGTGGCAGGTCAGAAGAAAGGAGAGGGGTGCGGCGGTGTCCATAAGCTCGATCTCCCGCAGGGCAGTCCGTTCCCTGGGAGTCCAGAGGATGTCGGAAGGTGAGCGCAGTGCCGCGTAGACAGGAGCAGCGCAGTCAAGTTTTTTCAGCAGGTCAAAGGCCTTTCGCTGTCCTCTGATTTCCCTGCTTAAGGTCTTGAACAGTGCGTTTTTGCGGACAATCTTGCTTTGGGAGTTCCAGAATATGCGCAAAAATTCGGCAAAACTGTCTTCTCCCAGACAAGAGGCAATCTGATACCACTTTGTCTCGAGATCTCTTAATGCTGCAGGGCTTTCCATGGATTCGCCACCAATGCAGCTGTAGAGGTAGTTTTTCAGAAGATCTGTAGCCGAGAGTCGGATACCTCGGGCATTGAGAGTTTCGAAAAGCTCGAAGGCGTTGCTGTCACTACTGACGGTGACCGCAGAGAAAAAGAGTCTGCTCACTACAATATCCACTAGAGCCACAAGGCCAGCGCCTTTGTCCGTGTCTTTATCGCAGAAAGTTTCCAGTTGCCTTTTGAACCAGAAAAAGGCCTGCCGCATAAGAATTTCGGACTCATTCAGACCTATGCTCGGCAGTTCCCCAAGTTCAATCATGTAATTTTGATAATAGAAGTTGTTGAATATATTGAGCGTGAGCTTTGCCGACACGTTCATATTTTTAAGATTAATGTTTCCTATATACAGTTCAAAGATAGCCTTTCTTCTTGCCGTATTGAGCTCAATGTTATCTCCTTTTTGTACCATATCTATTAAGATACTTATGGCAGAAAGTATAATAATGCTTATTGTTGTCAGTCTCTGTTGTCCATCAATAATGGTAAAATGTGCTCTGTTCTGTTCATGAAGGACAAGGAAACCCATGAAATGAGACTGATCAACCTCTTCTGATGTCAGCCCAATGATATCCTGCCACAGATCATCCCATTCATCTTCACCCCAGGCGTAGTTTCTCTGAAAGGAGGGGACCTGATAGGAATTGCCAACCTCCATCAGCTGTCTGTAGGTCATGTTCTGGATTATAAAAGGAACAGTCGCCATGGCAAGGACCTCGTCAAATGTTTGTATCAGGAAGTATTCTGGCTCTGCCGTTGGTACACTCTGCAAGGGCAAGGCTCAATCCGTCTCTCTTGTCTGCCGGCACTTCAAGGGAAAGAACCATGGAGGAAGCAAATTCCTCTCCAATAATATTTGCCGCATGGGCTGGCAACAAGCGATGTACCCTGTCGCTGTCCGCATAGGCTATTTCCACTTTAAGGCGCGCAAGCTCTGTCTTGGCGCAGACAGGAAGACTTTCGAGGCAGAGGGCAACGCTTTGCTGGTAGGCGCGGACAAGTCCTCCTGTGCCAAGCTTGATGCCTACGAAGTAGCGGGTGACTACGCAAAAAAGCTCGCCCACGTTTGAGTGCAGCAGAGTGGTGAGCATGGGGCGACCAGCCGTGCCGTGCGGCTCTCCGTCGTCGCTGCAGCCGACCTGGGCGCTGGAGCCGGCAGGGCAGGCCACAAAGGCCCAGCAATTGTGGGTTGCGTCCGCATACTGCCTGCGCACGGCCTCAATGCCGTCCTTTGCTTGGGCTACGCTGGAGCACTGCCCTATGTGGGTAATGAAGCGGCTTTTCTTTATGAGGAGGGATGTCTCGTGCAACTGGCCATTGCCAAGTGCCGGTATGAGGGATGTCGTCTCTTGTGCCATACAATCAGCTAAAAAAAGTGCGGGAAGGGGAGCCCTTTTTGCCCTGTCACACAAAATTTTGCAATTTGCCTCTTTACAGGGGCCATTTGGGCCTTAACTATTGCCTGTCTGTAACGAACAGGCACTACCAACCAACAATCAAATAACCCTTGTGAAGAGAGGTTTCCAGTTATGAGCAAGACCGAGAAAAATCTGATGGACGCCTTTGCAGGCGAGAGCCAGGCCAACCGCAAGTACCTTGCCTATGCCAAGGTGGCAGACAAGGAAGGCAAGGCCCAGATTGCCAAGCTGTTCCGCGCAGCCGCAGCCGCCGAGACCATTCATGCCCATGCCCATCTGCGCAATGCCGGCAAGATTGGTGACACCGCTGCCAACCTGAAGGATGCCCTTGAGGGTGAAACCTACGAATTCACCAAGATGTATCCCCAGATGTACAAGGAAGCCGTGGAAGAAGGCAACGAAAAGGTTGCCAAGTACTTCGATTTCGCCAACAAGGTGGAAGAGGTGCACGCCAACCTGTACAAGAAGGCCATTGAGAACGCCGATGCCTTCAAGGGCGACTACTACGTCTGCCCTGTGTGCGGCTACACCCATGAGGGTCCCTTTGACGGCACCTGCCCTGTGTGCGGCGCCAAGGGCTCTACCTTCATCAAGATCGACTAGTTTTTGAATTTCGTCCGGCCCAGAGGCCGGAATGCCTTGGCGAGAGGGGAGCGTTTTCGGTATGTCCGAAGGCGCTCCCCTTTTTTGGGTTTGCTGTCAGAAGTCTGCTTTCTCATTGCCTTTTGCAGGGAAAAAAGGCACGATGCGGCAACAATTTTTCGGAGGATAGGTTCATGCGACACCGCCTTGCAGGGTTTTGCCTGACCCTGCTGCTTATCTGCTGCTATGGCTGCAGTATGCCAGTGCCCGCCGGGGCACAGCAAGCCGCGCCAAAGCAGACCACGAGCGAGGGCAAACAGCAGCCCTTGAGCAAGTTTGACGCCCTGCGCCGTTTCGGACAGGTACTTGATATAGTTGAACGTTCCTACGTGAACGACATTGGCCAGGCAGAACTTGTCGATGGAGCCATCAAGGGAATGCTGCAGGGACTGGATCCGCATTCCTCCTTTATGAGCGCCGACGAGTACAAGGAAATGCAGGAAACCACATCAGGCGAGTTCTTTGGCATTGGTGTGGAAATTGCCATGGAAAATGGGCAGGTCACGGTGGTTGCTCCCATCGAGGATACGCCTGCCTTCAATGCCGGCATGAAGACCGGCGACATCATCTTGACCATCAACGGCCAGTCAACCCAGGAAATGACCCTGCAGGACGTGGTGTCGCGCATTCGCGGCCCCAAGGGCACCAAGGTCGAGCTCTCCATCCTGCACACCAATGGCAGGGAGCCCGTTTCCCTGAGCATTGTGCGCGGGGCCATTCCCATTGTGAGCGTCAAGAGCAAGAAGCTCGAGGACGGCTACTACTGGATCCGCGTCACCCGCTTCTCGGAAAAGACCACGGACGAGCTCATCGAGGCCGTGACCAAGGCCAGGAAGGAGGCAGGCAAGACAGGCATCAAGGGTATTGTGCTTGACTTGCGCAACAATCCCGGCGGCCTTCTCAACCAGGCAGTAAGTGTCTCGGATCTCTTCCTGCGCCAGGGAGCCATAGTCTCCATCAAGGGCAGAAGCAATGTGACCGAACGCGTGTACACGGCCCAGGCCCAGTCCACGGACGTGGAGGCGCCCCTGGTTGTTCTCATCAACGCGGGTTCCGCCTCGGCCTCGGAAATTGTGGCCGGTGCCTTGAAGGATCAGCACAGGGCAGTCATTGTTGGCGAGCGCTCCTTTGGCAAGGGATCCGTGCAGAACATCATTCCCCTGGCCGACGGCTCTGGTCTCAAGCTCACGGTCGCCCTCTACTACACCCCGGACAACAGGTCCATTCAGGCAGAAGGTGTCGCGCCGGACATAGAGATTCCCTTTGAAATGCCTTCGGACAAGGACAACGAGAATCGCTTCATGCTGCGCGAGGCAGACCTCAACCGCCATCTGGAAAACGGCAATGCCGCGGATACGGAGCAGGATACAGAGAAGAAGAGCGAGGACAAGCAGACAAGGGAGCAGCTCGCGAAGGACAATCAGCTGCGCCTTGCCCTGCAGATAGTAAAGGGTCTGCCAAGCATGCAGGCCATCAAGAACAGGTAGTCTCGAACAATTCGGACATGAAGACAGCAATGCCTGCCGCGTGCGCGGCAGGCATTCTCATATGGGAGGACACAAAATGGCTAACCTTTGTGTGGGTGTGATCGGTTGTGGCAACATGGGGGGCGCCATCCTGAAGGGACTGGCTGCTACGGGAAAGTACAGTCTGTACGGCTGGACAAGAACCATGAAAAGGCTGGATCCCCTGCTTGAGAAGGGTGTGGAGGCAGCGCAGGACGCCAACGACCTTGTGAGCAAAAGCTCGGTGATCATCCTTGGCGTCAAGCCCTACCAGATAGAGGATGTCATAGGGAGCCTCGACAAGGATCTTCTTTCCGGAAAGATTCTTGTCTCCATAGCAGCCGGCACAAGCCTCAAGACCCTGAAGAAGGCTGCGGACAATTGCTGCACAGTGGTTCGCTGCATGCCCAATACGCCGGCCATGGTGAGTCGCGGTGTCTTTGCCCTGTGCTTCGACAAGAAGGCCGGAGACAGGGAGAAGAAGTGCGTGGAAGGCATCTTCGCGGATCTCGGCCTGTGTGTGGAGCTCGCGGAAGAGCAGTTCACACCCTTTTCGGCACTCATCGGGGCAGGTCCTGCCTACGTCTTCGATCTCATGGAAGGCCTTGTCATGGCAGGCGTCACCCTGGGCTTTTCCCATGCCCAGAGCCGCAGCATGGTAACGGAACTCTTTGCCGGATGTGCGAAGATGGCTGCGGAAAATCCCGCAGAGCACCTCATGGCCATGCGCGACAACGTGTGCTCGCCGGCAGGCCTCACCATAGCCGGGGTGAACGCCATGAACGAGGACGGCCTCTCCGCGAAGCTTGGCAAGGCAGTTCTGAAGGCCAACAAGCGCGGAAGGGAAATGGAAGACTAGGGCTCGCCCCGGCACAGGCAGGTCATTGAAGGCAAGTCGGCTGTGCCTTGCGGAACCTGGTGCCAGATCCCGCAAGGCACAGGGAAGAGCGTTGCTCTTTTGGGCCATGGGGGATGCCCAATTGGACGAGCGCGAGAGAAGAATATTTGCGGCCTTGCGGCTTGGCGAGCAGGAAATGGAAGTTTTGCGCTCCCTGGCTGACTACATCTGGTGGGAGTCGCCCAAAACAGCCCTGCAAAGGCCGGACATGCTCATAGCGCAGGTGCAGCTGGGGACCTTCGAGGACAGCATGCGCCTTCTGGAGGCTTTGGGAAAGGAGCGCCTGCGCTGGGTCCTTGAGCACGCCGAGGCAGGACAATTTACTGCAAGGCCCTGGCACTACTGGCACTATATGGTGGCAGACACAGCCGTAGGCAAGGTGCCGCCTCTTCCTGTGCGGAAATTTTCGTAGCCATGCTCCACTATCAAATTCTCCCGGAAGCCCAGCAGAGACTTTTGGCAGAACTTGGAGTCCTCTCGCAGCACGGCTTTGTCCTCTACGGAGAAACATCCATAGCCCTGCAGCTTGGGCATAGAATTTCGATCGATTTCGATTTCTTCTCCTCACGGCAGATTGCCAGGGACAGGCTGTTGCAGCTATTGCCGCTTCTGGCGCAGGGGCGCACAGTGCAGGATGAAGAAAATACCCTGTCCCTGAAAACGGAAGAGGGAGTCTATCTTTCCTTTTTCGGCGGCATTGCCCTTGGGCGTCTCTGGAAAGCCTGTGGTGGATACAAGGCATGGGATACAGCTGGCCTCTCTGGAGGATTTGCTGGCCCTGAAGCTGGCAACCATCACTCAAAGAGCGCAATGGAAGGACTACTTCGATATTGCTGCTCTCTTGCGCGCAGGCCTGAGCCTCGCGGACGGGCTTGCCAAAGCTCAGGCCCTGTCCTTGCCTTTGCTCCCAGGAAAGCGATTGTCTCGGCGCAACTGTATGACACGAGCCAGGATGTCGCCATGAACGAGGATCTGTCGCCTGCTCCCTGAAAACGCCAGTATCTATTCGGCGTCAGAGCCGGAGGCCTGACCCTCTTTTACAAGGTAGCGCTGGCTGGGTCCCCTGCCCTTGCGCTCAAGAAAACCCTCTTCCACGTAGAGCTGCAGATCGTACTGGGCTGTACGTACGGAGACCTGCGCAAGTTCCTGATAGTCCTTGCGGCTGAACTCGCCAAGCCTGTCAAGCTCTGGCAAAAGCTTCTGCAGTCTGGGAAAGGCGGAAAGATCCCTCTTTGCGTTTTGCGCTGGCGTACTGGCTGCGTTCTCCCTGAAAGACGTCTGGGAAGACGTTGTGGAAGAGCCTTCGCTGCGGTCTTCATGCCCCCTTGGGGGAACTGCCGGGGCAGGTCCCGAAACAGAGGTCGGTTCCTGGGGAACGGCCGGAGGCATGGGCGTATTGTCCTGCCTGTCCGCTTCCTTCTGCTCCCTGCCGCTCACATCCGGCTGTGAGCCCTTCTTGCCATTGCCGTTGCGCAGATGCGCCTTCTTGTCTGCCTGGGACGAATCCGCGCCCAGGTGCAGGTGGTGCGGCAGGATGAGATCCCCGTCGCAGAAGGCTGCGGTGCGGAAAATGGTATTGCTCAGCTCGCGCACGTTGCCTGGCCAGTGGTAGTGCATGAGCTGGCTTAGGGCACCCTTGCTCAGAGAGGGAACGGGTCTGCCCGAATGGTCCTGCTCGCGGGCCTGGCGCAGGAAGAACATCACAAGGTAGGGAATGTCCATCTTGTGCTCGCGCAAGGGAACCGTGTGGATGGTAATGACAGCCAGGCGGAAGTAGAGATCCTCGCGGAAGGTTCCCTTCTGTATTTCCTCGCGCAGGTCTGCGTTGGTGGCGGCTATGACCCTGGTGTTGAAGGGTACGCTTGTGTCCGAGCCAAGCGGTGTGATGCGCCTGTCCGAGAGGGCGCGCAAAAGAGCCTGCTGTACCTTGGGCGAGGCGTTGCCTATCTCGTCGAGCATGAGTGTGCCCCCCTCGGCAGTAAGGAAGGCACCCTTGCGGGCCTCGCGGGCTTCGCTGAAGGCCCCCTTCACGTGACCGAAGAGACTGTCCATGAGAAGCCCCTCGTCGAGCGCTCCGCAGTTGATGGTCATGAAGGGGCCAGCACTGTTTGCCGAGTGCAAGTGTATGGCCCTGCTGACCAGTTCCTTGCCTGTACCGGTTTCCCCCATGACGAGTACGTCTGCCTGGACCTTGGCCGCCTGAATAATGTTCTGGCGCAGATTGCGCATTTCCAGGCTCACGCCGATGATGCCGTCTGGCGGCACGGGTATTTCGGTGGGCATGTTGTGCACTTCCTCGACCTCTATGCGAGCAGAGGCGAGGGTGTTTTCCATATCGCGCTCGTCTTCCAGATTCCTCAGCTGATCGAGCAGACGGTTGATTTCGCTGCGCACCTCCTGCACCTCTTTCGGGGCGCTGCGCTGCGACAGGGGCTTGGCAAGGGCCGAGGATGTGGACTCGGCTATGTCGCGGCCAAGATTCTTGAGTGTTTTGCGCAGGGCAAGGCCTATGCAGAAAAGGGAGAGCGAGAGGAGCAGGGCCGCGATGACGCAGGCAACAATGTAGCGGGTGTGCAGTATGGAACGCTGGGCTGCAATTGCAAAGGATGTGTCGAGTACGACCATGCCTCCTACCACATCCCTGCGCCCTTCGGCACCGGACGCGTAGGTAACCGGCGCGTAGCTGACTGTTTCGACCGGTATGCCCTCCCTGTTCCACTGCAAGGCACTGCTTGTCTGGAATTGCCCGGCATCCCCCTTCTGGATGTGGTTCATCATGGTCCAGTAGGAATAGTACTCGGCGCCGGGTCGGAAGGCCTGGGAATATCCGGCCCGGCCAAAGTCTCCCTGGAAGCCGGAGCGGACACTGTCGATCACCGCCGGTTTCGAGCCTTCCTTTTCGCTTGTTTGCGGCCCGGTCTCGAATATCATCCAGCCTGCGTTGTCCACGAAAAAGGCCAGGGGGGCCTTTTCTCCCCTGCGCATGGATATTGCGCAGCCGGAAACGGAATCGCGCAACCAGGCAATGTCCACGGAGAGAATGAGGTAGCCGACAAAGGTGCCATCAGACAGGGTTACCGGAGCGGTAAAGCGCATGAGCTGCAGGGTTACCTGGGACTGCGGGGTCTTGTCTGTCGAGTCGCTGAAAGAATAGGAGACTTCGGTAGGAGTGGAGAGCACGACCTCGTGTTCCCCGGGCTGGCGTCTGGGCGGAAGAAAGGGCGAGGAAGACTGGATTTCGGTCTGGTCCGGCGGGATGGCTCTCAGCTTGCCCCTGTCCCGGATCCAGAGAAAGCGCTTGCTGGACAGTTGTCCCTGGCCCATGAAGGCGGCCTCGCAAAAGCGCGCATCCCCCATGGCATTGAGGGTTTCGAGCCTGCGCCAGATGCGGTGCCTGAGTTCCTCGAAGCTGGTCGAGCCGGTTGCGAGAACCGCAATCTGGTTGCGCGTTTCCTGCAGAGTCTGCGAAAGCGCAATGCCCATGCTCTGGGAAAGGATGTAGGAATTTTGCGCGATAGCGCTTGCGAGGTTTTCTTCCACGCCGCGATGCGTGACAAGGAAAAGCGAAATCAGAATGAGCAGGGGAAAGGGCAGGCAAACAAGCATGAGCCTGCGGACAATACCCGAATTGCCCCAGAAGCGTGGTCTCGGAATGCGAAACAGGCGTGGCGAAAAGTGCAGATCAGACATTGCGCGACTCCGGTGATGGTAACAGCCCCTGTATACCATTGGAACAGGTATTTTGCAACTTTTTTCACAAAGTACGGGGCAATGGCAGGGAACAGGGGTGATTTTTTTCACGCAAAATCGCGCAATGGCACACTTTGTGCTTGGTAGCAGCTGGATTGCAAATTTGACGCGCATTCACCCAATAACAGGACTTGCGCTCAAGTCTCAGAACGATTTGACAAGGAGAGAGTCATGACGAAGCTGAGAAAACTGTCACTGAAAGTTTCAGCGTGGTTTGTGGGCTGTCTGGCAACAATGTTGCTGATAGCTCCCGATTTGGTCCTGGCTGCCAAGAAGGCTGCCGCAAACGTTGTCATCGTCGCGGACACCAGGCGTCTGGACGGCATCCTGCTGTGGTGGGCACAGATGTACAACGACAGTCATCTGTACTTCATGCTTCTGACCATCGTCATCATTCCTGCTACCGGCTGCATTTTCGGTATGCTGGCTGACCTGGTCATGAATCACATCGGCATCGACCTCAAGCACAGAAAAGCTGCCGAATAGGGAGGTACGTTATGGACTGGTTGTATGTTTTGATGCCCATTTCCGGCTGCACCGTGTTCTGGCCCGGTCTCATCATCCTGGGCCTCGGTGTCGGCATTATCGGCGGCTTCTTCGGCATGGGCGGTGCCTGGATGGTTACCCCCGGCCTGAACATCCTTGGTTTCCCCATGGCCTTCGCCATTGGTACCGACGTGGCCCACATGGCAGGCAAATCGCTCATTTCCACCATGCGTCACGGCCGCTTCGGCAATGTTGACTACAAGCTCGGCCTGACCATGCTTGTCGGTACCGTGGTCGGCGTGGAAATCGGTGCCCAGATAGTCATGCAGCTCGAGCGCCTCGGCAGTGTTGACCAGGTTGTGCGCTGGCTCTACGTTGTCCTGCTCATCCTCATGGCCTGGATGGTCTTCCACGACGTGGCCCTGCGCAAGAAGAAGGAACGCGAAGCCGCTGCCAAGGGCGAAGTCCTGGACGAAAAGGCCACAGGTCTTGACTGGGCCACCAAGCTCCACGCCATCAAGATCCCCCCGATGGTCCACTTCCATCAGGCCGGCATCTACTGCTCCGCATGGCTTCCCATCTGTGTGTCCTTCCTTACCGGTGTCCTGGCCGGTATCCTCGGCATCGGCGGCGGTCTCATCCGCATGCCCGCCCTGGTCTACCTCGTTGGCTGCCCGACCCACATCGCAGTCGGCACCGACCTCTTTGAAGTTGCCATCTCCGGCCTGTACGGCGCTGCCACCTACACCCTGAAGGGTCGTACCGAACTGGTTGCCGCTCTCATCATGCTCATTGGTGCAGCAGTTGGTGCCCAGATTGGTGCAGTCGCCACCAAGTACATCAAGGGCTACGGCATCCGCACAGCCTTCGGCCTGGCCGTCCTCGGCTGCCTGTGCTCCGTTGTCCTCAAGCTGATACAGCCCTACTTCCCCGCCTACTCCGGCTTCATCAATGGCGTGTCCACTGTGGTGGTGCTCGGCTTTGTGTCCGGTATCCCCATCTACATCGCCGCCAAGATGGTCCATGGTGCCAAGCAGGAACTTGCGGAAAAGAGACGCGCTGCGCAGCAGAACTAGGAGGACATCATGAGAACATACTACAAGATTCTGGCATTGTTTGTCCTCTGCCTCGGTCTCGCCGCATGTGAGTTCGGGCAGGTGGAGCAGGGCCGCTGCGTGGCCTACGACGCCGCAAAACAGACCTTCGTTATGGTCCTGGACGTCAATCACGATGTGAACAACCCCTCCTACACCGGTGGCGTGATGAAGTACACCATGCCCGCTGATCCCGCGGAAATCGGCCCCGAACCCACTCCCGGCGGACGCGTGCAGATCAACACCGACAAGAGCGAGGTCATCATCTACAGGGATGGCAAGCTCGAGACCGTGAAGGTCGAGTTCACCGACATCCAGAAGAACATCATTCCCTCCAACCCCAAGGTTGCCGGTCACAAGTTCCCTGTCATCAACAAGGACGAGGGCACCATCACCGAATACTCCAAGCGTCTGCACGAAATCGTCACCTTCAAGGTCCCGGCAGAATATCTTGAACTGCCCCCCAGCACCTGGGAAGCTGGCGACGAATGCCGCATCTACTACAAGGAAAACGCCAAGCATCAGGCCCTGCGCTTCATGAACGTGTCCAAGACCAACATCTTCAAGAAGTAGTCTCACAGCATTTGATGTATCCCCCTGGCGGGGCTCCCTTTGGGGGCCCCGCTCAGGGGAGAAGGAGCCAAGACAATGAGAAGAAATGCCACAGACAATCAGTACAAGAGAACCATATGGCTGTGCGCCATTCGCGTGGCAGCAAATCTGGTCATGCTGGCTGCCGTGTGCGTGGCCATGTATCAGTCCTATCTGAATCCGGCCTCTTCTCTTTCCGTTTTCTGCCAGTACTTTTTCGGCATCACCATCGTGACCTGGACAGTGGCGCGCTTTGCCTGTTCAAGGATCCGCATGGTGTACGCAGACGCGGACGAAGGACTTGTACGCCTGCCGGGCCACAAGAAATATTCCCTTGTGCACTGGAAGGTGGCCGAATCATCCCTGTGTGTGCAGCGTCCCACGCAGATCGCGCTCTAGAAATCTCCACCGACATCCTGCTTGCCGGAACCCCTTGCCCGGCAAGTGGGGATGTCTTTTCTGAAACTGCCCCTCTGGCTTGCGGGCAGTTTTTTTTTGCCCCCGGTCCAGAATCGGCGCGAGCATTGCGCTTGCCCAAGAAGCGGCTTCAATCTATTCTTGTCAAAGCCCAGTTCACAGGAAGGTGGATGCCATGCAAACTCAGCAACCCCAGACATACCCGAACAGCGCCGCAGGCGACCATGCCGGGGAACAGCCCCAGGCTCAGGACAGCCTCCCCCTGGCCCAGAGCCCGGAGTGGCTTTTGTACTCCTCTGCTCGCAACAGGCAGCGTCTGACCGGCATCCTTGCCGCTGTCCTGCTCATCCTGGCCTTTGCCGTGCTGGCTGACGGCCTGTTGTCGCGCATGCGTGGCGGAGGATCCTACAGGCTGGAAATGCTGCCTGGCTCAAGCGCGCCCATTTCCGGTCCCATGGGCAGCGCACCTGCCCTTGAAAGCGAGATGCGCGCCTTTCCCATCCCGGTGGACGCTCCCCTGTCCTTCGAGTTCCAGGGCTTTTTCACCAGCTACTGGTTTGGAACGGGCATGTGGCGCGGCCTTGTGCATGTGAGCGAGACTGCGGCAACTGGCACGTATGCCCTGGCTGTAGGCGTAGAGGGACAACCCTCATCGACCTTCCAGACATATACCATCAGTGTTGCGGCAAGCTCGCGGGAGCAGGACAGGGCCTCGCTTTCCCTGGTGCGACGCTACACAGGCTTCAATCCCTTCTACCTGGCAGCCATTTTTGGCGCCCTGGGTCTGGGGACAGGCATATCCGGCTTCTTCCTGGGCAGAAGGCAAAACAGGCTTTTGCAGGATCTGGGGCTTGCCGAGATAGTGCGCGCCATGCCCGAGGGCAAGTTTGTGCGTGTCTACGCCGTGCAGGGCAAGCGCGAGGTCACGGGTACGAGCTTTGTGGCCTATGACAGGGAGATGAACCGTCTTGGCAAGGTTATCTACGACGGGGAGAAGAATGGCATTGCCAGCTGCCTCTTTGTGCCGGCCGGTCATGGAAATCCGGCTTCTGGCTCGTTCATAGCCTTTTGGGAGCGGGCGGATTTTGTGGGCACACCCATGCGCAGAGGACTTTTTTCTCCCCTCATCGAAAAGGGCATGGAGAAGGTGAAGGGGAGCGACAGGGACAATGGGGAGAACGCCCGATAGGGAACAAGGGCCACGTGTTCACATGAGGCAAACTGGGCCTTGGCGAACAGGGAGAGCATGATGCCCGCTCGCATGGCCACTCGGGCATACAGTGTTTCGGATGTACAGGGATTTGTGCAGCAATTTGGACAAGGAGGCTACAGCCATGAGCGCAGGGAACGACAGGGAACACAGGGCAAAGGCTAGTGAAAGGTTGGGCAAGGACGGCATGTGCCCCTGCGGCAGTGGCAAAGGCTACGACCAATGTTGTGGGGCCTATCTGGAGGGCAAGCGCTGGCCTGAAGATGCCGAGACCATGGTTCGTGCCCGCTTTACTGCCTTTTGCCTGCACAATTGGCCTTTTCTCGAGAAAACCGAGTGCCAAGACGAGAAGACACCCGCTAAAAATATCTTCGCAAGCGTGGACATGAGAAAGGAGGCTGAGGAGGGAAAATACTGCAAGAATCTGCGCATACTTGGCAGTGGCAAAGATGCTGAAGGCAAATACGAGTATGTGCGCTACGAATATACACTCATGGTTCCCATAACAGGCGCAGAGCAATGGGAACAAAAGGATTATTTTACAAGAACGATACAAGACAACAAGATATACTATACTTCAGGAACGGACTTTACCGAGCGCGATGTCCCGACAGAGGATTCAATCTTCCTGATCCCTGCGGATACAGACATGTGCCCATGCGAGAGTGGCAAGACGTATGCCAAGTGTTGCGGCCCGTACATCAAGGGGAGACGCTGGCCGGCAAACGTCGAGGCCATGGTACGTGCCCGCTTTACCGCCTATCGCATAAAAGACTGGAAATTTCTCAGAGATACACAATTTGCCGACGAGACCCCAGGTGAAGAGACATATTCGCTTTTAGAGCTGCAAGAGGAGTCGGAAAGGGGAACAACCTGGAGTGGTCTGCATATACTTGAGAGCGGCAAAGGTTCGGATAACTACGGGTATGTGCAATATGAATACATATTTGACAATCCCGAAGACGGAAAGACACTCCTTGAGCAAAGAGACTATTTTACTACTGTAGGCGGGGAGATATACTACACTACCAGGGCAGACTTTCTCCAGGCTTATGATATAAATGCTGCCTTTGGCGAAGAACAGGATCTCGATGCCTGCCCCTGCGGCAGCGGCAAAAGGTACGATGAGTGTTGCGGTCCGTATCTGGAGGGCAAGCGCTGGCCTGAAGATGTCGAGGCCATGGTTCGTTCGCGCTTCACTGCCTGCGCGCGTCGAGACAAGGAGTATCTGGACGCGACCTCCAGGATTGACAAGGTCGAGGATAGGCATTTTGTCCCGCAAAATTTACCTGGGGTTTTTGAAGATCCGCAAATTGCGCGTTTCTTCCGTTTTGTCTTGTACAACAGGGGAGTAGACAGTGAGGGACGAGAGTACGCAGACTGGATGGCCAAGGGCATAAAGAGCGGCGACGAGGGGACGGAACTGAAGCAATGGCAGGAGCGCTCCCTGTGCGAGCGTGTAGGAGGAAAGCTCTACTATACAGAGTCGTCTCCCACGCCCAGAACCGTGTACAGAGCTGCTCAAAGGAAATGTCCATGCCCCTGTGGCAGTGGAAAGCGCTATGAAACGTGCTGTAGGCCGTACCTTGAAGGGGAACGCTGGCCAGAAGATATCGAAACCATGGCGCGCACCCGTTTCTGCGCCATGGCTTGCAACAAATGGGAATATCTTGAGCGCACAGCCCGTCCGGGAGAGGGGAGAACCCTCTTCAGGGCAGATGAGCTGAACGCTCTTGCGGACACTTGCGATATTTTGTGGACAGAGGTTGAGACCCTTGAGAAAGGGAAGAGGGACGACGAGGAATACCTGGATGCCTGCTATAGCGGACAGATTCTTGGCGGCGATATGGAGCTGCAGGCGCGCTGCTATTTCAGGCGTGTTGACGGCAAAATCTATTGTTCAGGCATAGAACCTCATGTTGCGGCGACTCTGGATGAGCCAGACACATGGTGCCCTTGCGGACGCGAGGCAAGGTATAGCGACTGTTGTGCGCCCTATCACAATGGTACTCGCTTGCCAGAAGACGCGTGCACACTTGTGCGCACCCGTATGAGTGCCATGAAGCTTGGCAGACGCGACTATCTTGCAAGGACTTCCCGTCTCAAGCATGGGGAAACACCCCTGTCTACCGATATGCTGTCTATGCTCCATCGTATGGGACTGAATACGAACCTGTTTCAGCAGTACTCGCAGGGAAGAGACACGATGGGCCGCGAGTATATTGACGGCAGTGTCTGCTGGATGGATTCAAGAGGTACATTTCCGCAGTCTGTACGCTATTTTTACGAAAAAGAAGATGGCAGAATTTTCTATACAGGAATGCGTGAACTATCCAGCCAAGAAGCCATTGAAGCAGGAGATTTTGCATTTCCCTGCCCCTGCGGAAGCGGACAGACATACGGGGAATGTTGTGCAAGCTACCTTACAGAAGTAGCTGTCCCTGATGATGCGATCAGCTTTGTACGGGCAAGATGTTGTGCCTTTGCCATGAATGCATTGGCTCAAGCCCCTCATCTTGAGCCCGAGCTGCCTCCCCTTGCCGACGATGAGGAGCGCAATCCCCCATTGGTGGATGTACTGGAAGACGTCGCAGAAGAGAATGTCGTTGTCCGTGTGAAGCAAGCAGTCATCCTGAGGCATGGCAAAAAAGGCCTTGAGGATCCAGAAGGCCTTGCTATCCGGAAACTGGGCGTGGATGACATTGAGTGCGTGGACTACCAGCTCGATTGTGCTGTTGTGGCCCCAGTGAATTTGAATGACCAGGGGTACATGGACAAGGGGTTGATGGTACGCGAGCTAGCCTTTTTCATGAGGATGGACGGCACGCTGACCTACCTTGGAGGTATTCCCATGGATCCCCTGCCAGTCCGTCGCGCACCCAAGGTGGGAAGAAACGACCCCTGCCCCTGTGGCAGCGGCAAGAAATACAAGAAGTGCTGCGGCAAAAATGCCTGAGCCACGCAAGAGCCCGCGTACAGTCTTTCGGTTTACCGTACAGCCAGAATACAACAGAACCAGGGAATTTCTCCCCCATGTGGGGGACAACACGAAGGATACAGAACATGTCTGACACAACAATGACTACCTGCCCCTGCGGCAGTGGCAAGAGCTATGAGGAATGCTGCGCTCCCTACCACAGGGAAGAGCGCTGGCCAGAGGATCCGCTCACCATGCTGCGGACCCGCTACTGCGCCTATGCCGTGGGCGCCTGGGACTATCTGGAAAGGACAGCTTGGCAGGAGGAAGGCGAAGAAGCTATTACGGCAAGCATGCTGGAGGAACGGGCTTCGGGCCTGGACTGGCGCAGGCTTGCGATTCTTGGAAGCGGCAGGGACGAGGAAGAAGGCTGCGAATACGTGGACTACGTGGCAGACTACATTGTGGACGGCGTAGCGAGGGAATTGGCCGAACATGCCTATTTCAGGCCCGTCGAGGGCAGGCTGTACTACACAGGTGGCATCCCCCTTGCGCGCGAACCCATCCGTCGCGAGAGCCCGAAGGTGGGGAGAAACGATCCCTGCCCCTGTGGCAGTGGCAAGAAATACAAGAAGTGCTGTGGCAAAAATGCCTGATTGCGCGCGCAATGGGCGTACCCTATCTTTTGAAGACAATGGAGTAATTCTATGTCCTATCTAGAATGGTCAAGGGCCTGCACGGCCCGGGTTCGTGAAAGCCATGTGCAATCCCTGGCCGCAAGGGCGCAGGAACTGTCTCTGCGCCTTGCCAAAGAAGTGGATGCCGGACTGCTTCCCTTCCTGCGCATGGGCTATGTGGAAACACTGAAGCGCGACATGCCCCGTCTTGTGGAAAAGACAAGGCAGTACAAGCATATGCTTGTACTGGGCATAGGCGGTTCTGCCCTTGGCACGCGGGCCATGCAAAAGGCCTTTGCCAGGGAGGTGGACATGCCTGGTCACGGCGGGCACGAGGGCAAGCAGATCTGGATTGCCGACAATGTCTGCCCCACGACCCTGGGCGACTGGTTCGGCCTGCTGGATCCCCAAAGAACGGTTGTGGTGACCATTTCCAAGTCCGGGGGCACCATCGAGACCATCTCCCAGTATTTTCTGGCCAGGGAATGGCTGCAAAAGGCTCTTGGAGAGGCCTGGAAGGATCACATGATCGTGGTTACGGACGAGGCAAAGGGCTTTTTGCGCGAAGAGGCGCGCGCGCACGGTCTGGATGCCCTGGAAGTGCCCGACAATCTCGGCGGCCGCTACTCGGCCCTTTCCGCTGTGGGCCTTTTGCCTGCGGCCTTCCTTGGCATTGACTGGGAAGCCCTGCTTGAGGGCGCGGCCTCCCTGGCAAGGCCGCTGGTGGACAACCAGGCCTCCCTGGCCACCCATCCTTCCATGGCCCTGGCTTCCTGGGCCAAGGCCCTCGAGGACTATGGCTACACGGACCTCATCTTCTTCTGCTACGAGCCTCTCTTTGCCATGTACGGCCCCTGGTTCGCCCAGCTGTGGGCGGAAAGCCTGGGCAAGGAGGGCCTTGGCACCATGCCTATTCCCGCAACCGGTGTGACGGACCAGCATTCCGTAAACCAGATGTTTCTGGACGGCATACGCAACAAGGCCTGCCTCTTTGTGACAAGCGAAAAACACAATGCCGGCCCAACCTTCCCGGACAACCTTCCCAAGGGCTGGGAATTTCTGTCCGGCAAGCCCTTCTCCTGCCTCATCGAGGCCGAGTCCCTGGGCACGCGCATGGCGCTTTCCATGCACGACGTCCCCCTAGTGCAGATCTGCCTTGACGACGCTTCGGAAAAATCCGGAGGCAAGCTCATGATGCTGCTGGAGATAGCCACAGTGCTTACAGGCTGGCTCATGGGCATCAATCCCCTGGATCAGCCGGCTGTGGAGCTTGGCAAGAGGCTTGCCAACGCCCGTCTTGGCAAGCCAGGCTACGAGGATGAAGAAAAGCTTCTTGCGCACTATCTGAAGACTGCCGAAGTGCGGCAGGATTTCTAGTCAAAGGGAGGCAGGGACATGCCGGACAACAGGGGAGTGGACGGACAGGTCGCAAACGGCCAGACAAACGGCAAGAAGGGCCTGTTCCGTGGTGGCAGGCTGCAGGGGGACGGGGGACTGTCCCTGAGCTATGCCCGTACCCTGTCCTGGCTGTCCCTGCTTGTGGTCCTGCTCGTGAGCCTGGGACTTTCCTTCTTCATCTCCAACCAGGCCAGACAGACGCTCATGGAACGCCAGGAGGGCTTTGCCCTGCTCCTGGCCCAGAATCTGAACAACCAGATCTTCCAGCGCTTTGCGGTGCCCACAATCCTTGCCTACGGGCACATAGCCCTGCGCCAGGAAGAGCAGCACGATCGTCTGGACGGGGTTGTCCGCTCGGTCATCGAGGGGCTGCCCGTGTCCAGGCTGCGCGTGTACGACTTCAACAGGGTGGTGGCCTATTCCACGGACCCCTCGGAAATAGGCCGCAAGGGCCTGGCCCCCCTGAACATAGGCGGGGCCTTCCAGGGCGAGCTGCTCAAGCCCGAGACAGTGTCGGACATCGATGTCTGGAAGATGCCCCTGCACTGGCCCCTGAAGCCCAATACCGTCAAGTTGCGGGTGCTCTATCCCCTGCGCGGCGACGCCTACAATACAGGCGCGTCCCCTGTGCTCGGTGTGCTCGAGCTCACCCAGGACATCACGGCCGACTACGCCCAGGTGCTGCTTTTCCAGGCGGCCATCGTGATTATGTGCCTCATGTCCTCCATCATCATGTTCATTCTGCTCATAATCATCATCCACAGGGCCGAGAGGGTCCTGAGCCTGCGCATGCAGAAGAACATGCAGCTGGAAAAGGAGCTGCAGAGCACGGAAAGGCTTGTGAGCATGGGGCGCGTGGTGGCAAGCATAGCCCACGAGATACGCAACCCGCTGGGCATTATCCGTTCGACAGCCGAGCTTTTGCAAAGAAGGGCCAGCAGCAAGTCGGACAAGGCAACGGCCATGCTCATGCAGGCCATATACGACGAGTCCCTGCGCCTGTCGCAGACAGTGAACGACTTTCTCGACTACGCACGCCCCAGGCAGCCAAAGCAGGATCCAGTCGATCTCGAGCTTGTGATAGGCCAGATCCTGGCCTTTGTGGAGGGGGATTTCGCCAGGGACAACATCGTGGTAGAATCGCACTTGTGCGGGCATCTGTGGGTTTTGGGAGACAAGGATCTCTTGTACCGCGCCCTGTACAATATCCTTGTGAACGGTCGCCAGGCCATGAAGAAGGACGGCACCCTCATCCTGCGCACCTTCGAGCGGGAGGACTGGGCCGTGGTGGAGGTCACGGACTCGGGGCCCGGCTTTGACCCGGACACCATAGACAAGCTGTTCGAGCCCTTCTTCACCACCAAGGACGCAGGCACGGGCCTTGGCCTTCCCATTGTCCGCTCCATCATCGAGTCCCATGGCGGCAGCGTGCATCTTTCCAATGCCGAGGAGGGCGGGGCCAGGGTGGAAGTGCTGCTTCCCCTTGCTCCGGTCGAGGTGCAGGAGAGCTGCGGCGCACAAAAGCAGCTGTCTGTCTGAACAAAAAATCAATCCAACATCCTGTGATAGTATATATATCGCAGAATTCGTATATAGACATATTTGTATATCCGGATATTTGCATACATATGAGGGCTGGACAAGCCCTCACTGGCCCTGATCGCGCAAGCGGCAGGACAATCGCGCAATCTGTCGATCGCGCAAGACAAATTGCGCCTTGCGGTCGACTCAGGCACAGTGAGCGCGCCGCCCGGGGCAGAACCTGGGCCTTGCGCTTGGGGCCTGCGAACCGCGCTGCAAGGAGAGGGTTTTGTTGCCCAAGGTAATGTCCGGGAGTTTCAATAGAGGTCCATCATGTCCGAAAATGCCCATATTCTCGTCATAGACGACGAAAAGAACTATCTTCTTGTGCTGCAGACCCTGCTTGAGGACGCGGGCTACACAGTGACGGCCATCAACGATCCCGTCACGGCCCTGGCCTTTCTGCAGGAAAGCGAAGTGGACGTTGTGGTGACGGACATGAAGATGCCCCATGTGTCCGGCGTGGAAATACTGATGCAGGTCAAAAAGCAGCTGCCGCACATCCCCGTGCTTATCATGACTGCCTTCGGGACCATTGAAAGCGCAGTGGAGACCATGAAGTACGGGGCCTTCGACTACATCACCAAGCCCTTTTCCAACGACGAGCTTTTGCTCTCCATCCACAACGCAGTGGAACTCTCCCGCGCCCATCGTCAGTACAGGCTGTTGCAGGAGGCCATGCAGGAGCGCTTCGGGGTACACACCCTGGTGGGCAGGAGCAAGAACATTGTGAGCGTGCGCCAGAAGATCGAGCGCACGGCTCCGGGCAGGACAACCGTGCTCATCACAGGCGAGACCGGCACAGGCAAGGAGATGGCAGCGCGCGCCATCCATCTTGCCAGCCCCCGCAAGGACAAGCCCTTTGTGGCTGTGGACTGCACCTCCCTTTCTCCCGAAGCCCTGGAGCGCGAGCTCTTTGGCAGCGAGATTCCTTCTTCCGTGGAGGGCAGCCCGGCCATACAGCGCGGCCGCATCGAGCAGGCCGAGGGCGGAACACTCTTTCTGGACGAGCTCGCCGCCCTGTCCCCGGATTTGCAGGTCAAGCTCTTGCGCGTTCTGCAGGACAGGTGCCTGCAGCGCGTGGGTGGAACCCAGTCCATCAGCGTGGACGTGCGCTTTTGCATGGCCACGACCTGCGACCTGCAGAAGAAGGTGGAGGAGGGGGCCTTTCGCGAGGACCTCTACTACCGCGTGAACGTGGTCCAGCTGCACATGGCTCCCCTGCGCGAAAGACGTGAGGACATTCCCCTGCTTGTGGCCCACTTTATTGACAAGATACGCCAGGACAACAACATGACCGAGGTGAAGAGCTTTTCCACCAAGGCGCTCAACTACCTCACGGGCTACGACTGGCCGGGCAACATACGCCAGCTTGAAAACATCGTGGAGAACTGCATGGTGCTTGTGCCCGGGCAGGTCATAGACGAGGAGGATTTGCCTGCGGAAATCCGCGACGAGGAGTCCCAGTTCAAGAGCGCTGTGGATCTTCTGCCAGTGCAGCTGGATCTTGTGGCCACATTGAACAAGATAGAGGCCGCCATCATACGCAGGGCCCTGGTGCGGGCGGATCTTGTGCAGGTCAAGGCAGCGGAGCTTTTGAACATTTCCAAGAGTCTTCTGCAGTACAAGCTCAAGAAGTACGGCATTACCGGACACTAGGCCGCCAGCCACGCCATGGAAAAACCCGATCCGCAAAGCATACCGGCCTGCCCCGGGGTCTATCTCTACCGGGACGGGGCATCCAGGGTCATCTACGTGGGCAAGGCGTGTGTGCTCAGAAGGCGCGTGCTCTCCTACTTTCGCAGCGACATCCCGGCCAAGACCGTGGCCATGCTGTCCCATGCCCAAAGCCTCGAGTACCTGACCACTACCACGGACAAGGAGGCCTTTCTGCTCGAGGCGAGCCTCATCAAGAAGTACAGGCCCCACTACAACATCCTTTTGCGCGACGACAAGCAGTACGCGCTCTTTCGCCTGGACGTGAAGGCCAGCTACCCGCGCCTTGAGATTGTACGCCACGCAAGGCGCGATCAGGCCCGCTACTTTGGCCCCTTTACCTCGGCCCTGGCTGCCAGGCAGACCTGGAAGCTCCTGCATCGGGCCTTTCCCCTGCGCAGGTGCACGGACAGGGCCATGCGCAACCGCGTGCGTCCCTGCCTCTACCACCACATGGGCCAGTGCCTTGCGCCCTGCATGGGCAATGTGCCTGTCTCGACCTACCACGAGCACGTGGACCACGTCTGCCAGGTGCTTTCCGGCAAGGCGGATGACTTTCTGGCAGAGCTGAAGGAGAAGATGCTCAAGGCCTCGGACGAGCTGGAATTCGAGCAGGCTGCCCTCTACCGCGATCAGATACAGGCTGTGGAGCGGACCATAGAACAGCAGGCCGTTGTCCTGCCCAAGGGCGGGGACATGGATGTCATAGGCCTGTACGCGGGCGAGGACGGCCTTGCGCTCGGCATCATCTTTGTGCGCTCCGGCGCGGTCATGGACGGCAGATCCTTCTTTTGGCAGGGTCTGGACTTTGGGGACGCGTCCGAGCTTCTCTTCAGCTTTGTGGGCCAGTTCTATGTCGACGCACTTCCTCCTGGGCGCATCCTTTTGCCCTGGATCCCCAGGGACGGGGAAGAGGAGGAGGACGAAAGGGACAGACAGGGCGCAGACAGCGGGGATGCCGAGGCTTCGGGCTTGTCTGACGCAGGAGCAGGATTCACAAAAACCTCTGGTGCCGCAGGGCATACAGGCTCAAGGGAAGTTCTCGAGCAATGGCTTTCGGAAAGGCGCGCCGCACCAGTGCGTCTTGTGGCTCCGCAAAACGCTGCGGACAACAGGCTGGTGGACATAGCCCAGGGCAATGCCAGGGAGGAGACACTGCGCAGGAAAAGGGCAGCCACAAGCGGCCCCCTGCCGGGCATAGCGAAGCTCTTGCATCTGGAAGCACCCCTGGCGCGCATCGAGTGCGTGGACGTGTCCCACACCCAGGGCAGGCAGACCAGGGTGGGGCTTGTGGTCTACACGGACGGTGTGGCCGACCGCCAGGCCTGGCGCGTCTACAACATGCCGGACAGCAACGACGACTACCAGACCCTGCACGCCTGGGTGGCACGACGCCTTGAGAGCGGCCCGCCCTGGCCGGATCTTTTGCTTGTGGACGGCGGCCGTGGCCAGGTGGCCTCGGTGGTCCGCGCCCTGCAGGAAAGCGGCAGGGAAGGGCTCTTTGCCGTGGCGGGCATAGCCAAGGCCAGGGATGAGCAGGGGCACGCGGACAGGCGCGCGGGCAATGTGGCAGACCGCATCTTTGTGCCCGGGCGCAGCAACCCGCTTCCCTTCCGCGAGGGGAGCCCGGAGCTGCTCTTCTTGCAGAGCGTACGCGACAGTACCCACCATTTTGCCATTACAAGCCACAGGAAGGCCAGGTCACGCACAGCGCTTTCTGCCGAGCTCATGCGCCTGCCGGGCATAGGCGCTGCCACGGCAAGGCTCTTGTGGGATCACTTTGACTCCCTTGCGGCCATGCAAAAGGCCAGCGTGGAGGAGCTTGCCACCATACCGGGCATAGGCAGGGCCAGGGCGCGCAAGATTGCGGCTTGTCTGGCCGATCTCGCGGGCGAAGGCCACAGGGAGGGCTAGGGGAGAGAGCCAGGCTTTTGCCCTTTGCCCCGGGGTGCCGGGCAATTTGTCATTGACAGGCTGGCGCGGGCAAGGATAGAGGCTTGCCCAACGGATTGGCAGCGCCAACGCGCGGCTGTCCCGCCCTGATGTTTCCCCTGTTCAGACTCCCTTGTTCGGTCGGTTGTCTCAAATGTCGTCCGCAATTGTGTGGCGCAGGCCTTTCCTGCTTGTCCTTTGTACGCTTTTTTGGGAATGCGCAGCGCTTTCCCTTCCCTCGCCCCTGATCAGCGCTCCGCTGCTCAATCTGGAAAAGTATCTGTATCTCCAGCAAAATACCCAGGAGCCGCCCCATCCCGACGGCTCGGGGCACGGGCGCGGAGACGCAAGGCAGGAAGAGCCTTCCGGCCTGCGGGACATGCGCTCCGAGGGCGGAGCTGGCGCACCTGCCGCAAGGCGCGCGGTTTTGGAGCGCGCAGGCCGCAGACACATGCCCGACATACTCTTCCAGTACCCTGTGCTGGGCAGGGCGGACGTGGACAGGGACATCGAGGCCTGGGTAGGGCATATTGCCACGACCTTCGAAAACGACTTCGCGACTCCGGAACCCGGCAGCTTCCTCGCGCAGGAAGACTACAACGTGGCCTGGCTCAACGCCAGCTACAGCGTGTTCAGGGCCTCAAGCGTGTGCGCCAGCATTGTCTTTGACGTGTGGATGCACACAGGCTCCTCGCATCTCAATCAGGACATCCTCACCCTGAACTACAACCTGCTGAGCGGGCAGAGACTGCACATAGTGGACATATTCGAAAATGTGGACACAGCCCTGCGCATTCTCTCGAGCGAGTCGCGCAAGCAGCTCATGCAGGGCGCTGGCGTGCTCATGCGCGAGGACATCGAGTCCGGAACCCTTCCCCTGCCGGAAAACTTCGCGAGCATTGCCCTCACGTCTCGTGGCGTCAGGGTGTATTTCCAGCCCTACCAGGTCACGCGCATGCCAGACGCCAAGGACGTGGAAATTCCCCTGGAGGCCCTCATGCCGGCAGGTCCCCTGCTCGCGCTGTGGGGCAGGGAATAGAGTATCGCCCCTGCAAAGGGGCAGGCATATGACAGGGATCAGGGCCGCCAGGGCGCGGCCCATTGCAAATATTTTCAGGAGGTGGCGCGCAAGAGGTCTGTGGATACCCAAGGGAACCCGGGGCCTGCGCCAGAAAGCATGGACAACTTGATACAAAAGGCGACGGACCTGCTGCAGGGCAGGGGCAGACTGCTTTTTCTGACCAGATTTGGCTCGGATCTCTACGGCACCAGAGTCGAGGGCATATCGGACACGGATGTGCGCGGCGTCTTTTTGCCCATGACAGCGCCAGCCACCCTGGAAGAGGCCTGCATGCAAAGGGGCGTGCACAGCACAACGGGAACTGCCGAGCACAAGAATGGCCCAAGGGACGAGGACATGGATCTCTTTCCCCTGGAACGCTGGCTGTGCCAGATGCTGCCTCTGGGCAACACCGGGGCCCTGGATCTGCTCTATGCACCGACCAACCCCTCCTGCACCCTCTACTGCCACCCGGCCATGAAGGAAGTGTTTGACAGCCCCCTGACCTTTCTGAACCTTTCCAACGGCACAGGATGCCTTGCCTACTGCCAGGGCCAGGGCAAGAGCTACGGCATGGCCGGCACACGCCTTGGCGTGCTCTACCGGGTGCTGCGTCTTCTGGAAGGGGAGGACGGCAGAAAGCGCCTGGAAGACGTGGCGGAGGACATTGTCGCGCGCATAGCCACCCCGCAGTACTGCAAGCTGGCCGAGGACAGGGGCCTTGTCCTGGCCGAGCAGTGTCACATGGGCCGCACAAGGGTGGACGAGGTCATTCCCCGCCTGCAAAAGACCCTGCAGCCCAACATGGAGCGCATTGAGCTTGCCAGGCAGAACAGGGACATAGACTGGAAGGCCATGTCCCACGCTGTGCGCGCCATACGCCAGCAGGAGGAACTCTTGCGCACCGGAAGCCTGCACTATCCGCTTGCCTGCGCGCAGGAGCTTCTGCGCATCAAGAAGGGCGAGTACACCTTTGCCGAGGTCGAGAAACTGGTGAGCGACGGTCTGGCAGGCCTTGAGGAAATGCGCAGGCATTCGACCCATGCGTCGAGCCCGGATTTCGAACAGATATTTGCCAAGGCAAGGGCAGTGCGCAGGCTGTGCTCGGGTCAGGGCTAGAGCATCCCTGGGAGCGGGCCTGCATGCACACCCTGCGGGCAGCTGGCCAGTCTTTCGGATTTTGGACCCCATTTCCTGCCGGCCCCGAGGAGGCCATATGAAGATACACTGCCCAAACTGTGGCTATACCCGCGAAATGGCAGACGAGCGCATTCCTACCGGCGTTGTGACAGCGCGCTGCCCGCAATGCGGCCAGACCTTCCGCTTCTCAAGGGACATGGAGGAAGCGGGCCAGGTCCAGGAAAACAGGCCCGCTGCTGTGCGCCTCTCGTCCCTGCCCAAAAAGGATGCGTCCAAGCCTGACGCGCAGCCCCAGGCGCGCGATGGGCAGGGCAAGCTCACGCAGGAGTTTGGCTGCGCGGGCGGACCTGCGCGGAGCAGGAGCACGGAACAGGAAAGGGCGGATGATCTTCCCCCTGGTGCCGTAGTGCACGAGCAGGAGGAAAACCTCTTTGCAAGGCCTCTTGCACGAAAGGAAAAGGAAGAAGGGGCCAGCCAGCAGACAGGCGAGACGGGACAGACCGAATCTGCCAGGGACTCTGGTGCAGCCAGGGCATCTGTCGAGAACAGGGAAGAGCGCGGAGCGAGGGACAGGGAGACCAGGCAAACCGAGGATGTGCACACCGAGGACGAAGAAGGCTGGAGCTTCAATCCCTGGGAGTGCGCGCGCACCCTGCAGGAATTTGTGCCTGCCCTCTACCAGACCTGCCTGCGCGTCATGTTTGCGCCGCAGCGCTTTTTTGCCGGCATAGTGCCGAGATCCGCCCTGCTGGCCCTGGCCTTCTTCTTCACCATATGCGTCTTGCAGACCGTGATTGAGCATGTGTGGAGCATAGCCTTCTTCCACTACATCATGCCCACCACCACGGACCCGGAAATCCGCCAGCTCGGGGAGCTCATTTCCGGCAAGGGGAATTTTTTCTTCTGGCTTGTGCTGCGCTGCGTCATGCTCTGCCTGCAGCTGTACATCTACACGGCCATACTCTACCTGTGCTGGCGGCTGCTCGCGCGCGCAAGGGTGGACTTTTCCGTTGTCCTGCAGGTCTTGTGCTACGCCCAGGCTCCGCTCATCCTCTGCATCATCCCGGGCGTTGGCACCATTGCCGGCATGATCTGGAGCTTTGTGTGCGCGCTTGTGGGCTGCAAGGCTGCCCTGCGCCTTGGCTGGGGACAGACCGTGCTGGGCGCAGCCCCGCTGTGCCTGCTTATTCTCTTTTCCTACATGCAATTCATGTCCCTGCTCTAGCCCCGGGAAGGAGATCGAAGCCCGGATCTTCTGCCTGAAGATCACAGGACAAGACCAGCCAGACCCTGCAATAGCCACTGCGGGGTCTCTTGTTTTTGGGAGAGAATGAGGAAGATGGGCCCAAGTCTTTTGACCCATGCCATGGATATACACGCTGACAGAAAGGAGAATTGCAGCAAAAAGCGTCTTCTCAAAGAAAATGAAGGGCGCTTTTGTTCCCGGGATTGTTTTGTGAAAAGGGGAACAAATGTTTCATTCCTGCAAAGAATGCCTCCTGTCCGGGAAATGACGTTGACTTTTCTGGGCAGTCCACTAAGGTACAAATAAGTCAGGTGCGCTGACTTGTACTCTCGACAGAGCGAGGCCGGCACACGGCTTTGAAGCCCGGCGTGGCATCCACCCCGAGGAGGTTTTTTATACTTATGAAACGTTTGACCCTGTTGTCGGGACTTGTGCTGGCAATCCTGACCCTGCTGCCCGGTCTGGCCGAGGCCTCCGAGGGCCTGCCCCATATCCCGGGCGCGGAACTGTCCGTCCTCTGGGCAGTGCCCTTTGCCTGCATGCTGCTCTCCATTGCCCTTGGCCCCCTGTTCTTTGCCCATTTCTGGGAACATCACTTCGGCAAGGTGGCCGTGTTCTGGGGCATGGCCTTCCTGGTGCCCTGTGCCATTGTCTATGGCTTTGACACAGCCCTCTACGAGGGCCTGCACTCCATCCTGCTCGAGTACATCCCCTTTATTGTCCTTTTGTTTTCCCTGTTCACAGTGGCTGGCGGCGTGCGCCTCAAGGGCTCCCTTGTGGGCACACCGGCCGTGAACACAGGGCTTTTGCTCACAGGCACAGTGCTGGCAAGCTGGATGGGCACCACGGGCGCTGCCATGCTGCTCATCCGTCCCCTCTTGCGCGCCAATGCCCACCGCAAGTACCGCGTGCACCAGGTGGTCTTCTTCATTTTCCTTGTGGCCAACATAGGCGGCTCCCTGACGCCTCTCGGCGACCCGCCGCTCTTTCTTGGCTACCTCAAGGGCGTGGACTTCTTCTGGACCCTGCAGCACCTCTTCCTGAAGACCTGCTTCATGACCGTGTGCCTGCTCGGCATCTACTTTGTCATCGACACCATCCTCTACAAGAAGGAAGGTTCCCCCACTCCGCCCCATGATCCCAATGCCGCAGAGGAAAAGCTCGGCCTCGAGGGCAAGGTCAACCTGATTCTGCTCCTGGGCATCGTGCTGGCAGTGCTCATCTCCGGCATCGTGGACCTTGGCGAGCTTGGCTCCATCATGGGCATACACATCTCCACCTCCGGCACCCTGCGCGACGTGGTCCTGCTTGTTATAGCCTGGCTGTCCTGGAAGATGACTCCAAGAGAGAGCCGCGAGCTCAACGGCTTTACCTGGGGCCCCATCCTGGAAGTGGGCAAGCTCTTCTTCGGCATCTTCCTGTCCATGATTCCGGCCATCGCCATTTTGCGCGCTGGCACGGACGGAGCCCTGGCAGGCCTTATCAACATGGTCTTCCACGATGGGCAGCCCGTGAACGCGGCCTTCTTCTGGCTCACAGGCGCGCTGTCGAGCTTCCTTGACAACGCTCCGACCTATGTGGTGTTCTTCAACACCGCCGGTGGCGATCCGCAGGTGCTCATGCACACCATGACCGACACCCTGATTGCCATTTCCGCTGGCGCCGTGTTCATGGGAGCCAACACCTACATCGGCAACGCGCCCAACTTCATGGTGCGCTCCATTGCCGAAGAGCGCGGCGTTCCCATGCCCAGCTTCTTTGGCTACATGATGTGGTCCTGCGGCATCCTCATCCCGCTCTTCCTCATCGTGACCCTTATTTTCTTCTAGCAAGGACTTCCTTCCTGTCCATGGGCTCCCGGTCTTGTCCATCGGGGGCCCTTTGCTTTTTTGGGGCTGGCCGGGCAGCCTTTTTTGTTGCGCGGGGGAACGAATCACAGTATTTGCCTGACCGGCCTCCATGGCGTACATGGTCACAACCTTCACCCTTCCATGGAATACCTGCACGCGCAGGAAAGAGAGCTTTCCCCCGGCGCGACATCCCCCAAGGCACAGGAGCAGAACATGCCAAAAATACCTACACAGAGGCGGCGCGAGAAGATGGCCAGGGTCCTGCAGCACAGGCAGCCCGACCTCACCCTGGTGCTGGCCAACATACACGATCCCCACAATGTCTCCGCCATCTACCGCTCCTGTGACGCCTTCGGGGTGGAAGCCGTGCATCTGTACTACACGGACACGGCCTTTCCGCTGCTCGGGCGCAAATCCTCGGCCTCTGCCCGCAAGTGGGTGGGCACCGTACGCCACAGAAACGAGGCAGAGCTTAAGGAGGCCCTTGAGGGCTATCAGATCCTGGTCACGGACTGCACGCCCACGTCCAGGCCCCTGCGCTCCTACGATTTTACAAAGCCCATGGCCATAGTCCTTGGCAACGAGCACAGCGGCGTGGCGCCAGAGCTTGCGAACATAGCCACTGGCGAGCTCTACATCCCCATGTACGGCATGATCCAGAGCTTCAATGTCTCGGTTGCCGCGGCCATTATCCTGGCCGAGGCCAGCAGGCAGAGGGAGCTGGCTGGCATGTACGATGCCTGCCGCTACGATCCGGCTACCTACGAGGCAAAACTAGCGGACTGGTGCGAGCGCTAGCCCAAGGGATCCAGCCTGCGGGAAAGAGGCCCAAGGGCACGGCAATTTTCAGGGACAGGCGCACAGTAGAGCAATCAAGGGAGACGGCGCGTCCATTGCATGAGGCAAGGGCCAGCGCCGAGAGATGTCATGACACAGGAAACTCGCAAGACACAGGAAATACAGGGAGCGTGCAACGTGGCGCAGCAGGGCGCGAACACAGAAGGGGCAGAGCCCTCCCGCGCGGCCACTCCCATGCGCTGCATCCACATAGAGCACGCACGCCAGCACAATCTGCACGACATTTCTCTGGACATTCCCCGCGACGAGCTGGTGGTCATCTGTGGCCCCTCGGGTTCGGGCAAGTCCACGCTGGCCTTTGACATTGTCTACGCGGAAGGCCAGAGGCGCTACGTGGAAAGTCTCTCCGCCTACGCAAGGCAGTTCCTGCCCAAGATGGACAAGCCGGATGTGGGCAAGATCGAGGGCCTGACGCCTGCCATAAGCCTCGAACAGAGCACAACCTCCCACAATCCCCGCTCCACTGTGGGCACCGTGACGGAAATATACGACTTTTTGCGCGTTTTCTTTGCCAGGCTCGGCAAGGTCTTCTGCCCCAAATGCGGGCGTTCCATAGAGGCCAGGTCCACGGACGAGATTCTGGAGGAAATCCTGAGCCTGGAGGAGGGAACCAAGATCATTGTCATGGCTCCCCTGGTCGAGATGCAGAAGGGCACCCAGGCGGACAGGCTAAAGAAGCTCAGGGCCAGGGGCTTTGCCAGAGTGCGCGTGGACGGGGTCATGTACACCATTGACGATGTGCCTGCCCTGGACAAGAACCGCAAGCACAGCCTGGACCTTGTGGTGGACAGGCTGGTGGTCCGCGAGGGCGTGCGATCGCGCCTTGCCGAATCCGTGGAACTGGCTCTCAGGGAAGCCGGCGGACAGCTTGTGCTCCACTGCCCGGACAAGCCCCAGGGCGAGCAGGACAGGCTCTATTCCACCACCTCGGCCTGCCCAGTGTGCCACATTTCCATGCCTGCCCCAAGTCCCCAGCTCTTTTCCTTCAACACACCCCAGGGGGCCTGCCCTCGCTGCGTGGGCCTTGGCACCATAGACTACTTCGAGCCGCGCCTCATAGCTCCCAACAGGGGGCTTTCCCTGAAGGGCGGAGCCCTTCTGCCCTGGGCGGACAAAAAGGTTTTTGCCCGCTACGAGGCTGCCCTGGCAGCCCTTGGCCAAAGGCACAGCTTTACCCTGGATACCCCCCTGGAATCCCTTGCCGAAGACGCCTGGCTTGCCCTGTTCTTTGGCGAGGACGCCCAGGGCAGGCCTGCCACGCGCTCTCCAGGCCTGCGCCGCAACTGGATGGGAGGAAGCGTTGCCATCTACGCCAAGGGGGACTACCAGTCGGATCACTTCGACTTTGCCAGGGACGTGAATCTGACTGTCACAAAGGATCGCTGGCCTGGGGTGGTGCCCCTGCTTGAGCAGGGCATGCAGTACGGGGACGCCTGGCGCGACGAGCTTGCGCGCTTTCGCCAGACTACGGACTGCCCGGACTGCCACGGGGCGCGTCTCAAGCCCGAGGCCCTGTCCGTGCGCGTGGAAGGCCTGAACATAGCGCAGTTTTGCGCCCTGTCCGTGGAACGGGAGATAGCCTGGCTCGATGGCCTGCACTTTGGGGGACGCTGGGCGCTCATCGCGGATCCTCTCCTGAAGGAATTGCGCCACAGGCTGGGATTTTTGCAGAACGTGGGCCTGGAGTACCTCTCGCTTGCCAGATCCATGGTGACGCTCTCTGGCGGGGAAGCCCAGCGCATACGTCTTGCCTCCCAGCTCGGGGCAGGTCTTGTGGGCGTGACCTATGTGCTCGACGAACCCTCCATAGGCCTGCACCCGCGCGACAACGAGCGCCTTTTGCAGACCCTGCGCTCCCTGCAGCGGCGGGGCAACACGGTCCTTGTTGTGGAACACGACGAGTCCACCATCTGCGAGGCGGACACGGTCATAGAGCTTGGCCCGGGGTCCGGCATACAGGGCGGCAACGTGACCTTCGAGGGCTCTGTGCCAAGCCTTTTGCGCAGCGACACCCTCACAGCCAGGTATCTGCGCGGGGACATGAGCGTGCCCATGCCAGAGGAGCGCAGAAGCCCCAGGGGCGAGATTGTGCTCAAAAAGGTGAGCACCAACAACCTGCAGGGCATGGACGTGTCCTTTCCCCTGGGCGTGCTCACCTGCGTGACCGGCGTGTCCGGCTCGGGCAAGAGCTCCCTTGTGGTAGACACGCTCTACAAGCATTTGTGCCTGCGCCAGGGCCTGCGCGTGGACAATCCCGGCACCATAGCCGGCATGGAGGGTGCGGAGGCAGTGGAGCGGGTGGTGGCCATTGACCAGACGCCCATAGGAAGGACGCCCAGGTCCAATCCGGCCACCTACACCAAGGTCTTTGACGAGATACGCAACATCTTTGCCATGACCCCGGACGCCAGGCGCAAGGGCTACACGCCCGGGCGCTTCAGCTTTAACGTGCCTGGCGGGCGCTGCGAGACCTGCAAGGGCGACGGCCAGATACAGGTGGAGATGCACTTTTTGCCGGACGTGTACGTAACCTGCGACGTCTGCCACGGCAAGCGCTACAACCACGAGACCCTGCAGGTGCGCTACAAGGGCCTCAACATTTCCGAGGTACTGGATCTGACAGTGAGCCAGGCAAGAACCTTCTTCGCGAGCTACCCCTCCCTGGAGCGCCGCCTTGGCGTGCTGGAGGACGTGGGCCTTGGCTACATACAGCTGGGACAGGCAGCCACTACCCTCTCTGGGGGCGAGGCGCAGCGCATCAAGATCAGCCGCGAGCTTGGCAAGCGCAGCCTGCCGGGGACGATCTACATTCTGGATGAGCCCACCACCGGGCTGCACATGCACGAGGTGGGCAAGCTCATCAGTGTGCTGCACGCCCTGGTGGACAGGGGTGCCACAGTGGTGGTCATAGAGCACAACACGGACTTCATCCTGGCAGCGGACTGGGTCATAGACATGGGACCGGGCGGCGGCGAGCGGGGAGGGCGCATAGTGTCCTGCGGAACGCCAGAGGGCATTGTGGCGGATCCTGCCTCGATCACCGGACGCTTTCTCATGGAGGAAAGGAAGGCCAGGCTCAGGCGCAGGCAGGGCTAGGCGCGAGGGCATTTTTTTGCCCAATGGACACATTTTTGTGACGCGCAAGTATTTGCCAAATACTGCTTTCCTGTGTATGTTCCCTTTTTCACTCCCCAAAAAGTCCTGTCGGGGAAGCTGTGCTTCCCCAACCCCCGGACAGGCGCAAGGGGACAAGGAACCTGCCCGCAGGGTCGCAAGCACCCTTGAAGGCATGGGCAAAATCTCAACACATAAGGAGGTGGCGCCAGCTCCCGGCCAAGCGTACGGGAAAAGGCGCTTGTACGAGTGATGAACAGGCTGTCAGGACGGCATTTTCTCAAGGAAATAGACTTTACCCCTGCGGACCTCGAGTACCTCATTGATCTGGCAGCGCGTCTCAAGGCCGCCAAGAAAGCACGCAACGAGCCCAAGCTCATGCAGGACCGCAACATTGCCCTTCTTTTCGAAAAGGACAGCACAAGAACGCGCTGCTCCTTCGAGGTGGCTGCCCACGACCAGGGCGCTCACGTGACCTACCTTGGCCCCAGCGGATCGCAGATGGGCAAGAAGGAGTCTTTGGCGGACACCGCGCGTGTCTTGAGCGGCTTTTTCGACGGCATCGAGTACCGCGGCTTCGAGCAGAAGAGGGTTGAGACACTGGCAAGATACAGCTCGGTTCCGGTGTGGAACGGCCTCACCAACGAGTGGCATCCGACCCAGCTTCTGGCGGACATGCTCACCATGAAGGAGTGTGCGGGCCATCTCAAGGGGCTTACCATGGCCTACCTTGGCGACGCGCGCTACAACATGGGCAACTCCCTCATGATCGTGTGCGCCATGCTGGGCGTGAACTTCCGCTCCGTGGCGCCAAAGAGCCTGTGGACAGGCGACGACATCTTTGCCAAGGCGCAGGAGTACGCGAAGATCTCGGGCGCGAAAATCGAGCGCACAGAGGACGTGCAGGCCGGTGTTGCCGGGTGCGATTTCCTCTACACCGACGTGTTGGTTTCCATGGGCGAGCCGGACGAGGTGTGGAAGGAACGCATCGAGCTGCTCACCCCCTACAGGGTGACCAGCGAGGTCATGGACATGACCGGGAATCCGGACTGCGGATTTTTGCACTGACTGCCTGCCTTCCACAACCGCGTCACGACCATTGGCGAGCAGATCTACCAGAAGTACGGCGTAGACTGCAGGGAAGTGAACGACGACGTGCTCGAGTCCGTGCGCAACAAGGCCTTCCTTGAGGCGGAAAACCGCATGCACACCATC
>CALVGM010000118.1 GCA_944327095.1 uncultured Desulfovibrio sp. | reverse complement strand
TCGTCCGCGTCCGGCTTGAAGGGCAGGTTGATGGCAATATCCGCGTTGTAGGCGGGATCCCCGGGAACAGTGACCTCGGTACAGGATTGTGCGCGAAAGAGCTTTGCGCAGTGCGCGCCAAAGTCGGTCATGGCCTGGCGGTCCCTCTCGTCCGGGCGTCCCTTGGCAACATTGGTGAAGATGGAGTGCTCGGCCACAAAGGCCCCGGCTGCCACAACCACAAAGCCCCTGGCATCAAGCAGATCCTTCATCTGTATGAGGGCATTGTCGTAGTGGCGGTTGCCGTAGACAGCCACTATGGCTGCCAGTGTCCTGTCGCCCTGCAGGTTTTGCGCCATGGTTGCGCACAGCTTGGGAATATAGCCCGCGTACACGGGCATGCTGAAGAGAAGCCTGTCTTCCCTGCCAATGGTCAAAGGTGCCGTACAGGGATTCGCAAGCCAGTTGACGTCGCGGGTTTCCATGCCCGTAGCCCTGGCAATGATGGAAGAGCAGGTCTGCGTTGTTCCCCTGGCGCTGAAACAGATATTGTACAATGTCATGTGGTTCCTCCCTTGGCCTCGGGCTCAGTCTGTGGATTCTTTCAGGATGCGGGTAACAGCGTCCGCGTCCAGGTCGTGCACAGGCACAATTCTCCCGGGTTCTCCCGGGTCTGTGCACAGGTCCAGGCTCAGCCAGACAACGTCGTGCCAGGCACCGTTCTTGAAGCCCGCCCGTTCGAACAGGGCGGACTGCCTGAAGCCGAATCTTGCGTGCAGGGCAATGCTCGCCCTGTTGGGAATGGTTATGCAGCCCAGGGCCACGCGCACGTTCTGCAGGCGCAGCAGCGCAAGGATGGCCCTGTAGAGGCGCGTTCCCGTGCCCCTGCCCACAGCGTTCCTGTCCAGGTAGACGGACAGTTCCGAATTCCACTGGTAGGCCTTGCGCTCCCAGGGACAGTGGGCGTAGCAAAAGCCCGTGATCCTGCCCTGTTCCACACTCACAAGGCAGGGATTTTCCCTCTGTATGGCGGCAAGCCTTGCGGCGTACTCTTCCTCCGGGGGCAGGGTGTACTCGAAGGTGGCGGGCGTGTCCATGTACTGACCATAGATGGCCCGAATACTCTGGTAGTCTGCTTGGGTGGCAAGACGACAAATCATGATACTCTTCCCTTTGCTGGTGACTGGGCAAGGGGCCGATCTTCCCTTGCGCTGGCAAAATAGCAGGCAAGGACCTTTTTATCCACAGGTCTGCCAAGGCGCGTGCCAGCCAGGAAGCAGACCAGGGAGAAGACAATGCCCACGACTATGGGGTGCAGATCAAGGGGGCGCAGCCCGAAGGCCATGGCAAGGCAGTAGGAGAGGGTGCCGCCGACAATGGCCGCTATGCCGCCGCACCGGTTTGCCCTTCTCCAGAACATGCCGAGCAGGAAGATCCACAGGAAGGCGCTCTCCAGCCCGCCAAAGGCAAACATGTTGATCTTCCAGATGACGCTTGGCGGATCGATGGAGACAAGGAAGCTTGCCAGGCCAATGGCCAGGGTAAAGCCCTGGCTGAACCAGGTGACCCTGCGCGTGGAAACAGGCTCGTTGCGCCTTGCCTTTGCGTGCAGGTAGATGTCCTTCACTATGGATGAGGAGGCTGCCAGAAGCAGGGAGGAAATGGTGGATATGGTTGCGGCTATGGGGCCTATGATGCAAAAGCCGGCCACTGCCGGGGACATGGAGGCTATGAGTCTTGGGATGATGTTGTCTATGCTGTTGCCGTACTGGGCAAGATCCCCTGTCAGCACCCCTGCCGCGAGCACGCCAATGAGGTTCATGCCTATGTTCATGGCGCCGATCACCACTGTTCCCATGATCATGGCCCTGTGCAGCGCCTGCGTGTTCTCGTAGCTCAGGCAGCGCACAGCGGACTGGGGCAGGGCAATGACGCACAGTCCTACCAGCACCCACTGGGAAACGTACAGGCTCACGGGCATGTTGCCGGCGGAAAGGGGATCGAGCAGCTGCGGGCTGCGGGTGGAGATTCTGTCCATGATGGCTGCGAATCCGCCCCCGCTGTGCAGGAGCCCTGCCAAAAGCACCACTATGCCGACAAGCATGAACACCGCGCACACCGCGTCCGTGACCGCTACCCCGCGAAAACCGCCCACAGTGGTATAGACAACAACGGCCAGACCGAAGATGGCAAGGCCCGCCAGGTAGGGAAGCCCTGTCACTGCCTCGAAGAGCTTGGCGCCGCCCACGAACTGGGCCACCATGGTCGCGCACATGAAGACCACAATGATGATGGCCGAGAGCGTTGCCAGGAGATCGGACTGGTAGCGGTGGCGTATGATGTCGATGATGGTGACTGCGTTGATCCTTCTGGCTGCCAGGGCCAGCTTCTTGCCGAGGATACCCAGGAGGAGGATGAGCATGGTCACCTGCACCACGGACATGTAGATCCAGCCAAGGCCGATTTCCCAGGCCTGGCCAGGTCCGCCCACAAAGCTGCTGACAGAGCTGTAGGTGGCCACTGTGGTCATGGCCAGCACAAAACCGCCCAGGCTGCGCGAGCCAATGAAGTACTCGCTCACAAAGCCGCTGCTGCCCGAGTTGCCGGGTTTCGCCGCCCTGCGCAAAAGGGCGCTGACAAGCAGCATGGCCGCCATGAAGAGCAACACAGGCAAAAGCACGAGCGCATCACTCATGGCCTGGGGCCTCCCCGGACTCCCTTGCGTTGTCCTGGCAGCCTCTGTCGCGAGCGCTGTCCGTGTCCTCCCACTCGAAATTTTTGAAGACGCGCGCCACCAGCCACACGGAAAGGCCTGTGGCAAAGAGCCAGGTCCCGAGACAGCCAGTAATGGCCCACAGGGGAAGGTGGAAGAGCGTGACATCCAGGCGGCTGACGCCAAAGCCTGCCACTGTCCAGAAGAGGACAATGGCAAGGACAGCAAGTCCCGAGGCCCTTGCCTCCCTGTCTATCTGTCGCATCTTGTCGTCGTGGTCCATGTTCCCCTCCGTCTTTTGTGCGCTCCTGTGCCGCTTTGGGAGCGAGCGGCCTGGCCGGCAATATCGCACAGCGCTGGGTTGCGCACAAGTGCGGGCCTGCGGCGATTTGATCTGCCTGTTCCTGTTGCGCCCGTCCCTGCAGTCCATGGCCCGAGCGCTTGTCGGCAGGCAGATCTCCCGTGACCCCGATGCGTGGAAGGCCCCCTTGTTTTCCGGGATATCTGTCTTTTTTGGTCCATTGGCCTCTCCAGGGCAATATCGTGCAACACCAACGAGAAAGGCATGAGACCATGTCTTGCCAGAAGCGGCTGAGTGGCTATTTTTTTGAGGTACAGTTTTGGGTTACTGCCGGGCCCGAAGCCCGGCACCCGCAAGGAGGAATTCTCATGGAAAAGAACCCGGTTATCGAGGCCATGGTCACAAGGCGGAGCATCCGCAGCTACAAGCCGGACATGGTTCCCCAGGAACTCGTCGATGAGGTCATCAAGGCAGGGACCTACGCGGCCAGCGCCAGAGGCAATCAGTCCACCATCATTATAGCGGTGACCAACAGGGAAATGCGCGATCGTCTGTCTGCCATGAACTGCAAAATCGGCGGATGGAAGGAAGGCTTTGATCCCTTCTACGGGGCCCCTGTCGTGCTCATCGTGCTCGCCAGGGTCGCGGATCGTCCCAATCGCGTCTACGACGGCAGCCTTGTCATGGGCAACCTCATGCTGGCTGCCCACGCCCTTGGCCTTGGAAGCTGCTGGATACACAGGGCAAAGGAGGAATTCGAGTCCGAGGAGGGCAAGAAGATCCTGAAGGACCTGGGCATCGAGGAAGAGTACGAGGGCATAGGCCACTGTATCCTGGGCTATCCCGACGGGGATATGCCCAAGGCCGCGGAACGCGCGGAAAACAGGGTCTACTACATTCGCTAGCGGGCAGCAGCCCGGAGGTTCCATGAAAAGGGAAATCAATGTCACCGACTATGCCAACCAGATCACCTCAGCCATTCCCCATGGCGTGCTTGTGACCACAAGAAATGGCGACAGGGTGAACTGCATGACCATTGGCTGGGGCACAATCGGCACCATGTGGTCCATGCCCATGATGATGATCTACATCAGGGAAGGGCGCTTCACCAGGCAGATGCTCGACGCGTCCGGGGAGTTCACCCTCAACGTGCCCTTCGGCGAGACAAAGACAAAGAAGATCACCGCCTACTGCGGTTCAAGGAGCGGGCGCAACACGGACAAGGTGAAGGACCTCGGGCTGACCCTGGTCGAGTCCGATCTCGTGAAGGCCCCGGGTATTGCCGAGCTGCCCCTGACTCTGGAGTGCAGGGTTCTCTACAAGCAGCTGCTCGACAAAAACGCCGTGCCCGAGGACGTCAGAAAGAGCATGTATCCCGAAGACGTGGACAGCTCCAACCCCATGGCCAACCGGGACTACCATTTCTGCTACTACGGCAAGATCCTGAAGGCCTATATTATCGAATAGAGCTGCCGGATCGTGTGCTCGGGACAACGGTCGCCTTGCGCTGGCCTTCCTTCTCCGTTCCCTCATGGGGAAGAAAGAGCGTGGCGAAACGAGATTTTCCTCCTGGGCGGACAATTGCCTGTGTCCGCCCAGGGAGGGCGAATGGCAGGGGCAGAGGATTGCCGCAACCGCCATCAGACTCCGAGAACAGATCCGGGATGTGGCCCCTTGCAGAAAACGGGCTTGCACACGAGTGAGATGCAAGGTCCTTTCCGAACAGGCAAGGGTTTCACAGGGTGTGCGCAAACCCTGAGCAGAACCTGCCGCCATGTCCTTGAGCGGCCCAGAGAGGAGGGTGTCCATGTCGGCAGTGCCCATCACCATGGAAGAACAAGCGGATTTTCTGATCCACGCTCTTCTGGAGGAGCACGGCAAGAACAATGTGGTGGCAATACCCCGGGATATGCCTGGCAAGCGCCGTCTTTTGCGAAGCCTTGTCAATGTGCGCCCGCCAGACCCTGTGAGCGAGGACTTTCTGGCTGTACAGGACGCCTACCTGAAGGAACGCCTGAGGGAACGGGGCGTGACAAGGCTGCAGGATCTGACGCCCGTGCGGCCAGGGCTCTATCTGTGGCAGGGTGACATCACCACCCTTGTCGTGGATGCCATTGTGAACGCTGCGAACAGCCAGATGCTGGGATGCTTTGCTCCCTGCCACGCGTGTATCGACAACGCCATCCATACCTATGCCGGCGTACAGCTGCGCCTGGAATGCGCAAGCATTATGGAGCAACAGGGAAGTGAGGAGCCCACTGGCAGGGCCAGGATCACCAGAGCCTACAATCTTCCCTGTCGCTTTGTGCTGCACACTGTAGGTCCCATTGTGCGGGGAGCCGTTACGGAAGAGGATCGCGAGCTTCTGGCAAGCTGTTACACGTCCTGTCTGGACCTGGCTGCAGCCCATGAACTGCGCAGCGTGGCCTTCTGCTGCATTTCCACAGGCGTTTTCCACTTCCCGAACCGACTGGCAGCCAAAATCGCCATCAGCACAGTCGAGACGTGGCAAAAGAGGGCTGCGCGGCATATGGACGTTGTCTTCAATGTGTTCAGAGACGAAGATTATGACATCTACAAGGAGCTCTTGCGATAGCGTCGCCAGACTGAAGCGCGAACTGGAAACAGCGGACACGGTTGTGATTGGGGGTGGCGCAGGGCTTTCCACCTCTGCCGGATTTGTCTACGACGGCGAGCGATTTGAGCGCAATTTCGGGGACTTCATAGCGAAGTACGGCTTCAGGGACATGTATTCCGCAGGCTTTTATCATTTCGAGACTGCGGAGGAACACTGGGCCTACTGGAGCAGGCATATCTTCGTCAACCGCTATGAGGACGCTCCAAGACCTGTGTACGACAACCTTCTGCGTCTGGTGCGGGACAAGGACTACTTTGTCCTGACCACCAATGTCGATCATAGCTTCCAGAAAGCCGGGTTCGACAAGAAGAGACTGTTCTACACCCAGGGAGACTATGGGCTGTGGCAATGTTCCGTGCCCTGCCACAAAAAAACCTACGACAACGAGGCAACGGTCAGAAGGATGCTGGCAGAACAGAAAGACATGAGGGTACCAGGTGAGCTTGTGCCGTACTGTCCGAACTGTGGCGCGCCCATGACCATGAACCTGCGCGCGGACGATACCTTTGTGGAGGACGAGGGATGGCACGAGGCAGCCGCCAGCTACGAACAGTTTCTTGAGGAGCACGAGGGTCAGCACATTGTCTACCTGGAACTGGGAGTAGGGGGCAATACTCCCGGCATCATCAAGTATCCCTTCTGGAGGCTGACCTATCTGAACCCGAAGGCTGTCTTTGCCTGCGTAAATCTCCATGAGGCGCTCTGTCCTGCCCAGATCAAGGAGCAGGCCATCTGCATCAGGGCAGACATAGGAGAGACCATGGATCGTCTGCTTGCCTGACAGGGGGCTGTCAAGTCCCCTGCATGACTGTAAAAAAAATGGCAAGTTATGGGAATATTTTGTTTTTTTTCATACCTTGCAGGCCTTTGGGACACGTATGTATGTCCCGGGGGCTTGTTGCGTGGCCATTTGTTCAGGCAAATGCGTGCACAGTTTTGAGGGATGAGTCCAGGGGGGAAGGGGGCCAGCCTGTGGTTTCCCTGGATGTCTTGTGGCAATAGGACAAGTACCTTTTGCTTTCGGATGCTGGACAAGGACTGGGCAAGGCCGCATGAGGCCAAGCGAGCTCGTATCTCATGGCAATGGTACCATGGCTGTGACCGTCCCATGGAGGCACAGCTTTGGGAGCGCATGGGGCAAGGAAAGCGTGGGGCGCCTGCCCTCTGCCCCGGATATATTTAACTTAACATAATTACCATTATGGGACATTCAAATAACGGCTTTACCAGGGGCCCGAGCATGACATTGTGCGCTTGTTCATGGCCCATGCCATAGCCATGGTCTTTGTGGCGCTCCCATGGGAATATCCCTGTATTCCCATGGCCTTGGACATGTGTCACCCCGCGTGAACCCATGGGCCCGCCCCTGATACCAGGATTGGGATACCATGAGGATGAGAGATGACCGCCCTATCCCGCCAAGGTTCCGCAGGCACACAATGCACCTGCTCAAAAGCCATATCTTGCAGGCCTGAGTGTCGGCCGCTGTCTATGCCCACAAAAGCCCCCTGGCAGAAGACAACTGCCAAAAGTTGGATAACTTTATGGTATTATTGCGCTATCTGGGAGTTTTCGGGAACTTCTCCTGTCTTCTGGGCACTTGTACCACATGTGAGTGTGACCAGCCTTGAGCCCTGGACATGAAGCCAAGGCACGGCAAACGCCTGGAAAGTGTCCCTCCTGCCATTAGATGTCCTGGCCTGGCTGGCAACCATTCTGGGCCAAAGGTCGCTGATTCCCGCAAATCAAGGGGGAAAAGTCAGCGACCTTTTTGCGACAGCAGGGCCCTCTGCCCTTCCCCGTCTCCAATCCCGAGGGTGGCGCAGACCCTCTTCAGTTCCTCGCGTATGTGGATGTGCTGTGGACAGACTTCCTCGCAGGCTCCGCACTGCAGGCACATGTTGGCCCTCTTGCGCTGGTGCATGAGCATAAGCCAGCTTTCCTGATGTCTGGCGGCGGCCATGTCGCCATACATGGTCAGATAGTTCATGGCCGTGAAGGTCTCGGAAACGCCTATTTCTCCGGGACAAACCTCGGCACAGTAGTTGCAGGACGTACAGGGGATGACAGGAATGCGCGCAAGGGCTTGCCGGGCCTTTTCAATGGCCTGTTCCTCCGCAGGGGTAAATCCGGCAAAGGACTGCATGCTGGCGACATTGTCGCGTACCTGCTCAAGGGTATTCATGCCCGAAAGAACCATCACCACGCCATCCAGATTTGCCGCAAAGCGCAGGGCCCAGGTGGCAGCGGAACGGCCAGGGACAGCTTCCTCAAGAATATCCTGCACGGATTTCGGAGGATTGGCCAGCATGCCGCCCTTGACAGGCTCCATCACGATGATGGGCTTGCCGTGTCTGCGGGCAACCTCGTGACAGGCCCTGGACTGGACAACAGGGTTCTCCCAGTCCGCGTAGTTGAGCTGCAGCTGCACAAATTCCACCTCAGGATGGGCAGTCAGAAGCGCGTCCAGCTCCTCTGGGGTCGCGTGGAAGGAAAAGCCCACATGGCGTATGAGGCCCTCGCGCTTTTTTTCCTGCGCAAAGTCCCAGATGCCGAACTCGTCGTAGGCCCTGGTCCTGTGGTTGCCAAGGTTGTGCAGAAGGTAGAAATCGAAGAAACCCGCACCTGTCCTCTCAAGAGAGGTCGCAAACTGGGCCCTGGCCTCCTCGGCGGTCTTCACGCGCCAGGCCGCAAGCTTTGTGGCAAGCTGAAAGGACGACCTTGGGTGGCGTTTGACCAGAGCCTCGCCCACAGCGTCCTCGCTGCCCGGGTAGCACCAGGCAGTGTCAAAGTAGGAAAAGCCAGCCGCAAGGAAGGCGTCGACCAGCTCCTTGGTCCTTTCGATGTCTATGGCCTCTCCCTTTCTGGGCAGACGCATCATGCCAAAGCCAAGCTTCCTGTCTGAGGGCAATGCAAGACTCATGGGAAAATCTCCTTCTTCTGCCAGCCCCTTGTGTTTCCGAGTCAGGGGCCGATTTCCTGATTCGGAAAAGATACACCATACCCCTCTCCCCCTGTCAATTTCTCTCCCCAAAAGGTCTTGCGGGCCGTTGCGGGAGGCCGTTTCCGCAAGGGGTTCAGGCCCCTGGGATGGCTTTTGAAGGTGCGGCACAACAGGTGCGCCAAAAGCCTTTTCCTGCAAAAAAGACATGTGTTTTCAGTGTGTTGAAAGTATGACGCCCTCGGCTTGCAAGGACTTGCCAGAAAGAAGTCTTCTCTATTAAAGATGTGTTCACCATACATTTTCCCCTTTCGGAGTTACCATGGGCTTTCTGAACGCATCTACCAGCTTTACCCGCTTTTCCATTGTTGACCCCGTGCCGGAGCAGCTGTGGTCCGACATCCCGGACCTGCTCAAGAAGGGCGCTCTTCTCGACATAGACGAGCTGCCCGAAATGGAGGCAAAGGGGTGGACCTGTTTCGACGACTACCTTGACACACAGTGGGTGTCGGCCTCGCCCCACAAGGGCGAGTACCTGGCCTTTACCCTGCGCATAGATACACGCCGCATTCCGGCCGGCGTCATCCGCAAGCACGTGACCCTGGCGCTCAAGAAGGAGAGGCTTGCCAACCTGCAGCAGGGCAAGACCTACATTTCCAAGGAGCGCAAGAAGGAGATCAAGGAGCAGGTCATCCTGAGGCTGCGTCAGCGCTTTTTGCCTGTGCCGGCCGAGATCAACGTTGTCTGGAGCATACGCAGGAACGAGGTCTGGCTGGCCTCGGTCCAGTCCAAGGTCATAGAACTGTTCATGCAGCTCTTTCTGGACACCTTCCAGCTGCATCTGCAGCAGCTCACGCCCAGCGCCCTTGCGGTTCAGCTCATGGGCGAGGGGCAGGTGGAGGCCATTGACCGCGTGGAGGCCACAGTCTTTGCCTAGGGCCCTGTACAGGCACGGCGATCCCCCGACAGTCTCAAGAGTCCCGCAGGGCTCTTCTTTCAAGGATACACAATGAGTTTTGACGAAAATACCCCGGACAACATTCTGGGACAGGAATTACTGACCTGGCTGTGGTACCGCTCCGACTCCAACCCCCATGCCTTCACGGATACGGACGGAAGTCCCTTCTCCGTCTCTCTCGAACAGCGCATTACCGTGGAGGGCGGCCAGGGCGAGGAGCGCGAGACAACCGCCGTTTCCGGCGCCCTCTCCCCCCTGCGCGAGGCCCGCGTGGGCCTTGCCACAGGCAAGAAGGTGACGCGGGCGCTTTTGCTCATCAGCAAGGAGGAGATGAACTTCTCCGTGACCCTCAGGGCGGAAACCTTCGCCCTGGGCTCCATGAAGACGCCCAAGGTGGAAAAGCCCGAGGAGGACGACGATCCGGACGCGGTGTTCCTTGAGAAGATGTTCCTCATGGAGACCGGCGTCCGCCTTTTGGACTGCCTGTACAAGAGCTTCCTCGAGATCCGCCTGGACGAGGACGCCTGGGCCAGGGAAGTGCAGAACATCCACACCTGGACGTCCAGGTCCGAGTAGCCGCCATGGCAGGCAGGACAGGTCTGCGCCGGGAACTCTGGGCGCGGGTTGCCAGAAAGCTTGTGTGGATGATCCTGGTTCTCTGGGGCATTACCATCATAAGCTTTCTTGTCATACACCTTGCCCCGGGTTCGCCCACGGACATGGAGACCACCCTCAACCCCCTGGCGGGCGAGGCTGCGCGCCAGCGCCTGGAGGAACTCTACGGCCTCAACAGGCCCCTGTACGTCCAGTACCTGGACTGGCTTTCGCGCATCGTGCGCCTGGACTTCGGCATCTCCATGTCGGCAGACGCAAGGCCGGTCATGGACAAGATTCTGGAGCGGCTGCCGCTCACGGTGGGCATGAACGTGGCCTCCCTGCTCCTGACACTGCTCATTGCCGTGCCGGTAGGCGTCTTTTCCGCCGTGCACCGCAACTCTCTGGCGGACCGCGCGCTCACGGTACTGGTCTTCATAGGCTTTGCCATGCCCTCCTTCTGGCTGGCCCTGATCCTCATGATGCTCTTTGGTATTGAGCTTGGCTGGCTGCCCATGTCCGGCATCACCTCCTTTGGCTACGAGGCGCTCGGGCCCCTGCACAAGGTGCTCGACGTGGCAGCGCACCTTGCCATGCCCGTGGCAGTCTACACCCTGGGAAGCCTTGCGGGCATGTCGCGCTACATGCGCGCCTGCATGCTCGAGGTCATGGAACAGGACTACATGCTCACGGCCAGAGCCAAGGGCCTGCCAGGCTCCGTTGTCCTGTGGCGCCACGGGCTGCGCAACGCCCTCTTGCCGCTCATAACCCTCCTCGGTCTCTCGGTGCCAGGGCTCATCGGCGGATCCGTCATCATCGAGTCCATCTTTGCCCTGCCTGGCTTGGGCCAGCTCTTCTACGCGGCGGTCATGGCCAGGGACTACACGCTCATCATGGGCAACCTGGTGCTTGGAGCCGTGCTGACCCTGGCAGGCAACGTGCTGGCGGACTTTTGCTACGGCCTTGCGGACCCGCGCATCCGCACGGCACCGCAAGGGACAAGGGGGTGATGCCATGATCATGAGGCGACTGCGGCGCATGCTTGGCCGCAACATCATGCTTGTGCTGGGGCTTGTGCTTGTGCTCGGCATGTCCCTGGCAGCCCTGCTGGCCCCCCTGCTCGCGCCCTTTGACCCCAACGAGCTGCATTTGGACGACATCCTGCTGCCGCCCTGCGCAACCTACCCGCTCGGCACGGACAGGCTTGGGCGCGACGTGCTCTCGCGCCTGCTCTACGGCGGCCAGGTCTCCCTGTGGGTGGGCTTTGTGGCAGTGGGCATAAGCATCAGCATAGGAACAGCCCTGGGGCTTGTTAGCGGCTACTTTCGCGGCATCACGGACGAGATCGTCATGCGCGGCGTGGACGTCATGCTCTGCTTCCCGTCCTTCTTCCTCATCCTGGCAGTGGTGGCCTTCCTGGAACCGAGCCTCACAAACATCATGGTGGTCATAGGGCTTACCTCCTGGATGGGCATAGCGCGCCTTGTGCGCGCAGAAACCCTGTCCCTGCGCGAGCGGGACTTTGTGAGCGCCGCCAGGCTCTCGGGCGTGTCCACGCGCAGGATACTGCTGCGCCACATTCTGCCCAACGCCATGGCGCCGGTGACTATCACGGCCATACTGGGAATAGGCGGGGCCATCCTGACCGAATCGGGCCTGAGCTTTCTGGGACTCGGGGTGCAGCCGCCGGAGGCGAGCTGGGGCAACATGCTCATGGAGGGCAAGGCTGTCATAGAGGACGCGCCCTGGCTCTCCCTCTTCCCCGGTCTTGCCATACTGCTCACTGTGCTGGGCTACAACCTGTTGGGCGAGAGCCTGCGCGACATGCTGGATCCAAGACTTGGACGGTGACATATGCTGGAGTATCTGCGTATCAGCAACCTGGCGCTCATAGAGGACATGGAGCTCGAGTTCGGCAGGGGCATGAACGTGCTCACGGGCGAGACGGGCGCTGGCAAGAGCTTTATCCTGAAGGCCCTGGGCTTTTTGCTGGGCGACAGGCTGAAGAGCGACATGGTCCGCGCGGGCGCGGACAGGGCCCACGTGGAGGCGCTGTTCCGCCTGGAGGAGCCTCTGAACACGCAAGGGCTGGACTGGGGCGAGGAACTCGCCTGCCCGGACGGGGAACTCATACTGCGCAGGGATCTCCTGGCCTCGGGACGCAGCAGGCTCACGGTCAACGGCTCCCTGAAGCCCCAGGGCCACGCACGATTCCTGCGCGAGCAGCTCATCTCCTACACAAGCCAGCACGGCCAGCAAAAGCTTCTGCAGCCTGGCTTCCAGGACGCGCTCATGGAACAGACCATGAACAGACCGGACCTTTTGCAGGAGCGCGACGGCCTTGTGCACAGGCTTATGGAGCTTTCGGCCAAAAGGCGCGCCATAGAGGAGCGGCGCGCCCGCCTGCTCGAAATGCGCGATCTGTTGGAAATGCAGCAGACGGAAATAGACAAGGTGGATCCCAAACCCGGCGAGGAAGAGGAGCTTGAAGAGATACGCCAGAAGGCGCGCAGGCTGGAGGAGGCCACCAGGGAGTACGACGCGGCCCTGGAAATGCTCTACGGCTCGCGCGGCGGAGGCGGCCTGCTGGAGGGCTTCGGGGATCTGCTGCGGCTTGTGGAACACATGGCTGAGCTCGACCCCAACCTGGCCTCCGGCGCAGAGGCCCTCTCCTCCCTCGAACAGGAGCTGCAGCAGCTGGCCGCAAGCCTGCGCTACCCGCCAAGGCCGGACGATCTGCCCGAGGACATCGAGCAGGTGGAGGCAAGGCTCTACGAGATCTCCAAACTCAAGCGCAAGCTGCGCAGGACCCTGCCGGAAATCCTGAACCTCAAGAACGAGATCGAGGAAAAGATCTCCTTCCTGGACGTGTGCGAGCTGGACATCAGGAATCTGAAGCGCCAGGAGGCGGAGCTGGCCGAGGCGCTTGGCAAGGTGGTGGAAAGGATACGCCCCATACGCCACGCCTCGTGCGCAGCCTTTGCCAGGGCCCTTGAGGGCGAGCTCAAGGGGCTTGGCTTCAACGAGAACGTGCGCGTCATCCCGGACTTCAGGCCCAAAAGGATCTGGGAGGGCGTGGAGGACGAGACAGTGCGCATTCTCTGGGCCCCGAACCCGGGCCAGCCGGCCCAGCCTCTGGATCACATAGCCTCGGGCGGCGAGCTTTCGCGCTTCTTGCTGGCCCTGGCCGGCGTGGTGCACCCGGCGCGCAACGCGACCTTCATTTTCGACGAGGTGGACAGCGGCGTGGGCGGCGTGACCCTGAACCACCTGGCGGAGCGCCTGGATCTTCTGGCAGACAGAAGACAGATGCTGCTCATCACCCACTGGCCGCAGATAGCTGTGCGGGCAGGCAGGCATTTCCAGATCTCCAAGGTTGTGCGCGAGGGCAAGACCTACACCTTGTGCGCGCCACTGCAGGGTGCGGACCTGCACAGGGAGCTTGTGCGCATGGGCGGCGGAGGCGATCAGGGCGAGTCCCTGGCCAGGGCACTGGAAAGGGGACGCCAGGAAGATGGGTCCGCAACACAGAAGTTCGCAAAGACGTCATAAAGCCGCAACCATGGTGTGACATCCTGCCCCGCGAAAACATAAAGCCCTGCCATCACCAGACCGATCGGATCGCAGGGCTTGCGGGGGGATGCCATGTACGTAGACAGGGAAAAGGCTCGCGCCAGGGGCCAGAAGAACAACAGGACCTTTGTGCTCATCTTCGGCTGGCTGTTCGCGGTTGTGGGCGTTACGCTGATGGGCATAGGGGTATGGGTGGCCAGGGACAGCGTGGATTTCAAAAAGCGCTCGGTCACGACGCAGGCTGTCATTGTGGCCATGCAGGGGAAAACGAAGGACAACCTGGGGACGCCTGTGGTGCACTACGTTGTGGACGGGAAGGTCCTGCAGGGCCGGCTCACCACCGCGACCTCGGACATGCGGCCGGGCGTGCAGATTTCTGTGCGCTACGACAGGAACAACCCGCAGGATGTGCGCTATACAGGCAGCGACGGCCTGGTCGTGATAGTGCTTTTGTTCATGGGCCTTGTCTTTGGCGGCATGGGCACGCTGGTCATTGTGATGAAGAAAAGGCACAGCAACAAAATCGACAGGCTGATAGCCGGTGGCTACTACGTGCAGGCTGACGTCACCAACATAGAGCTGGACGAGGAGACCTACGCCAGGGGCAGACACCCCATTATCCTGAGCTGCCGCTACGTGGATCCGCAGGGACGGGTGTACCTGTTCCGCAGCGGTTCGGTCTGGTACGACAGCCACGAGGTGGCACCGGGACGGAAGGTGCGTGTCTACATGGACAGGACCAATCCCGCAAGCTACTATGTGGATGTGGACAGCGTCATAGGATGACATTCGGGGCTGGCGCAAGGGCACTGACCTCGGAAAGACTGTCTGTTTGCCCTGGTGCCGCTCGCCTGTATGCCCTGGCCTGCTTCAGCCCATGTCCGGATTTCCCTTTCCCTGGAGTTTTGTCATGTACAAGATTCTGGCAGCTCTGGCTGCGCTTTTTTCCGCCATGGGGAGGTTTTCCCTGACCCCAGGGGAAGGGAGAACGCGCCCTGTGTACACTGTGCCGGAGGATTTGCCATCACAACAGGGCATAGCCAGACATTTCGAGGCTGCCTGGAGACTGTTGGACAAGCAATGCGGACAGCGCGGGCAAAAGAATGGGTGAGCAAAGGCTGGCAGGTTGTCCCTTTCGCCCTTGTTCCATTCCTGAAGGCCCCTGCTCTGGCGAAGAGCTCAGAGAGGATACGGGTTTCCCTGCTCGTCGCAGTCTGTTCTTTTGTCCACGCGAAAGCCCATGTGCTCGGCCTGCGGATGCTGTTCGTTCACTGCGAGCCTTGTGACAGCATCGCGATTCCATATTCCAAGGCGCCTGCCAAGCCCCTTCCCCCGTTCCTGCGGAGCAATGAACAGTTCCCAGGCAACTTTCCTGTATCCCCATGAAGGCTACGGGGCGACCTGTGTTCCCTTCGGCAAGGATCAGGTGGCAACACCCGTCAGTTAGGATATATATTCCCTGATGCGCAATGTCCTCATCCCCAAGAAAGGCATGCATGGCACACACCGCGTACTCCCACACGATCAGCAACTGTGCGAGCAGTTTTTGCCGGTCTGTCGGACACTTTACGGATGTGCACGGGCATGATGTGGCTCTCTCCTCTTCCCTGATGGTGGTTGTGGCTGAAACAGTGGTCACGGCTGGTCAGGCTTGTTCCAGTCAGACAGTTTTCTCCGCCCGGTGTTGCGAGAGAAGAAAAGTGTGCCAGAGCAACCTGCCAAGGGTTCTATGCAGCCAGCTCTTCTCAGGGGTGGAGGCTTGAGGCCAGTTGGGTGCAGAGAAAGAAATTTAGAGAGAAGAGGCGTGTACGTGGGGGGTTACTTCTACGTTGAGATTAAGTCCCCTGATAATACGCGCAATTGTCTCGAAGCGCGGCTTGGCACCTGGCCTCAGGGCCTTGTATAAGCTTTCCCTTCCCAAACCGGTAGTTTCAGATAGATGCGTCATACCCCGCGCGCGAGCAACAGTTGCAAGAGCAACAAGCAGTCTGTCAGGATCGGGATCCTGCATAGCGTCTGAAACATAGGCGGCGATTGCCTCTTCACTGTCCAAAAACTCGGCTGCGTCAAAAACTTGAAACTTGCTTTCATCCATGGCTACTCCTCCATCATGGCTCTGGCTCGATCTATGTCTTTGGTTTGACTGGATTTGTCTCCTCCTACCAGCAACAAATACACTATTTCGCCACGCTGCGTGAAATAAATGCGATATCCTGGGCCCCACTGGATTCGCATTTCTGACAACCCCCCGCCAAGTGATTTGACATCACCAAAATTGCCCTGCTCGGCACGCTCAAGGCGGGCGATAATTTTGATTCGCCCCCTAATATCGCGCAGCGATGACAGCCACTGGCCAAATTCCTGAGAGTATTTGATAATATTCATGGAGAATATGTATCCATATGGATACATATTGTCAAGTTCCTCGCAGGACCATGAAAGCAGGGACATGGGCAAGAGATCACCCTGGGCAAGGGACCTTGCGCATACAAGAAGGCGTACAAAAGGGCCGGGGCTGGCCCGCTTCCAAACCCCGGCTAGTTGCCCTGACCGTGAGCGCAGGCCAGGGCAAATCTTATGGCTGCAGAGGGTTGCGCGGCTTGGAGTGCAAAGCGTGCGCCCTTTTCTGCAATCGCCATATTTTTTGACAAAATTTCAATGCAATAGCGTTGGCAAGAGAAAAATATCCCTCTTGTCTGTGTTGTGTATGCTGCACATGCCCTGGGGCAGGCGCGCAAAGTGCAGGATCTTGCCTGTGTCTCAACGGCAAAGGGGCAGAAAATCCATGCAACGCAAGCTTTCTATGGAGTGAGGCGCGCCCTTGTCAAGAGTGTGGCAAAGATTTTTTTGCTCTGCCTGCAAGCCTGGCAACAGGCTCACGGGAGGCGGACAGGGAAGACCTAAAGGAACTGCAGGCTTCCCCAAAAAGGCGCAAGGTGCCGCGCAAAACGCGACACCTTGCAAGAAAAGCGGGGCTGTGAAGAGGATCAGGCAAGCAGTTTTTGCAGGAAGTCCTGGGCCTCCTTCTGTATGGCCTGCAGGTGTTCCTTCCCCTTGAAGCTTTCGGCGTAGAGCTTGCAGATGTCTTCGGTTCCGGAGGGACGCACGGCAAACCAGCCATCCTCGGAGACCACCTTGAGGCCGCCAATGGCCGCGTCGTTGCCCGGCGCCCTGGTCAGCACCTCGGTGACGGGAGAGTCGCCAAGGCTTGTCATGCTCACATCGTCCTTGCCAAGGGACTTGACCCGCGCACGTACCTTCTCGTCGGCAGGGCTGTCTATGCGCTCGTAGACAGGAGCGCCAAGCTCGGCAGTGAGACGTCTGTAGAGCTCGCTCGGGCTGGCCTTTTCCCTGGCCATCATTTCCGCTGCCAAAAGGCAGAGGAGCGGGCCGTCCTTGTCCGTGCTCCAGGTTTTGCCGTCCAGGCAGAGGAAGGAGCCGCCAGCGCTTTCCTCGCAGCAGAAGCCGCAGGTGCCGCTTGCAAGCAGGGGCACAAACCACTTGAAGCCCACGGGTGTTTCCACCACCCTGCGGCCGAGCATGTGGCCTATGCGGTTGAGCAGGTCCGTTGTCACCACGGTCTTGCCTATGCCGCAGTCCGCAGGCCACTGCGTGCGCGTGCGCAACAGATACCAGGCACAGACCGAGAGGTAGTGGTTGGGGTTCATGAGGCCGTCGCGGGTAACGATGCCGTGCCTGTCCGAGTCCGGATCGCAGGCAAAGCACAAATCAAAGCTGTCGCGCATGTTCAAGAGCACGGACATGGCCCAGGGAGAGGAGCAGTCCATGCGGATCTTGCCGTCCTTGTCCCTGGGCACAAAGCGGAAGGTGGGGTCCACGCAGCGGTTGACCACGGTGAGATCCAGGCCGTACCTGTCCGCTATGGGCTGCCACAGTTCAAGGCTTGCGCCACCCAATGGGTCTACGCCAAGCTTCAGGCCCGAGGAGGCAATGGCTTCCATGTCTAGGATGTCGCCCAGCTGATCGACGTAGGCCGCGATGTAGTCGTATTCTTCCACGCAGGGAGAAGCCAGGGCCTGGGCGTAGGGAACGCGGGCCACCTCGCGGTTGCCGTTGGCCAAAAGCTCGTTGGCGCGCCTTTCTACCCTGCCGGTCTCGCTGGTGTCCGCAGGGCCCCCGTGGGGCGGGTTGTACTTGAAGCCGCCGTCGCAGGGCGGATTGTGGGAGGGAGTAATGATGATGCCGTCCGCACGCTCCCTGCCCTCGTGGTCGCGATTCCACAGGAGGATGGCGTGGGAGACTGCGGGCGTTGCCGTGTAGGCGTGGTTTTTGGAAATGCGCACGCGCACATTGTTGGCAGCGAGCACTTCCAAGGCTGTGCGGTAGGCAGGCTCGGACAGGGCGTGGGTGTCAAAGCCCAGGTAGAGAGGCCCCTCTATGCCGTCCTCCTTGCGCAGCTCGCACACGGCCTGGGTTACGGCCAGGATGTGGGCCTCGTTGAAGCTGGTTTTGAGAGACGAGCCCCTGTGGCCAGAGGTGCCGAAGCTCACGCGCTGCGCTGGCTTGCCGGCATCGGGAACCAGCGTGTAGTAGGCGCTCACCAGGGCCGGAATGTTTTCAAGTGTTGCCGGATCGGGAAGCTTTCCCGCTTCGGGATGGATGGCCATACAAATCCTCCTTGCAAGAGACCATACGTGCGGGCCAGTTTTTTTCGATTTTAGGCAGCAAGAAGAGTCTTGGCAAGGAGTGGACAGGGGATGACGCAAGGCTTGCTGTTCACTTGTTGAGCAGAAAGAACGTGCCCCTTGGGCATTTTCTGACCACCCATGCCGCAGAACAAGGGACACTGGAGAGGGGATACGCAAAGAGGGACAGAAGAAAAAGAGAAAGGGGACTGTCTTCCTGGCGGAAAACAGTCCCCTGTTGTTCGATAGAAAGGCTGACCTACTTGGCGGGTCCGAGCTCCACGGTGCGGAAGACAAGGTCGCCCCTGCGGTTTATCTGCAGGAGGATGGCGCCTCTTTTCACGCCTTCCTCGCGCACGATGCGGGCAAGGTCTGCCACTGTCTTCACGGCCTTCATGTTGGCCTTCACAATGACGTCGCCGGGACGCAGGTCCGTATTGGCAGCGGGCTTGTCCTGATCCACATCGAGAATCATGATGCCGTGTTCGATGCCAAGCTGCCTTGCCTCATCGGCATTGATGGGACGAACCGTGAGGCCGAGGTTGGCTTCGGCCGCGTCCTTGTCGCCCCTGGAAGGCGTGCCGTTGTCGGCGTCCAGGTTGGAGGAGCGGTCGCCCAGCTTGACCTTCAGGGTCTGAAGCTTGCCCTCGCGCAAGACTTCCACGTCCACGCGGGTACCGGGCTTCTTGGAGGCCACGACACGCAGAAGCTCGTCGCGATCCTCGATTTCCTGGCCGTCGATTTTGCGGATGATGTCGCCGTCCTTGATGCCTGCCTCGTCGGCGGGCTGTCCGGGCTGGACACTCACCACCATGGCGCCCTTGTGATCCTTGAGGCCAAGGGCCTGGCCCGTGGTCTCGTCCACGTCCTGGATGACAATGCCGAGCCAGCCGCGGCTGATCTTCTTGCCGTCACGCACCTGGAAGATGATATCGCTGGCCATGTTGGAGGGAATGGCAAAGCCGATACCCTGGCCGGAAGCGATGATGGCGGTATTGATGCCGATGATCTCGCCCTGCATGTTGATGAGGTGGCCACCGGAGTTGCCGGGATTGATGGAAGCGTCGGTCTGCAGGAAGTTGTCGAAGGCTCCGGCATTGATGCGACGGCCCTTGGCGGACAGTATGCCCGCGGTGACGCTGTGGTCGAGGCCGAAGGGATTGCCGATGGCCAGGACCCATTCGCCGACCTTCAGGCTGTCGCTGTTGCCAAAGGTGAGGTAGGGGAGCTTTTCCTTGACGTCAATCTTCAGCAGGGCGAGATCCGTCTCCTCATCCGAGCCGACAAGCGTGGCCTTCACGTTGGTCTTGCCCTTGGCAGCCTTTTCGTCAAGGGTCACGCGGATAACGTCTGCCCCGTCAACCACGTGGAAGTTGGTCACGATGTAGCCGTCCGCGGAAATGAGAAAGCCGGAACCAAGCGAGCGCTGCCTGGCATTGGGGCGGCGCTTGTCGCGGAAGGGCTCGAAAAAGCGATCGAAGCCTGGCGGCATACCGCGGAACATGTCCCCGAAAAAGTCCTCGGGGCCGGTGGTCTTGGTGACCTTCTCGGTGTTGATGTTCACCACTGCCGGGCCGCATTTGGCCGCAAGGTCGGTGAACTCGGGCAGGGAGGCTGCGCTGGCGCTGGTCACGACAAGGACCATGGCCAGCAGCGCGGCTGTCAGTGAGAGAAATGGATTGCGCATACAACTCCTTGGAACGGTCGGGAAAGAACCGGCGTACCGCTTCCCGCGCCCGGGACCCATGCCACAGGGCACGTCCCGGGACGCTGGGCAAATCGGGTTTTTTCCCGACTCTTCACTATTGCTTGTTCTCCTGAGCTTTCTGCAAGGCCTGTGCCAAAGTGTTGGAGAAGGAACCGGCTTCGTCCTGCTCGGTCTTCTGATGCTTGTGCCAGTCGCTGGAGGAAGAGCCGCCCTTGCGGGAAGACTTTTCCTTGCGCTCCCTGGGTTCCCTGGGCTGGATCTGCATGCCTTCGGGCACCAGGGTGATGCGGCGGGCGACGGGGTCCACGCGCTGCACTTCCAGGGTGACAGGGGCGTCCTTTTCCAGCTTCTGGTATTCCTGCTCGGTCTTGGTCTGGCGCATGATGCCTTCGGGGAGCAGGCCGGTGATGCCGGGGGCCAGGGTCACGAACAGGCCGAACCTGGACTGGCT
>CALVGM010000117.1 GCA_944327095.1 uncultured Desulfovibrio sp. | reverse complement strand
GGCATAGAATTTCGCGTGCCCTTCAGGAACCGCTTTGTCACCTTTGTCTGGATTCCCCGCGGCTTCCTTTCGGACAGGGACTTTCTGGACTTACTCTCGTCTACCAAGATGGCAAAGCTCACCGCCGAGGGCCGCAATGCCGTTTCCTTCGTGCGCGAGCAGGTGCTCAAGGATTTGCGCGTCTGGAACGAGACCCTGCGCCCGGAGTACGCCCGCCGCTACGGCCTGGTCATTCCCCCCGTGGGCGAGGACGACTTTCTGAACTATGTGGGCAGAGGCCACGCCAACAAGGAGCGCCTGGCCGAGTACCTCAATACCCTGCTTGCTCCTCAGGTGGAGGAGCGCCTTGAGGAACTCTCCCTCAAGAGCCCCCTTTCCGAAGAGGAGGAAGAGCAGCAGAGCCTTCTCAAGAGGATTTGCTCGGACACCATACAGACGGACTGGCTCTCCTGCTCCCTGCACACGGAGCTGCCGCGCATAGAGCTTCCCCGCGATCTCAAGCGCCTGCCCAAGATCATGACCCTGGCCCCGAGGGATCTTGTGAAGGAACTGCACGCTGTCTCCTCCGGCTGCCGCCTTGTTTTGTGCACAAGCGGCCTGAGCGTCGAGGACGTGCTCGAGCTTTTGTGGGACTGCAAGGGCGCCATAACCCATCTTGAGCTTTTCAGCATGCGCGCCTTTGTGAACGGCAGGCAGAACAACGTGCACGAGATAGGCGAGCTGCGCTTTGCCCTCAACTCCGGCCAGGCCCCGCGCTTAAAGCAGATGATCCGGCAGATGATCCGGGCCATGCGCGAGGCTGGCGACGAGCACAGGGCCGAAAAATTCGAGAAAATCCTCATCAATGTCCCCGTCTTGTGGGAGCGCTACCGCAGGCAGCCTCTGAAGTCGCGCATAGGCACAGGCTCCGGCAACCGCTCAAGGGCCTTTGGCATGGGCTTTGTGGTCACGGACACCCTGCCTCGCCGCAGCGCGCGCTATCTTGAGGAAATAGAGGCCGGCAAGCCCCGCGTGCCCATTCGCGCGGACGTGGAAAAGCACACCATCTACCGCGAGCCCGAGAACCCGAGCTCCCTGAACGCCTTCTTGCAGAGCCTGCACGGGCTGCCCCTGTGCGCCAATCTCGGGCTCGAGCGCACCGAACTCTGGGTAAGTCCTGTGGGCACCATGCGCGAGAGCCACGCTGGCAACATCGTGAACCTGGTCGGCCCCATTTCCCCCTCTCCCCTGGAAGAAAAGAAGGAAGAGGGTACCTCTCCGGGCCGCTTTTACCTCAACAGCGGTCTTGTGAACGTTCTGAAGGTACTTGTGGGCTTCATTCCCGCCTTCTGGTCCTTCATGTACACCCAGGACTGGTGGTTTCTGGCCTGGTTTGGCGCCTTCATCTGGTTTGGCATCACGGGTGTGCGCAACGTGGTGCAGATGGTGCTCGCCGCCATGGGCCTTTCGCGCAACAATCTCTTGCACTGGCGCGACCAGGTGAGCCTGAATCGGCTGTGCGACTCGCTCATGTACACCGGGATCAGCGTCTTTTTGCTCGAGTACCTCCTGCGCGATCTCTTTCTTGAGCGAACGCTGCAGGTAAGTGTCATGGACAACCCCATGCTGGTCTTCACCACCCTGAGCGTTGTCAACGGCTTTTACATCTTTGCCCACAACATCTACCGGGGCTTTCCCAGGGCAGCAGCGGTGGGCAACCTCTTTCGGGCCATACTGGCCATTCCCGTGGCTGCGCTCTACAACACGGCCTTTGCCCATGTGCTTTTGCTGTGCGGCGTGACGGACCTGGCCTACTATCTGGCTCCCTCGGCCAGCGTCATCTCCAAGTGCGCCTCGGACTCTGTGGCTGCCCTCATCGAGGGCCTGGCAGACAGCGGGGTCAACATACGCATGCGCAGGACGGACTACACAAGCAAGCTGCGCTCCGTCTTTGACTCCTACACCATGCTCGAGCTGCTCTTTCCGAAGGAGGACGTGTTCCTGAGCCTGGCCCGCCCGGGCGGCCTCAAGGGCCGAGGCGGGCCCGAGGCCCGCAGGCTCGAGCTCACCTTTGTGGTCAATGCCCTGGACCTGATGTACATCTGGTACTACCAGCCCCGCGCCCAGGAAGCCTTCAGAATGATCATCCGGAGTCTGACCAGTGCGGACCGCATGGTGGTGATCCTCTCCCAGCTTGTGCTCTTGCGCGAGCGCGAGGTGAGCCAGCTCATGGTGGATGGTCTGGTGGGCAGGGACTTTGCCCGTCCCCTGGCCTTTTACCTGAGCAAGCGCAAGGAGTATCTGCGCGACATGGTGCAGCTGTGCAAGCCTGCCAGGGTGACGGATCAGGAGACTGCCGAGAGCATTGCCGAGGTGGAAAGCCTCCTTGCCCAGGAAAAGTAGGAGCTGGGGAACGGCAGGCCCGGAAAGGACTGGGCTTTCCCGCGCGCAAAATGCGGCAAAAAGACACGCGCAGCCTCTTGCAAGGAAGGGGCCATGCGGGCAAAATACCATCTTCCCTTTTGCTCAACAGGCCCGGGGCCAGATCCCGGAAAAGACGAGGTGACTGATGGACGCACAGGCTCGCTGCGGGGAGAACGCTGCCCCCAAAGGGCAGATCTGCATCTGGCTGCCCGATTTGTACGGCACAGGCAAGACGCTTGCCTGCGAGAAGGAGTATCCGCAGGTGGCAAGGCTGTGGCCGGGCTTTCCCGCGCGCATGGCGCACGACAAGGGTGCGGCAACGGCCTACGTGCCGCCTCTTCTTCCCTTTGGCCCAGAGGACATGGCCGCCTACGCGGGGGAACTCGAGCGCTTTGCGCACGAGTCCGCCAAAGGCTCGGATGCCTTGTGCGAGGCCCTGATGCAGAACATGCGGGACGCTGAGGAGCGCAGGGCGCGCGACGAGCGGGCTGCCGTCGAGGCCCTTTTGCAGGGTGGGCGCGATGACGAGGCCAGGGAGCGCGAGCTTCTCGCCCTGCGCCAGAAGTCCCAGCGCCTGCTTGCCTGGCTGTGGCTGCAGCAGAAGAACGAGGCGGACATGGCAGGCCTTGTGGAGCGCATCAACAGGGACGTGGCCTCCATGAAGGCCAGCTTCGCGGCCGAGCGCGTGGAAGACTTCGGGGAGCTGGCAAGGATTGCGGACTTCGCCGTGGCAAAGGATCGTCCCGGGGGCAACGCGCGCGTCCTTCTTGGCTGTGCCTGCTGCCTGTGCCCGGAGGACACGGTCTATGTGCCTG
>CALVGM010000116.1 GCA_944327095.1 uncultured Desulfovibrio sp. | reverse complement strand
AGGGCAGGGCAAGGGACTGCACGGGCATGAGTCTGGCCCAGCCAGCCCTGGCGCAGGCTGCCTGCATGCTCGGGGGAAGTTCTTCCAGGGTCACTGGAGCGAGGGGATTGTCCGGATGGGTGATTTCAAGCTCGTCGTTGCCAGGGGCGGCTGAGCCAGCCTGGGCGGAAGTGTCCGGAGCCTGTGTCTGCAGATTGGGTAGATGCGGTTGTGCTTTGTCGCTTGAGTCGGGCATGGGTAAAAATCCGCTTGTACGGGGAAGGGTCCGGGGTGGCCCAAGTCCGTCAATCCGGAAGGGCTGTGCCAGACCGCATGTCGCTGAAAAAGGAAAAACAGTGGGCTGAAATGTGCCACAAAGCCGGCATGCTGGCAAGGGGCATGCAATGGGCCTGCCACCGCATCTCCTTGCCGCAGGTTCTTTGCAATTCTGTCACAAGAATGCTTCTTGCCTACAGGCGGGTTTGAGTTTAGTTTTGCCTTCCGCCCAGGACAGCCCGTGCTGTGACCCTTTTGTCACACGCTGTGGGGCAGAGGGCCGCGCATCAGGAGGATTACATGCAGCTACCCAGCTTTGTTCCCGATTTTTCCAAGGGCCTTGTTCCGGCCATTGTGCAGGACGCCGAAGACGGCGAAGTGCTCATGCTGGCGTACATGAACGAAACAGCCTGGCAAAAGACGCTTGAGACCGGCGAGGCCCATTACTGGAGCAGATCGCGCCAAAAGCTCTGGCACAAGGGAGAAAGCAGCGGCAATGTGCAGAAGGTCCATTCCATTCGCATAGACTGCGATCTGGACACCGTCCTCTTGCAGGTCACGCAGATTGGGGGCGCAGCCTGCCATACTGGCAGACGCTCCTGCTTCTACCGCAAGTGGGACAAAAGCGGCGAGAGCATCTGCTCGCCCCAGATCTTCGATCCCGAAAAGGTCTACAAGAAGTAGAATCTGTGCCAGGGGCGCGAAAGCCCCCGAAGCGCAGACAAAAAGCCACACATCAGAGCCATGGCATACACGAAGGATATATTGTTCTGAGCCGCAAGGCGTGCATGCCCTGTGCTGCCCCAAAAGGGGCGCACGGCACACGCAAGGCCGAATTACCCAGGGGGAAATCATGGACAGCAAGAAGAATCCCATTCTCAAGTTTGGCGTGCCCAAGGGTTCGCTGGAGGAAGCCACCGAAGATCTGTTTGCCCGCGCAGGCTGGAAGATTTACAAGCACGAGCGCAACTACTTTCCGGAAGTGAACGACAGCGAAATGGTCCTGAGCCTGAGCCGCGTGCAGGAAATCGGCGGCTATGTGGCAGCTGGCATCCTGGACGCGGGCATTTCCGCCCTGGACTGGCTGCGCGAGATGGATCTGGAAGACGAGGTGGTGCAGGTCTGCAACCTGGTCTACTCCAAGAACTCCCTGCGCCAGAGCCGCTGGGTGCTGGCCGTTGCCGGCGACAGCCCCTACCAGAAGGCCGAGGATCTCAGGGGCAAGCGTATCGCCACGGAAGTGCAGCATCTTTCCGAGCGCTACTTCGCGGAAAAGAATGTTGACGTGAACATCTTCTATTCCTGGGGCGCCACCGAGGCCAAGGTCGTTGAAGGCCTGGCGGACGGCATTGTGGAAGTGACCGAGACAGGCACCACCATCCGTGCCCATGGCCTGCGCATCATTGACGAGGTCATGTGCTCGAACCCCGTGCTTGTGGCCAACAAGAAGGCCTGGGAAGATCCTGTCAAGCGCCGCAAGATAGAGCAGCTGCAGATGCTGCTCGAAGGTGCCCTGCGCGCCGAGAGCCTGGTGGCCATCAAGATGAACGTGGCCAAGGAAAACCTCTCCGGGGTGGAGGCCATGCTGCCCTCCCTCAATTCGCCCACTGTGGCGCCCCTGCAAAACGGCACCTGGTTCTCTGTGGAAACAGTGGTGCGCACGGATGTTGTCCGCGACCTCATTCCCAGGCTGAAGGAAGCAGGCGCCGAGGGCATCATCGAGTACACGCTGAACAAGGTTATCTAGCCCTGACTGCATTCCGGGATCCTCCCCCGCTTGGGGGAAGCCTGGCAAGGGCAGGAAAGAACAAGGCGCCTTCGAGCGCCTTTTTTGCAAGATGCGCCTGCCCGGCAAGAGACCGCAACACCAGAAGAAGCGCGACAAGGAGTCGAACAAGGAGTCGAAAAAAATGAGCGGCAAGGAAACCCAATCGTTGCTTGACGAGGAAAAGGCCCAGGACTGGCTCGATTCCCTGCCCACAGTGGGCGAGGGCCAGACCTTCTGTTTTGAATGCAATCCCGATGTCCCCTGCTTCAATCGCTGCTGCAGGCAGCTGACACTGCCCCTCACGCCCTATGACGTGATGCGCCTGTGCCGCAGGCTCGGCATGAAGTCGGACGTCTTTCTGGACAATTTCGCCAAGCTGCGGACGTTTCCGGACTCCGGCCTGCCCATTGCCATGCTGAGCATGCTGAAGGACCCGGACGAGACCTGTCCCTTCGTGACCCCTGCAGGCTGTCATGTCTACGAGGACAGGCCGAGCGCCTGTCGCAGCTATCCCTTGGGACGCGGTACCCAGCTGTCCCGCAACGGGGTGAGCGAGACCTTCTACCTTGTGCAGGAACCACACTGCCACGGGTTTGACGATGGCCGCGACTGGACAGCCAGGGAATGGTTCGAGCACGAGGGCCTTGCCCCCTACAATGCCTCCAACGACCGCTACATGCGCCTTGGCACCATGATTACGGCTTCCGGGGCCCCCATAAGCGACAAGATGGGCAATCTGGCCCTGCTGTGCCTCTACCAGCTCGACAGGTTCCGCGAATTCATCACCACCATGCACATCTTCGGGCGCGTTGAGGTCGATGACAAACGCCAGAAGGCCATCATGGAAAGCGACGAGGCAGCCCTGGACTTTGGCTACGACTGGGTGGAACTTGTTCTCTTCGGCCAGTGCGAGGGGCTGAAGAAGAAACAGGCCTGAGAGACGTCTCTCTCAAGGGGCACAGGGGCTTTTCCCGACCAGGGCCCCTTGTGCCAGACAGCCAGCCTCCCGGAAAAACACAACAAAAAAAGGCTCTCTTGTCCGCATCTTAGAATTGAAGCGGGCAGAAGTGCAGGGATGGCAACAGTTTGCAATTGCCTCAAGGGCAGGGTATGCTGTCCCTTTGGATGGCGCGGGTTTTCCTGTGCCCCGAATACATATGTCACAAGGAGAAGCATTGATGCAGGATATAGACTCTCAAATGGCCCTCATCAGAAGGGGTGCTGCCGAAATCATCGACGAGGGCGAGCTTCGCAAGAAGCTCGCGAAGGGTACGCCCCTGCGCGTCAAGGTGGGCTTTGACCCCACAGCCCCCGATCTGCACCTGGGCCACACTGTCATCATGCAGAAAATGCGCCATTTCCAGGATCTTGGCCACACGGTGATCTTCCTCATCGGCGACTTCACGGGTCGCATCGGCGACCCCTCGGGCAGGTCCGAGACAAGGCCTCCGCTCACCGAGGAGCAGGTGAACGCCAATGCCGAGACCTACAAGAAGCAGCTGTTCAAGATTCTGGATCCCGAAAAGACCATTGTGGAGTTCAACTCCCACTGGCTGGGCAAGATGAACGCCGCGGACTTCATCCGTCTGGCCTCCAGCTACACCGTGGCCCGCATCATGGAGCGCGACGACTTTTCCAAGCGTTTTCGGGAAAATACCCCCATTGCCATCCACGAATTCCTCTACCCCCTCTGCCAGGGCTACGACAGCGTGGCTCTGAAGACGGACGTGGAAATGGGCGGCACGGATCAGAAATTCAACCTGCTTGTGGGCCGCAACCTGCAGTCCCACTACGGCATGGAGCCCCAGTGCATCCTCACTGTGCCCCTGCTTGTGGGCCTTGACGGCGTGCGCAAGATGAGCAAGTCCTACAAGAACTATATAGGCATTGACGAGGCTCCCTCGCAGATCTTCGGCAAGACCATGAGCATCTCCGACGATCTCATGTGGTCCTACTACGAGCTTCTGTCCTCCAGGACCATGGAAGAGATCGCTGGTCTCAAGAAGGCCGTTGCCGACGGCACCCTGCATCCCAAGAAGGCCAAGGAGGATCTGGCCCACGAGTTTGTGGCCAGGTTCCACGGCGAAAAGGCAGCGGACGACGCAAGGGCGGACTTCAACGCGGTCTTCGCGGACGGCGGCGTGCCGGCCGATGCCCCCAGCGGCGAGGTGGACGCCAGTGCCGCGGATCCTGTGTCCATTCTGGCGGATTTTGGCCTTGCCAAGAGCCGCAGCGAGGCCAGGCGCAAGATTGCCGAGGGAGGCTTCTACATTGACGGCGTCCAGACAAAGGACGACAAGACGCCGCTCAAGAGCGGAAACTACGTCATCCGCTTTGGCAAGAAGAAGTTTCTGAAGCTCACTGTTCGCTAAGGGCAGTCTTGCGGGCCCCCTTTGCGGGGCCCTTTGCGTATCTTGTGGCTGAGGCAAATGCGCAGCCGCAGAAGAGAGTCCCTCCCTTCACCCTCAACGACGGATTTTTTGCATGAGCAAGCTCTATGTCGCCCTGGTAGGCCTTCCGGCCAGTGGCAAATCCACCCTGGCCAAGAGAATACGCGACGATTTTGTGGACGAGGGCATCAATTGCGCCATCTTCAACAATGGCGAACTGCGCAGAAAGATCGCAGGCCCTGCCTCGACCGAGTCTTCCTGGTACGCGCCGGACAATAGCGAGGGACGCGAGATACGCGAGCGCATTGCCCTTGCCAACATGCAGGAGGCAAAAAGGTTTCTGGCCGAGGGGGGCGACGTGGCTGTGCTCGATGCCACCAACGGCAGCCGCAAGCGCAGAAGGCTTTTGGAACAAACCCTGAACGACCATCCCCTGCTCTTCATCGAGTGTCTCAACGAGGATCCCGTTTTGCGCGAGGCCTGCATACGACGCAAGGCGCAGTTACCGGAGTACGCCTCCTACACGGAGGAAGAGGCTGTGGAGAGCTTCAAGGCCCGCATAGCCTACTACAACTCCATCTACGAGCACCTGAGCGACGAGAAGTACTATCTGTGCGTGGACACCATGGCCAACCGCATCATGGCGGAACGTTCCATGGAGGGTTCTTCCTACTATCCGGCCATCCGCGAGCTCATCGTGACCACCTGGGCGAAGGAACTCTACCTTGTGCGCCATGGTCAGACGGAATTCAACGCCGAAGGGCGCATAGGCGGGGATCCCCTTCTCTCCGAACGAGGCCGCATGCAGGCCTCGCAGCTGGCAGAGCACATGAAGGACACGCGCATAGACTACATCTTTACCTCCACGCGCAGACGCTCCGGGGAAACCGCGGCCATGCTGGCCAAGACAAGGCCCGATGTGCGCATCTATGCCCTGCCGGAATTCGACGAGCTCAACGCCGGGCTGTGCGAGAACATGCGCTACGAGGAAATACGCGAAAAGATGCCCGAGGTGACCAGGGGCCGCAACGCGGACAAGTTCAATTTCTGCTATCCGGGCGGAGAAAGCTACGCCATGGTCATGCAGCGCGTCCTGCGCGGCCTGCGCAGGGCCCTCTTTCTTTCCGCAGGCGCGCCCACCTGCATTGTGGGCCACCAGGCCATCAATCGCGTTGTCCTTTCCATGTTCATGCGCCAGCGCACGGAGGACATTCCCTACATGTTCGTGCCGCAGAACCAGTACTACCGCATCGAGTGCACACCGCGCGTGCGCCTGATCAAGCGCATTCCCTACTTCTCCAAGAAGGATTAGCAAGAAGGATTGGCAAAAGACGAACCGCAAGCACTTGGCATGCGGGCAATACACAGGAAGGGGCGGCAGAACAATGTGTCTGTCGCCCCTCAATATGCCTGAAGAACCATGTCATCACGGGTCTTGACCCGTGATGGGGCTAGACGTAGAGCCCGAAATAGCGCATGCCGGCCACAAAGGCCATGGCAAAGACAATGGTCGCAAAGAAGTTCTTGCTGACTATGGCAAAGATCATGCTTGCCACGCCAGCCACAAGGAAGATGTTGTCCAGAGGATCGGGGTTGAAGCTGCCCCCGTAGAAAAGCAGGTCCGGGGCAACAAGCGCTGCCATGACAGCGGCAGGTATGTAGTTGAGCCAGGTTTTGACAAAGGTCGGCAGTTCCCTGGAAAAGGCGTACAGGGGAAGGATGCGCGGAAGAACCGTGGCAAGGCAGCACACGCCGATGCAGATCATCATGTTGCCAAGGGATGTGGGGTTCATGCCTGTTCCTCCCCGCTGGAAGACGTGCCTGCGAAGGCCTTGTTCTCCATGGGGGAGAATCTCGTCTCCAAAAGTGTGCAGATGGTGGCGGCAAGTATGGTGCCGAGCACGACATTCCACTGTCCAAGGCCGGCAAGGCGCAGTGTCACGGAAAAGAAGGACGCGAGTATGGCGGCAATGATGTGCAGCCTGTCCGTGCACTGGGGGATGAGCAGGGCTATGAACATGCCGCACAGGGCGTAGTCGAGCCCAAGGGGACGGACGTCGCTCACCATGCTGCCGCACAGGGCGCCGACGACTGTTCCGCCTACCCAGGCAAGCTGGGCACAGCTTGTGGCAGTGAAGATGGCTGTCTTGTTGAGTTCCCAGCCCTGCTGGAAGGCCGTGATGTGCACGGCAAAGAGTTCATCCGTTATCTGCCAGCCGAAGATGAGGCGCGCCAAGCCCTTCAGGGGGCGGACATGGGGAGCCAGGGCCACGGCCATGAGGAAGTAGCGCAGGTTGGTGACAAAGACTGCCAGGGCAGTGGAAACAAGGCCTGCGCCGGCAAACCAGAGGGAAATGGTGATGAACTGGCCAGATCCTGCGAACATGAGGATGGAGGTGGCGGTGGCAAGCCAGATGGGCATGCCGCTTTGCGTGGCCAGGACACCAAAGGCGAAGGCCACAGGCGCGTAGCCGAGCATGATGGGCAGGGCCCTGCCAAAGCCGACGCGTACGGCCTTGATCGTTGCGGGGGAATTGGTGGCGTCCATGATGATCGTTGTCTGCTGATCGTTGTTTTGGATGTGATTGGGGGATGCCGGGGTGGACAATCGTTACGGCCGGGAAGGTATACGCCCAGCCCTGCCGTTCGACAAGCGGATGCGCGCTCTTGTGCTGCCTTGTTCTTGGGGCTGTGGGGAACTATAGTGCGGCCTTGGCGGAGAAGGATACCCATCCGCGGCAAATTTCCTGTTGGGAGGCAAGGTTCGTCATGGAAACGCAGTGCAGCAGGCAGTATTTTGTCATAGGCAAGCCCATAGCGCACAGTCTGAGTCCGCTCATCCACAATCGGGCCCTGGGGGAACTGGGACTTTTGGGAACATACAGCGCAAGGGAAGTGGCTGTGGAGCAGCTGGCCGGCTTTTTCGAGGAGTTTCGTTCTGTTCCCTATGCAGGCTGCAACATTACGCTGCCCCTGAAGGTGGAGGCCTTGAAGTACGTGGACGAGGCAAACCCAAGGGCGAAAAAGCTGGGCGCAATCAACACCCTCTACTGGCACGAGGGGCGTCTTGTGGGCGAAAACACGGACGTGACCGGTTTTCGCGTGCCTCTTGAGGGCAAAGACTTTGTCCAGGCGCTCATTCTGGGGGCCGGAGGTGTTTCGCGGGCAGCCATCTGCGCTCTGCAGGAAATGCAGGTTCCCAGCATCGCCATCAGCAACAGAAGCCCCGAGAAGGCGCAGGCCCTGGCAGAGGAATTTGGCATTGCCTGCTGCCCCTGGGAAGAGCGCGGGGACATTGAGGCAGACCTTGTGGTCAACGCCACAAGCCTTGGCATGAAGGGCGAGCGCGAAGACATGACTCCCTATCCCTGCTTCCGGGGCAAGGGGCTTGCCTACGACATTGTCTACACCCCGGAGAAGACAAGATTTTTGCGCGAGGCCGAGGCCAGCGGATGGCAGACACAGAGCGGTGTCGCCATGTTCGTGGAGCAGGCCAGGGCTTCCTTCAGGCTGTGGACAGGGCAGGAAATGCCGCGGGAAAGTGCCTATGCGGCTGTGCGCGCTGCCCTTGCAGCGCGCAGCTGAGAATCTCTACTTCTTTCCCCTGCTGCGCTTGAGATCGCGCAGGGCCTTCTTGGCGTCCGGGTCCCCATTGTCCGCTGCCAGGGTGTACCAGCGCTGCGCCTCGGTGATGTTGAAGGGAACGCCTGTGCCCTGCTCGTACATGAGGCCCAGGCTGTACTGGGCAGCTGCGTCGTTGTTTTCCGCTGCCTTGCGGTACCAGTCCACTGCCCTAGCGTAGTCCTGGGCAACGCCAAGGCCCTGCTCGTACATGAAGCCAATGTTGTACTGGGCAGGCGCGTAGCCCTGATCGGCAGCCTTCTGGTACCACATGAGAGCCTTGCTGTAGTCCAGGGCGTAGCCCCTGCCCTGGGCGTACATGAAGCCCAGGTTGTTCTGGGCCTTGGCCAGGTCCTGTTCCGCTGCCTTCTCGAGCCAGTGCACGGCCTTGGTGTCGTCCTGGAACTCATCCTTCGAATTCATGTAGATCCAGCCCAGACTGTACTGGGCCTCGGCCAGCCCCTGGTTGGCTGCCCGGGAATACCAGTCTATGGCCTTGGCCTCGTCCTTCTTTACGCCTCTGCCCTGGGCGTAGAGGTAGCCCAGATTGTACTGGGCAGTGGCGTGCCCCTGTTCGGCAGATTTGGCAAACCAGCGCGAGGCCTCCAGAAAGTTGCGGCGCACGCCTGCGCCCATGGCCAGAACCTCGCCGTAGGCGTTCTGGCCTCTGGCATCGCCCTGTTCGGCAGAAATCTTGAAGTACTGGGCTGCGCGGGTGCGGCTCTTGCGTATGCCCTGACCGGTCTGGATGAGGCGGCCAAGGACATAGGCAGCCTCGCCGTTTTTCTTGTTGGCCAGGGGCGTGAGCAGATCTACGGCCGTGCGGTAGTCCTGCGCGTCCAGGGCCTTTTGCACCTGGGCAAGGACAGCTTCATCCTCGTCCACGCCGCCCTGGGCAGAGGCGGAAACTTCCTGGCCGCTGCTTTCGGAGGCCTGGGCCGGCAGGACAGGGCAAAGGCAGAGCATGGCTGCGAAAAGGACTGGGAAGACGAGGGAAAGGGCGCCTTTTTTCGGGTGCCTTGTTGCATGAATGTCTGACATGTGCGCTACGGCTCCGTCGGAAGGAAGGAATAGTTCGGGAAAAGGGGTGCAGGCGCAGGGCCCGAGAGCCGGACAAGGGGCTATCCCCCGCTGTCCGCCTGTTTTGCAGGGGAGGGGCAGGCAAGACCCAGTGCCTGCAAGACCTCACTGGATTCAGGGGAAAGGGGTGGTCTGAACTGCTCGCACGCGTATCTGCCCTGCGATGTTGCTTGCGCATGGCAAAAGAAGGTGGCAAGCAGGGCGAGGATGCGGCCTGGACGCATTCTCGCGAGAAGGTGCGTCTCTTCTGCGCGCTGCACCATTTTGCGCAGAACAAGGGCAGCCACAAGGCATACAAGGCCTGCTCCCTGGCGCTCCCCTGCTTCCAGGGTGGCGCAGGAGGCCACAAGGGGCTGCAGGTGGGCAAGAATGCGTTGCCACAGCTTTTCTTCCCGTATGAGACTGGCGACAAGGGGCAGGGGAAGGTCCAGGTCCGAGCGAAAGGCTTGTACATCGTCTGAGCCCTGCGCGGATTTTTTGCCTTTTTTCTTCTTTCTGCCCTGTTCCTGCGTTGCCTGTCCGCCTGTGCATCTGAAGGCGTAGACATGGTCCCCGTCCGGGCTGCGTCTTTTCTTGCCGGACATGTTCATGTCTTCTAGAAGTTCGAACTCGTCCCTGGAGAGCTTTTTGACAAGCTTGTCCTCGCCAGAGACAGGCAAAAGCGCGTGCGAAAAGCATTCCTGGGCGACCAGGCCCTGCAGACTTTTGGCAGCGTCGATGCTCGCCTCTTCCCTGGCAGAAAAGAAGGTGGTTCCGCAAAGCATGTCCAAAAGCCTGTCGGAGCTGGAAGACCTGTCCAATGCGTCGGTTTCCTCAAGATATCCGGCAAGGACAGCGAAGCTCTTTGTACGCGGCGCAAGCTTCAGGAAAAGAGTCCGACCACCATCCTCGCGCGGGTTGCCTCCCGTTTGCGCCAGTGTGCTTGCTGCGCAAACGGGTATGCGCAGGAGAAAGGGGGGCAGGGACACATTTTCTTCAGGGCCCTGGCCTTCTTTCTGATTGTGGCCTGCGCAAAACAGCCTGCCCGTATCTTTGCCAAGCCTGGCAAGAAGGGCGTGGATATGCTCTGGAGAAAGGTCCAGTCCGGGAAAGACAAGCGAGGCCAGGGAGAGCCTGTAGAGTGCATCGTGCATGTCCATGAGGTCGAAGCCCAGGTGCGGCTGCATGATGCCAAGGGAGGCCAGCGCCAGGACAAGGTCCGCGTCCGTCTGGCCCCAATGGCTTGCCAGTTCCTTGCGCACATCCTGGGCAAGGTCTGCCACAAGCCACGAGCAGCCGAGATTCAGCAGGCAGGGAGCAGCCTTTTTGGCCTGCGCAGGGATATAGCTGCCATCGACAATATGGCCTATGATTTTGCCATTGCGCGGTTGCAGGCCTCTTGACGTGCGCACAGGGGAAGTCCTTTCCCGCACGGCGTAGCGCAGGCGCCCCTTGCTGCCCGTATCGACAACAACGGTATTCCTGGGGCGGGGAACAGCCCGTATGTCCTGGGGAACGCCCATTCTTTCTCCCGAATATGTGTACCTTTTTGGAACTATCCATAGTTCCATGGATTGAACTACCAGCGCTTTAGAGGCGGCGCAGCGTGCCTGTCCACAAGGCGTCCCTGTGCCGGGGAGCAACCCAGGCATAGTTTTGCATGAATTCTTCCCTGGCCCTTTGCGTTTGCGCGTCGCGCCACCACAGCTGCGGGTTGTCCCAGATGCGCACCACATGGACAGCCGCGTCCTCTGCGCTGGAGTGCCAGATGCCGGCTTCGCCAAGCTTCAGCAGCAGACGGTGGAAGTCTTTGTCAATGGGCCAGCAGGACGGATCCCAGTAGCAGATCGTGGGCACGTTGGCTGCCAGGGCCTCGAGCATGGTTGTGCCGTGGTGGTCGAGAACAAGCAGGCGGCAGTGCAGAAGCTGGGGCATGAGGGGGCCTGTGCACATGCGCAGCCTTGGGAAGCGCGAGAGCAGCCAGGGCGCGTCGTCCAGGGTTCCGGGAACAGGGAAGTAGGGCCTGTACAGCGTTTGGGACTGAATCTTCCTGCCCAGGGATTCCACAAACCACTGCTTGTCTTCCCTGTACTGCAGGTTCTGCATGGGTGTGGGGTGGCTGTCCAGCTGATAGCCCACAGTGGGCATTTCCGTGCCCACCAGGATGAGCGTGTCCGCTCCACCCCGCCAGCAGTTGGAAACCGTAGCCAGCTGGGCAGGCGGCAGGGGCACAAGGTTGGCAGTGCCGCACTTGCCTTCCACTGCGGATTCCTGTCGTTTCCATCCCCAGGTGACAAAGGCGTGCTGAGTATACTCCACAAGTTCCATGGCGCAGATATGGCGCATCATGCCGTAGTTTCCGCCGTGCTGGACGCAGACAAGCCTGCCGCCAGCTGCGCGCCAGAGGGCCAGCTTCTGCCTGTAGCGCGCGTTCTCGTACATGAGGATGTGGGCTACGCGCGTCCTGTGCCTTGGGGCTGGCGCGTGCCGTGGGTGCTTGAGCGCGCGTATGCTCTTGGGCAGCAGGGCAATGAAGACAGGCAGGGGCTCCAGAGGCAGATCGGGCTGTGCGCCAGTGACTGCCGAGGCATAGTGATCGCGAAGCAGGCGCGAGTGATCCTCGCCCCTGCTCCTGTGCAGAAGAGCCAGGGAGTAGCGCAGGGCGCGGGCCATGGACATGCCCTTCAGTGGCGGGCAGGGCAGGGACAGGGCCAGGGAGCGCAGGGCTTCGTGCAGCCTTTCCCCAATACTTTCCGGAGCGTGCAGGGGATGATCCTCGCTCACTGCCTCAAGTTCGACTGCGTGCCAGTTTGGGGGCAGGATGGGGCGCAAGAGCAGCGAGCAGAGCCAGTGCAGGCAGACGGGATTGAGCGAGCCGCGCAGGACCACGTCCTGGTCACAGCCCATGTCGAAGGAGCAGTTGTCGGGAAGGAGTCCGACTTCAATGTCTTCTGCGCCATAGGTGTCCACCATTGCCCTGACCCTGTACCAGAGCTCGATCAGGATTTTGGCAACATTGATGCAGTAGGGCGCAAGCAGTGTCTCCCAGTACACGTCGGGCAGGGATGAGTGTCCGGCCAGGTGTTCTGCAAGGCTCGGGATCATGTCTGTGGCAAGGGCAAAGGCCTCGCCTATGGCTCTTGTTTGCAGATCGCGGTTGGCCAGGGGCTCTGGGGCAATCTCGAAATGATCTTCCCAGTAGGGGAAGAAGTCTTCCTCGCCCGCAAAGCACCAGGGGCCTGCGGCAATAATGTCTGTTCCGTCTGAAGGCACGGCCATGGGGCCAAGCACAAGCTTTTTCATGAGTTATGCCAGAGAATGGTGTCGCTGCCCGCAGGAGGCAGCGACAGGGAAATACATGATGTTGCTGTTGGCAGGAAGTGTCAGCTAGCGATCCAAATCTGCCCAGGAGAGAACCGTGTCCTCTGGGATGTCCCTGCGGGCGCGCATGGTGAGCACCTCGTCGTAATTGCGGGGGCTGATGCCATGGGCAGGGCGTTTCCAGGTCAGATCTTCGGGAGTGATGGGGCTGCCCTTGGCAATGTCGCGCGCTGCCACCAGGGAGCGCCTGGCATTGGCCTTTGCCGGGGCCTCGGAGGCGTAGGAGCGCACCTCGAACTCGCCGGTCATGGTGATCAGGTGGGACATTTTCCTTCTGAAGAGCTTCAGGTCCTCCTTGTCCATGGCGTGGTAGTGATCGTTGCCTGGCAGGGTCTTGTCAAAGGTGAAGTGCTTTTCGAGGATGCGGGCGCCAAGCAGGGTGGCAGTGATCAGGGTGTGCATGTCCATGGGCAGGGTATGATCGCTGTAGCCTATGACATGCTCGGGGAAATGGCGCTTGAGGCCCACAATCATGCCAAGGCCCGCGTTCTCGTCCATGGTGGGGTAGTTGAGGACGCAGTGCAGAAGGGCCAGGGTATTGCCCTTGGCGCCTATCCACTCCACGGCTTCCGCCACCTCGTGCAGGTCGGACGCGCCTGTGGACAGGAGAATGGGCTTGCCAAAGCCGCACAGGTACTCGATGAAGGGCTTGTTGGTGATGTCCGAGGAGGAGATCTTGTACACGTCCATCAGCGGATTGAGGAAATTGGCGCTTTCCACGTCAAAGGGCGTGGACATGAAGGCAATGTCCTCGTCGTCGCACCAGCGCTTGAGCTGCTCGAACTCGTTTTTCCAGAAGCTGTCGTGCTTTTTGAAGAGTTCGTACTGGCTCTTGGTGGGTTCCTTGCTGGTATCCCAGTAGGCGGGGCTGTCCTTGGAGGCAAGTGTGGCGGCCTTGTAGCTCTGGAACTTGATGGCGTCCGCGCCGCCTTCCTTGGCTTCGCAGATAAGGCGCTTTGCCAAATCCATGCTGCCCTCGTGGTTCACGCCTGCCTCGGCAATGACGTAGGGCATGGGAAGGGACGTTTCCAGGGGCTGAATGGAAAGAAAGTCGTGTATGTCGCGCATGATGGTCTTGTCCTTGCGTTTTTTGCGTTTGAGATGCCGTGTATGGGGGTGTCTTCCCCTTGCTTCGAGAAGGCTTGCTAGCACACAAAGCACTGAAAGGCAAAAGAGCCTGGGGGGCGGGGATACGTGCTTCCGGGGGACGTCTGCTCCCCCGTGGGGCAGGGTTTCAGGCTGGCAATTTGCCGGCGCGCAGGGTATATGTGGCCCCTCGCTGCACCGGTTTTTCGCGAAAAGCCCTGCAGCTTGTCCCAAACATGCAAAGGAGTCACGGATATGGCAGAGCTTCTCAGGGTCGTTTTGGCAACACACAATCAGGGCAAGGTACGCGAACTGGCAGAGCCTCTGGCCTCTCTCGGCGTGGAGGTGGTGGGCCTTGAGGCTTTCCCGCAGGTGGGAGACATAGTCGAGGACGGCGAGACCTTTGCCGAAAACGCGCTCATCAAGGCCTATACCGTGGCCGAGGCCACAGGACTTGTGGCCATTGCCGACGACAGCGGTCTGGAAGTGGACGCCCTGAACGGGCGCCCGGGCATCTACTCCGCACGCTACGCGGACAAGGAGCTGCCCCTGGAGGGAGAGACAAGGGATCAGCGCAACAACAGAAAGCTTCTGTTCGAACTCAAGGACGTGCCCTACGAACGCCGTCAGGCCCGCTTTGTCTGCTGCATTGCCTGCGTGGCGCCTGGGCACTACGAGCCGGATGAAACCCTTGTGGTGCAGGGCACCTGGGAGGGTCGCATCCTCAACGAGCCCATGGGCGAGAACGGCTTTGGCTACGATCCCGTGTTCGCGGACATCGTCCTGGGCAGGAGCGCTGCCCAGCTGAGCAGGGAAGAAAAGATGGCCAGAAGCCACAGGGGGGCTGCCGTGCGCTCCCTGGTTGACTGGTGGCCCAAGTGGATGGCCTCCCTCAAAAAGTAGGGCTTTCAAAAAGTAGGCTTTTCGGGTTCGCGGGTCGGATGCAGGGGAAAATTGCTCCGGCTCTACGTGTTTTGGGCAAGGAAGCTGCCCAGAAGTTCGCCTATGGCCCTGTGGCCTGCGGAAGAGAGGTGGAAGCCGTCTTCCGCGTCCATGTGGGCAAGAGCCTGGGATCCGTCCAGAAAGAAGACATGCTCCCTTTGGGCTGCCAGCCGAAGGGGGGCGGCCAGGTTTTGCCCCAGGATGTCGGGCGTGCCATAGCCTGTGGCGCAAAGCTCCTCTATGCCGTGGGCTGCCAGGGGCGGCGGGCTCAGAAAGACAATGCGCAGCGTGGCGCCACAGCGGTTTCGGGCAAGCCTTGCCATGCGGGCCAGGTTGTCTGCTATGTGCGCGCCGTCAAGGTTGAGCGGCGCCATGACGTCGTTTGTGCCCAGCATGATCACAAGACCCTGCAGGGGAAGGTATTGCTCAAGAACGTTCGCCAGGGTCGCCCCGCCGTGCAGCTCCATGGGAAAGAGTCTGTGTTCCCACACGGTGGCCCTGCCGTTGAGTCCGTTGGCAGCAATGTCCGGGCAGCCTGGCACGCGACTTGCCACTGCGGGGAAGATGGCCTCCTCTGGCAGGCGTCCGCCGCCAGGCACATATCCCCAGGTGTTCGAGTCTCCGTAGACAAGGACGCGTCTTGTGGATGGGGCTTCCATGGCTAGCGCCTGATATTTGCGGCCTGGGGCAGGAGCAGGGGATCCTGGTTGTGCATGTAGTTGAAGAAGGCAAAGGCGTCTTCCTTCTTGCCCGAGGCAAAGGTCAGCCCGATAAGATCGCCGTTGGTGCCTACCCAGATGGTGGTCGGGGAGCCTGTGGCCGTGGCCTCTATGCGCATGAGTTCACCCTCGCGCACAGGGGTCGAGAGAATGGTGACGCCCTTCTTTTCCAGGCGTTTCACAAGGCTGTCCGTTTCTTCCTCAAGAGTTGTGTACTTTTCGGTTTCTCCTATCTGCACAAGGACGGACACATTCTTGTCCTTGTTGACGTAGTAGCCCAGGGAGTGCTTTTGGGCATTGAGACCCGGAGCCATGGACACGTCCCACTGGTCGGGCATGTCGATTATGTCGTAGTAGTCGCAGGTAAAGGAGGACTGGGCTCTGCCCTCGGAAGGCAGAGTGAGGCAGAAAAGCAGGAGTAGCGGCGCAAGAAGAGAAGAAATGGTACGCATGTATGACTCCGGATATGCATTGGCTGTACGAAGAATGCCCTTGCGGACAGGGAGGCATACTAGCCAAGTACGCCCCAACATTCCAGAGCGTTTTCCCAGATTCCGGCAGTGGCGGGATGCGCAAAAAATATTGGACAGAATCGGGAAAAACCCGGTTTCTGTCCGACGAAGGGGGATTTTCTATGGGAGCCTAGAGCTTCCAGTAGGGGGCAAGGATATCCTTCACCTTCTGGATGGCCTTCTCTTGGTCGCAGGAGAGTTCGCGACGGGTAATGAGACCGTCGACAAGGTCGGGCACGTCGGTTTTTTCCCCGCTCAGGGCTTCGAGGACCTTCAGGATGCAGAAGGCCATGTAGTTGCCCTTGCCGCCCTCGAGCATGGCAATGAGGCGACCATTGCAGTTGCGCTCGGCAATGCCGCGGATGATTTCGGCAAGGCGGCCATAGCCCCGGGCAGTCAGCTGCTGGCCACCCAGCGGATCAAAGATATTGGCCGCAAAGCCTGCGATAACAACCACAAGCTCGGGCTTGTACTGATCGGCAATGGGAGAGACGATTTCCTCAAAGGCCTTGATGTAGGCTGCATCGCCCGAGCCCGTGGGCAGGGGGATGACCACATTGTAGCCCTTGCCCTCTCCTTCGCCTATGAAATCGGCATTGCGGTCTGCCGGCGAATTTTCGGTCATGGCTCCGGTCTGGTGGGCTTCCGCGTAGAGCACCGCGTTGCTGCCATACCAGGCCTGTTCTATGCCGAACTTGTAGTGATTATCAAAGTCGATGAGCATGATGCGCTGCAGATTGTACTTGCGGCGAGCGTAGTTGATGAGCACATTGTAGTCGTTCACCACGCAGAAGCCGAAGCCATGATTGCGCTCCGCATGGGCGGACGGAGGACGCTGCAGGCAGAAGGCGTTGTCGAGTTCACCCTTCATGATGGCGTCGAGAGCAGCCATATCGCCGCCAATTGCCGTGCGGATAACGTCTAGGCCACCCTTGCCGATGCGGCACAGGGGACCGGCCTCGCCGCCCTCACTACTGCTCAGTTTGCTCAGCTTTTCAATGTATTCGGGCGTGTGGAAGCTCAAAAGTTCCTCGACAGGTGCAGGTGTGGCGCCAACTGGAACGAGCTTTTGCAAAAGTCCGGATTTTTCCAGAAGATTGTAGGCCTGCTGCACACGCTCGGAAGTCTCGTAGTAGTCGCTTTCCTCAATCCAGGGATTGTCGTCTTTTGTAAATGTGAGATATCCGTCTGCAGCCTTGTAGCTGGCAAAGGCAGAATCGTACATGAGGCCGGTCTTGCGTGTGGACATGTTTTTTCTCCTTTGTGACAAAAGTTGGTATGTGTTCCCTTGCGGGTACATGATCTCAACGCCCTTGTTCAGGTCATGGAAAGAGAATAAACTTTATAGAAGCTATAGGGTCAAGAGCCTTCACAAAAAAAGTTGTGCTTTTTTCGCAAAGGCTAGCGGCGCTGAAAGAGGACCGGTTCTTTGACTCCCCTGACTCTCCCCTGATGAGGATGGAAGCAGCGTCTTCTTGGGCGCCGTGTCTGTGAGCGAAATGAGAGCTGGCCAAAGGCAAGGGCCGAAGCATCTTCAGGCTCTTCTTGGGAAACTCTGCCTGCGGCCCGCGTCACAAGCCGTTTTTTTTTGGAAAAACTGCCCCAAAAGCAGACGACCTCCCCTGCCTGAAGGCAGGGAAGGTCGTCTGAAGGGAGATTGATGTTCGAGGCCGGGTCAGGCGCAGGCTTCCTTGGGAGTGGTCTGCACGTGTGCGGAATGGGCACTCTTCCAGTTGAGCAGGAAGATGGAGTTCACAATGACGAAGACCGAGCCCGCGTTGTGCACCAGGGCGCCTGTGACCGGATTGAGCACAGCCGTCATGGCAAGAATGATGGCTACGAAGTTGAGAGCCATGGAGAAGGTCAGGTTGGCTTTGATGGTGCGCATGGTGCGCCTGGAGAGCGCGAAGAGGTGGGGCAGCATGCGTATGTCGTCGTTGACAAGGACAATGTCCGCTGCGTCTATGGCTATATCGCTGCCTATGCCGCCCATGGCTATGCCCACCCTGGCTCTCTTGAGGGCTGGGGCGTCGTTGATGCCGTCGCCTATCATGCAGACAGGCTGTCCCTGCTTCTCGTGCGAGGCTATGAAGTCGAGCTTGTCCTCGGGCAGACAGTCCGGGTGCACCTCGTCCATGCCGGCCCTGGCCGCAACCGTGCGGGCGGCGCTCGCGTGGTCGCCTGTCAAAAGTACGGGCGTCACGCCCTCGGCTTTCAGGCTGCGCATGATGGCTGGGGCGTCCTTGCGCATGGTGTCCGCCAGGGCAATCAGGCCGGCCAGTTTGTTGTCCACGCACACGTAGATGACGCTCTTGCCTTCGTCTGTGCGCTGCGCGGCAAGTCTTGCTGCTTCGGGAGAGATGGCAAGGCCCAGGCTTTCCACCAGTTCCCTGTTGCCTGCACTCACCCTGTGGCCGTCCACAGTGGCTGAGACACCCTTGCCCGGAGTCATGACAAAGTCTTCCGGAGTCTGTTTGCTGCCCTTGTTCTTCTTGCGCCAGCTTGCGACCACAGCCTTGCCAAGGGGATGCTCGGAGCGCAATTCCACCGCCGCGGCAAGGCTCAGGAGATCGTCCCTGGAAAGATCGGAAAGGCTTTCCACATCCGTGACAGAGGGAGTTCCGAGCGTCAGTGTGCCTGTCTTGTCAAAGGCCACGTGCTTTACTGTGGCAAGGCGCTCCAGGGCGTCGCCCTCGCGCACAAGGAAGCGGTGTCTTGTGGCATTGCCGATGGCAGCCATGATGGCCGTAGGCGTGGCCAGCACCAGGGCGCAGGGGCAGAAGACAACCAGGATGGTCACGGAACGCAGGATTTCGCCAGTGACAAGCCAGCAGACTATTGCCGACACAAGGGCTACGACCACAACCCAGGTCGCCCAGCGGTCGGCCAGGCCCACGATCTTGGCCTTGCTGGCGTCTGCAGACTGGACGAGGCGGATCATGCGCTGCAGGGAACTGTCCTCGCCCACCTTGAGGGCGCGCATGTCGAAGGCGCCGAACTGGTTGACAGTGCCTGAATAGACCGAGTCCCCGGGGTGCTTGTCCACCGGCAGGGACTCGCCTGTCATGACAGCCTGATTGATGGATGTGGAACCGGACACCACAACGCCGTCCACAGGAATGGTTTCACCGGGCAGAACGCGGAGAAGATCGTTCACCCTTGCCTCTTCTGCGGCAACAATGCGTTCCGTTCCGTCTTCCTGCACAATGCGGGCTGTCCTTGGCGTCAGGTGCACAAGACGCTCTATGCCTGCCCTGGCCTTGGCAACGGTCAGCTCCTCGAGCAGGCCTCCAAGCTGCATGATGAAGGCCACTTCGCCAGCGGCAAAGTCCTCGCCCACGATGACTGACGCTATGAGGGCCAACGAAACAAGAACGTCGGCCTTGATGTCAAAGGCCGTGACAAGGCCGTTTATGGCTTCAAGAATAATGGGAACACCACACAGGATGATGGCTATCCAGGCGGCATCAAAGGGAAGCGAAAAGAGATCGAAACCGCTGACGATCAGGGCAAGCCCAGAAATGACCAGAAAGATTATGTCTCTCCTCGTTCCGCCAAGCTCAAGTAGTTTTTCCAATGGGTTCATGACAAGCTCCTATACCTATGGGGGTATAGGTATATTGCAGGGAGCAGGAAGGGTCAAGGAAAATTGTCCTGTTCCAAAACTGGGGCAAACAGCGCAAGGAAAGTGTGTTCAGAGTGGTCGATGCCACAGGATATGACCGGCCCCAACTCGGGATATCTCTGGGGCCAATATCGGAATATCTGCCGGTATCTAGCCACTTTAGGGCCGGGCAGTGGCGACTTTCCTTGAGCTGGCGCACATCTTGCCACTGCCAATTCATTCAGCTACCTTTGCTTTCATATCCAATAAAAGTTTCCCAATTAGCGGAACTATAGTGAGAGGACTAAGAAGAGATCCGAAAAGTACTCCAATGATATCAAAAGCTTACCCGTATAGCCGGGAGTAGAAAGTCCTTTAGTGGCTAAAATTATAT
>CALVGM010000115.1 GCA_944327095.1 uncultured Desulfovibrio sp. | reverse complement strand
GTCTCTGACGTAGTCTCTGACGTAGTGTCGGGGGCAGCAGGCCTGGCGGATGCCTCGGGCCTTGTCGGCACAGCGAAAAGGTCCGCGTCCTCCTTGCGGACAAACTGCTTGCGCAGGGCAATGACCTGTTGGATGGCCGCTACTCCCGAGGGAGTCAGATTTGTGGGACCAAAGGGATCCCTTGGGATGCCAAAGCCCCTGAGGCCTTCGTCGTCAGACCTGCGCGGGTGCACGGGCATTTCCCCGGCTGCCAGGTCGGCCGCAAGCCTGGGGATGGCAAAGAGGCTCTCCTCGTCCACCACAGGACGGGGAATGGGCACGGCCTCGCTGTCCCGAAAGCTTGAGAGCACAGGGACTTCCTCCACGTAGTCCGCATCCTCTTGCGCGTCCCTTTGAACGCCCTTTTGAACGTCTTCCCGAACGCCGTCCTGGACGTCTTCCAGGACATCCTCCTGGACGTCCAGCAGATCCTCGCCGCGCACGTCCGCGCCTATCTCCTCAAGCACACTGTCGAGATTGCTGCCAGACTCTGCCTCCAACTCTGTGTCCGGCTCGCTGGCTGGCCTTGCGGCCGCGGGCATCCCAACCTCTACAGAGCCTTTGCGCTGCGCAGCACGCCCATCTTGTGGGCCTTGCGGATCAGTCTCTTCCACACCTTCTTCGAGACGCTGCCCTGAAAGTTCAGCGTGAAGCCCGGCATTGACAAGGCCTTGCTGTTCGCCCGACTCCTGGGCCAGCTGCCCAGCCGACTGGCCAGCTGCGCATCTGTCTGACTCGCTGTCCGCCAGGCTGCTGTCTCTTCCCTCCCCGCTTGCCAGGGAATCTGGCCTGCTGTCTGACATGTCGTGGGGCATGGGGCAGCCTGCTTCTTCCCCATGGACCTGCTCTGCCCCGATGTTTCTGTTGCGGCAGGGCCTGAGAGGTGTTCTTCCCCTTCTTGGGCGCGTGTTTGCAAAAGCGTCCTGTCCGGTCTCTGTGGGCATGTTCCCTGCATGTGGCCCTCCCTGTGGGGTCTCCGGCCCCGGGTCTTTCGCCCGCACGCCGGTATCCGCGTGTGATGTGACGGTTTGCATGTCTGCTCCTTTATGCCCGGGACGTGCGCCCGGCTTTCCTGTCTCCCTGTAGTCCCTTATGCCAGGCTACCAGCCAGGCCGGCTGGCGCTATGGGGCACTATGGTGGTGAGCGTGCCTGCGGGCACGCGAGATCCATGTGCCTGTCCTGTGCCTGCGCGCCCTCCTGTACTTCCTCCTTCTGCGTTTCCTCCAGAAAGCCTTCCAGCATGTTGTCTGACCCATTCCTGTTCCTCCCTGATCTCCTGGGCCATGTCCGAAACGCTCCTTCCAGTCCGTGATCCCCCTGCTCGCGCCTGGTTCTTCCCTTCCGGCAGCCGCAAGAGCAGCACCCCCATGGCCGTGCCGGACTCAATGGTCACTGTGGGCGCCCTGGCAAAGCCCCGGTCGAGAAGGCCAGCCGCCCGCTCGCCAGCCTTGCCTGCCGCAATCCACATCTCCTCGCCCAGGCTGTAGCTTGGAATGGACCAGCCTGAGCCGTAGATGGTGGAATGGGCCGAGGTCCCGGAGCGCTCCACAGCCTCCCCAAAGCCCTCCAGAAAGCTCGCTGCCACAAGCCCGCCCCAGCGCTCGAGCACATGGTTGTCCACACTTGTGCGCACGGCTGTCCTGTCCGTGGCAGGATCAATGGCAAAGCCGGCTATTTCGTGCACGCTCCCGTCAGCTGCCGCAAGCTCGCTGAACCTGAGCACCAGGTGCTCGTTCAGGCGTTGAAAGGATCCCATGACCTTGGCGCCCCTGTAGGGGCCGCTCACAACCTCTACCATGGCGGGCCCTGGCGCATCGCTGTCCAGCGTCACTCTGTTCACGGCCTGCAGAATGTCGCCCACCTTAAGCCCCGGAAGGCCGCTGGCAGGCCCCTTTTCCTCGACCGGGACGGGAACTTCGCGAGGACGCGGCGTATTGAGCACAAGGGCAAGCTGTGTGCCAGGCTCGCGGGCTTTGATGGAGGCAAGATAGGCCCGCATGGGCGCTGTCCTGTCCACCTGGCGCTCGTGGGAAAGCCTGCGAGAGGCTGCTGCCCCCTGTCCTCGAATTGGCTGTTCTGTCTGTACTGTTTTGACTGCTTGCGGGGCAGGCCCTGGCGCCTGTGGCTCCCTGGGGCTTGGAGCCGGCACCGGCTTTGGAACCTGGGCCTTGCGCACATCCGTTGCCGGAGCCACAAAGGTTTCCCCACTCTCCAATGCGTCCCTGGCCTTGTCCTCGCTGTAGCGTGCCAGATTTTTCCTGTAGGCCTCGGACGTTGCGGCAGCCACCCTGTCCGATCGCTCGGCCTCGGGGGCCATGTTGCCCACGCGCACCTGCCCCTCGTCCCCGCGGCCGCAGCTGCGCAGCGAAAGGGCCACAAAGCCTGCCATGCCCAAAAGCACCAGCCAGGGCAAAAGGCGCAGGATGAGGCTGCGTCTGCCCTCGTCCGCCTGCAGGACCTCGGGCTCCCGGGCAAAGCCGCCCGGCTCGCCCTGGCCCATGCTCGTGCCCATGCTCAGGGGAGCGTTGCCCACCCCGAACACGGCACTGTCCCTGTCGCTTTTCAACCTCTTGCCAGACACCTCCCGTCCGCTGCTCGTTGTTGTGTTGCCTGTTCTACGGCCCTGTGCCGTAGCTTTGTCCAAGGATTTTGTAGCTTTGTCTGCGCCCGTCCTTCGCAACCACCAGGGAGGGAGTCCTTGGCATGACGTAGAGCCTGTACCCCTCCATGGCAGCGCTGGCGATCCAGGCTGGCCACACGGCCTGATAGATTGTGCGCACGCAGTACCTGTTTGCGTACTCCCACACCGTGATGCCATCATCCCCGGGCTCAAGGCGCATGCGCCGTGCACCCGCAGGGGCTATGCCGTGCACAAGGGAGAGGAGATCCTCGCTCAAACCCGACTCCGCGGGCCCCAGGGGGGCTGCGCGGGCATTGGGGCCGCTGCGCGCCAGGCGAAAGACCGTGAGCGCGTCGCTGGTTCTTGTCCTTGTGCGCGCGCTCTCGGTCACAAGGTGCAGCACCACCGGGTATTCGGCGCCCTCCAGGGTGAGGACCAGGTTGGAGGAAGCGTGGTTGGTGAGGGGCACAATGTTCACAAGGTGCGAGTGCACATTGCGGCCAGGCCTGCCCCTGCCAGACCCGTCCTGTCCTGAGCCATCCCTTTCCTGCCCATCCTGCGCCCTGTTGCCCTCGGGGCCCTGATCCGCGACGCCTTGCTCGACTCTTGGCTGAGTCAGGGCAAAGGCCCCGGGGTCGCCGAGGATGGCAGAGAGCACAGGCCAGGGGGCACCGGTCACGTCCTGAAAGAGCAGGGTGGAAGAATACCCCCTTGTGAGGCGCACCACCTCGGGGCTTTTGGGAACCCCTGCCTCAAGCACGCGCGTTCTGCCGCGCATGGTGGCAGGGGCTGGTTCCGTGGCCCCTTCCAGAGCGTCCCGAGCTTCCAGGTAGCGCTCCACATCCTCTGGCGCCACAGGCAAGAGCTCCCGCAGGCTTTCCTCGAAAAGTCGCTCCCGCTCAAGCTCTGCCTGTGCGGGGTCCGGGCCGGACGCCAGGTTTTGTGCCTGGCCTGCCGTGCCCGCACCCCCGCTTGCCGTGTTGCCAAGAACCACTGTGCCAGGATCGCGTACCCCTTCCCTTGCAGGAACTGGGGCCGGAGACTCCGGGGCAAGGGGGGCTGCCGCAAGAGACACGGGCCAGCCCCCCAGGGCAAGCAGTCCCGCAAGGGAGAGCGTTGCGCAGCCGCAGCGCCTAATCCCTTGCGCGCTCATGACGCCCTCTGGATCCTGCGGCAGAGTCGGCCCACAGGGCAGAACAAGGTTCAGCCTCAGGCTCCGCGTCCGCCTCATGTGCTCCTTCCTGCCTGCGTTCCCCCGCTGTCACAGGGACAGTCTGCAGGGCCTTGCGCTGGCTTTTCTCATGCCCTTCTTCAGGCTTTCCTTCAGACTCGGACATGTCGCGGGACTCGGCTTGACCCTCGTCTTGGCCCTCGTCTTCGGGGCACAGCGCTTCCTGCAGGACGTGGCGCACGTTGGCCAGAAAGCCGTTTCGATTCAGAAATTCCGTTCCCTCAAAGCCCTCGTTGTGCATCCCCCAGAGCACGGCGCAAAAAAAGCACCTGTGTTCGGGATAGCGATCCGGCCAGAGCATGGTGATGGCGTAGAGGACCTCGGGGCTCATGGTTTCGAGCAAGAGGCCGCAGGCCTCGGGATCGAGAATGGTCCAGCGCGAGGCAACAGTGTACAGAAGACGCAGTCCCTGCCTGCGCTCTGCCCTTGCGCTGGCGGACAGGGCCACAGCCCTGCCAAAGAGCGCACCAGCCACAATGGCGAACACTCTGGTCCTGGTCAGGGAGAGGGGACAAGTCTCCAGAAGGGACAGGCACACATCCATGTCGCCGTCAATGCCTGTCCTGTTGAACCGTTCCATCCATTCCGTCTCATGCTCGTCAAGCCCGCTGCGGCCAGCGGACAGGGAAGCAGACACTGCTCCCCAGGGAAGTTCGTATGTCACCAATTGTTCCTGTCAAATACTGCCCGTTTCTCGTTGGGCGCCCCGCAAAGGCCTGTGAGGCCCCTTTGGGACACCACGGACCCAGGCCCCCGCATCCGGGGATTTCCCTCCCTGCGGTCCGTGGCTCTACTTATAGGCATGTCACCTTTCTTTGTCAAGCATTTATTTTTGGAATGCCACAAAAAAATTTTTGCAGGGAATACCCTAGCCTTAAATCAAGACATGTCTCAAGGCATGCCCATCGCCCACAGGGGCGAGGCACCCCCAAGGCCTGCGGGCTTGCGAAAAATGCCCAGTGCCTGACACGAGCCCCTGGATCCTGGGGCTCGTGTCAGGCTCTGCCCTCCACGTCTTCCCAAGGCATCCTACTATAGGATAGACTGCTTCCCCAAGGTCGGCTTGCTGTTCAGTCAGCCTGCGACCTGTCTCCTTACAACATGCAAGAGGCGCTGCCGAGATGCTCACGGCAGGGCAGCCCAGGAAGAGCCCATGACCCCATTCGATGACATGTTCGCAGACATTTCGCGCACGCTCTCCCTTTCCAGACAGCAGGCCCATCAGGCCATACAGGCGTCCATGGTACAGATGTACTGGGAAATCGGACGCATGCTTGCGCAGCGCAGAGCCCAGGGCATGCCCCTGGATGAGGACAGCGGGGAGCTTTGCGACCTTGCCAGGTCTCTTGCCAGGGAATGTGACAGGACCTTCTCTGTCCACACCCTTTTGCAGATGCACACATTCCATACCCTGTTCCCAAAGCCCGAGGATCTCTCTCCTCAATTGTCCTGGGCACACTACAGACTGCTCATGAAGGTGGCCAACCCGCAGGCCAGACAGTGGTATTTGCGCAGGGCTATCGCCCTTTGCTGGTCAAGCGCGCAGCTTGCCCAAAGCATCAGTGCGCGCCAGTACGAAAATGCGCCTGAGCGCGTCGCTGACAAGGGGAGCAGCAGGGAGGTCGAGGCCCTGGCCGCACAGTCCGCTGCCAGGGAAGCCGAAGACCCAGGCAGGGATGTGCATGTTCTGGGCTTTCTGGGTCTGTCCAGGCCAAAGCCCGAAGGCGATCTGAAAAAGGCGCTTGTTGGCAGGGTACAGGACTATCTGCTGGGGCTGGGTCTTGAGCGCGGCTTTTGCCTTGTTGCCAGACAAAAGCCCATGCGTTGCAGGGGCAGGGAGTTTTGCCCGGACCTTGTCTTCTACCACAGGTTGCTGAGATGCCATGTGCTGGTCGAGGTGGAAATCGACGCGGAGAGGGAAGACGCAACACACCATGGCGTCGACAGACTGGGCACGCATATGAAACTCATGGACATCTTGTACAGGAAGGACGATGAGCGACAGACCATGGGCATGCTCCTGTGCTCGCAAGCGCATGGGGCTTGCGCAACATATGTCCTGCCGGAGAGTGAACAGGCAGCCATTGCCTCGCGCTATGCCACAGTTCTGCCAACAACCGAAGCTCTCTGCCAAATGCTTGCAAGAGAACGCAAGCTGGTTGAGGACTTGTCAGAGCAGGAATAGAGAGGCGGTTCCCGTTTCGGGAGATTGACGCTGGGCAGGTTTGTGATATCATTCCCTACAGATGGGAAGCATAAGGAAACGACTGGTCTGTCTCCGTAGTCACCTTATTGCTTCCCATTTGTCTTCTTTTTCCTGTGAAACAACTGCCAGCTCGCTCAAGGGAAAAGTTGTCAGCTTGCGTTTCATCGATAGGGGTGAGGCTTCAGACTCATGGGCAGTTAACGTATTGTTCACTGTCAATCCTCCAGTTTCTTATACACTGGAAGTGGTGGTATGACTATTTTTGGTACACCACCAAGACGCCCTTCCCTGTAGAGTTTTTCCATGATTCTGTCCACGGGCAGGGATTTTGTAAGAACAGAGCTTTTGCATTCGGCAAGGGAGTACAGTGTAGAGCAAGCAGCCTTCTTCTCCGTAAGCCATATTTCGTCGCAACGCAGCAAATCCCTGTTCATCAAGATGGGAGCCTGCGTACTCGCCACAAGCTGAACACGTGTCCTTGCGGAACACATCCCCAGATAGTCGGAAAGTATAGCAGAGAGCAGATGCACATGCAGACTTCTGTCTATTTCATCTACAATATACACCTGTTCATCATTTTCATTCACTTCAATATTGACAAGTATTTGCAACAGGTCCAGCAATCTTTTTATGCCTGCAGATTCATTTTTTACGTCAAAAAAGACATTGTTTCCCAGTCTGTCCTTGCGTACAAAATACAATTTTCTAACACTGATTGTATCACTTGTCTTTCTTACTTGCACAAATCTTTTGTCAGTACTAGATACCATATCCTTGAGGATACTGTCAAAAAATTCATCGTTTCTAAAGATACTTTCTCTTGAGACTATCTTGTGTATACCCGTATCATATCTTGCAAGGTACTCGGACAACCTTTCCTGAAAGGAGGAATTGTTTTCAAAAATATCGGCATCTTCATAACATTGATTTGCATCTATAAACACAAGCGAGTTTTTGAACCACAAATAGGGCTCTGCGACAAAATCTATCCTTTGCCTGTAGGCAGAAGTTATGAAGGGAGTATTGTCCTGTGTGCCCTCGAAGACAAAATCGGCCCTTTGTGTCCAGACAGATTGGTGAAATTCCATCCTCCCCCTGTTTCTGTCAAAAAGAACGATCTCTTTCTTCCCAGAAATGCGTAAAAGCCGTTCTTTGAGAATTTCCTTTTTTGTGAGAACCATCTCGTATTGATACACATGTTCATGGGTGCGAAAAAGGACAGAAAACAAGATTGGCTCGGATATCTTGTCAGGGTCCAGCTGATACGTGTCTACCCCTGTTTCCTCGCCCACTTCACGGCCACAGATGACAAGATGTGCCAGAAAGTGCAATCCACTCAAGAGATTGCTCTTGCCGGATGCGTTGGCCCCATAAAAAAGCGCAATGGGCAAAAGTCTCCTGGGCGCGCTTGCAAAGGCTGGCAGTGTCCAGGCAAAGCGTCGTTCTCCTGATGGCAGCAGGGAAAAGCCCGCTTTCTCGCCAAAAGAGCGCCAGTTGCGCAGGGAAAAGTCTATGAGCATGACAAACTCTCCTCCTTGTCCTGCTTTCCTCTTGTTCCTGTTCATGTTCCTCCTTCCTTTTCCAATATTTGGCCCTGCAGTCAAGCCAGGGCCAAATGCCGCTTGCCCCTGGCCGCAAGCGGTCAGGCTTGCGAGACACGCGCCAGGTACAATACGAAGCCCAGGACCTTGCCGCCGTAGCCCTGAGCTTGGCAGCCTACCCCCGAAGGCCCGCCTGCCAGGCTCTTCCATGGCCCCTATCCCTGCGACATAATACTTTTTTGCTGACGAAAAATTCCCCTGTTGACATGTTTTTCTTTTCTGTGTACAAAGTGCCCATCGGACGTTTCCCGGGGGAAAATCGCTTCATGGGAAAGAGACCGGGCGTCCACAAACAAAGCAACGTTTCCAAACGAGAGTGAAGCAGACCACCAAAACACAGCGTCATTTCACACCCTCGCCTTCAGGTACGCTTTCAGGCCCTGCGCCCTTGGGCGCTGCCAGGTTCGGTTCCTTGCCAAAGGGCCTTGCCAGGACAGGGGTCCATGCCCTGCTTGTCCTTTTTCTTGGCTGCGCAGTCCTTGGCGGCTGTGTCGCCAGGGAGAAGCCCAGGCCCTCCGGGGATCTGGTCGAGCGCTCCCTGAACGATTCGGCCAATGCCATCATGGCGGATCTTGCGCGGCTCACAGGCTCCAGGCAGAGCTATGGCGCAGCCAGCGCCAGAGGCCCCTTGTACACCCGCATGGACATGAGCTACGAGGGCCCTCTGGCAGGGGCGCTGGAAAAAATCTGCGCGCGCATAGGCTTTCGCCTTGAGGAGGTGGGCAGGCAGCGTTCCGCGCCACTCATAGTGCACGTGCAGGCAAGGGACACGGAAGTCTTGCAGATCCTGCGCCTCATTGGCCTGCAGACCACTGCCGGCGAGGAAGTGCGCGTCCTTGAGGACAAAAAGGTCATCGAGCTTGTCTGGCTTGACGGGCTCAAAGAAAGGTCCAGACAGGCAGGGAGGACAAGGTCGTGAGAGCCGCGCACAAGAAAGCATGCCCCCTCTGGCCCCTGTTGCTGGGCCTTGGCCTGAGTCTTGTTGTGGCAGCAGGTCCTGCCCTGGCACATGCAAACGCCGCGCAGCAACCACTGGTGGAGGACTATATCGCGCCAGGCTACCCCCTGCATGAGGGCGACAGGCCCTACACGGGCTTTGGGACCATGCCCAACGCGCCCCTGATTCTCGGGGGCAGAGACAGCGCCAGGGAGAAGGACGCGTCCGACGCCCTGGCGGACAGGGAAGGCAAGCGCCTGCTTGAGGACCTCAAGGGGCGCAGGGCAGGCGATCGCAAGGCCGAGGCAAGGGAGCGCGCCCAAAACGCGCGCGACGCGGCTCTCAGGCAGGCAGCCGGCACCATGGCCTTTCAGAAGGCCGTGCGCCACGGCTACGGGCTTTTGCGCGCTCAGTGCGAGGCCAGGGCCCATGTCTTTGACCGCATCTTCAACTTTCGCCAGCTTCTTTTGGAAGGAAGGGTGCTGCCGCCGGTCATCCTGTGGATGGGGCCAGCCACACGCCTTGAACCGGAGGACGCTGCGCGCAGCGTGGAGGCTTCCTACCGCATTGCACGCCCTGCCCGCCTTGTGAGCCGCGCGCCGTCCTGGAGGGACTACATCATGGCGGACTTCGCTGCCCTGGAGCCTGCCCAGGGGTATCTCCCCAAAAACAGCCACGAGGAGGACGTGTGGAAGGAGGGCGTGGACCAGGGCTGGCAGGAGGGCCTTGAGCAGGCACAAGAGCTCTTCGGCATGAACATGGCCCGCCTTGTGGCGGACTACCGCGGCATGCTGCGCTTTCACATGCTGGCCCAGAAGGGCATGGTGAGCATGCCCCGCCTTGCGGAGGGCAAGCTGGGCCTCAAGGTGGGCAAGCGCACCCTGGACATCAACGAGACCATCTTCCGCATCACCGTGCCGGCAGGCTTTCTGCCGGCAGAGGCCTGGCAGGACAGGGCCACCCTGCCCTGAAGGAGGAAAGCCATGGCCCTTGTGCCAGCGCAAAACGGAGGCCTGCGCCTTGTGCAAGACCCCATGGGCGAGCAGGCGCATTCTTCCTGCATGCGCTTTGGGGAGCCACTTGTCCACGAGATTGGCCAGGACCAGCTTGAGCGGCTTCTTCTGTGGTGCGTGGACAGGCGCGCTTCGGACATTGTGTTCTGCCCGGGAGATCCTGTGTGGATGCAGCGGGACGGCGTGTGGCTGCCTGTGACGGACAGCGCGCTCACCGAGGCAGAGACACAGATCATTGTGAACGCCACCTCGGGCCAGTCCAACAGGGCAGGACACGTGGCCGCAGGCCACAGCATAGACTACGCCTGCACCATCCCCATACCCGGACAGAGGGTGCTGCGCCAGCGCTTTCGCGTCAACGCCACAAGCTCCAACAAGGGCCTGTACGTTGTCCTGCGCGTCCTGCCAAGAACCATCCCCAGACTTGCGGACATGGAGGGACTGAGCCTGGAACAAAGGGCTGCCCTCTTTCCCCAGCGCGGCCTGGTGGTTGTCTCTGGCGTCATGGGCTCCGGCAAGTCCACCCTGCTTGCCGCCATACTGCACGAGGCCTGCCAGAGCGCAGGGCGGCAAATCCTCACCCTGGAGGACCCCATAGAATTCGACTTCTCGCAGCTTGCGCCAGAAGAGCGCAGGGCCCCCATAACCCAGTCCGCAGTGCACATTGACGTGGAGGACTGGGCCAGCGGGGTGCGCACCCTGACCCGCCGCAAGGGCGAAATCGTCATGGTGGGCGAGTGCCGCGACCGCGAGACCATCAGGGCCCTGCTCACCACTGTGGAACAGGGCGTTGTGGCCTACACCACGGTGTACGCCCAGGACGTGCCCCAGACCATAACCCGCATGGTCAACGCCTTTCCCGAAGAGGAACGGGCTGGTGTTGCCGCAATCCTGTGCGCCAATGCGCGCGTGCTCATGCACCAGCGCCTGGTGCCCAGGGCCCGGGAAGCCGCAAGGGAGGGACTTCCCGGGCGCGTGGCCCTGCGGGAAATCCTGGTGCTCACGGACGAGCTGCGCTCAAGGCTCTACACCCTGCCCCTGGCCGAGCTCTTGCCGGAGCTTGGGCGCATGGTGCGCCGGTACGGCC
>CALVGM010000114.1 GCA_944327095.1 uncultured Desulfovibrio sp. | reverse complement strand
ATGCTTGCCTTCTTGAAAAAAATCTTTCTCGGTCCGGACAGCGAGTCTGACGGAGCCGTGTCCCAGGCCCGCTACCGACGCTTCAGGCAGCTGCTGACAGGGCTCATGATCGTTGTCTCTGTGGCGCCACTGCTGGCCATCTCCTGGTTTTCCCACCTGCAGTACGTCCGGACACTGGAAAGCGAAACAACCGGTCCCCTCAGTGCGCTGGCACGCAAGTCCGCGACCACCATAGAGCTGTACCTGCGCGAACGCTCCTCGACGGTCAGCTTCATAGCCCATGCCTACACCTATCGGGAACTGCTTGAGCAAAAGAATCTGCAAAAGGTGTTTCTGGCCCTGAAAAGCGAATATCAGGGCTTTGTGGACATGGGCGTGGTGAGCGCGGACGGCATGCAGGTCGACTACGTGGGCCCCTACGGGCTGAAGGATGCCGACTACTCCAGGCAGCAGTGGCTGGAGGCGGCCCAGATCAACGGCGTCTACATCAGCAATTCCTTCCTGGGGCTGCGCGGCTTCCCGCACATGGTCATTGCCGTGCACCGCATGGAAAGCAATGGCGACACCTGGACGCTCAGGGTCACCGTCGACACCTCCCGCCTGCAGAGGCTTTTGCCGCTCATGGATCAGACCCAGGACACGGACATCTTCCTGTGCGACAACGAGGGCAATCTGCAGACAGCCTCGCACTTGTACGGCAAGCCCATACAGAAGCTGCCCTTCGCCCCGCCCCCGCCAAGCCGCGACACGCTTGTGACCAGGGTCGCGGACAGCGAGGGCAGCGAGTTTCTGGTCGCCTCTGCGAGCATCGAGGGAACTGCCCTGCAGGTACTGGCCGTCAAGCCGCAGATCAACAAGCCCTGGCTTGCCCTGCGCGGCGAGCTTGTTTGGGTTTTGTGCGGCGGCATCCTTGCCATCGTGGTGGTTTCCTACCTGCTCATCAAGATCCTTGTGGGCAGGCTTGAGACCAGCGACAGGCGCAGGGTGGCGATCTTTGCCCAGATCGAGCAGGATCAGAAACTGTCCTCCATAGGACGCCTTGCCACAGGTGTCGCGCACGAGATCAACAATCCCCTTGCCATCATTGCCGAAAAGGCCGGTCTGGCCCAGGATCTGCTGAACCTGAGTCCGGATTCGGAAAAATACCAGCGCAACAGGCAGCATCTTCTCGATCTCATGGAGTCCATCAACTCCACTGTCGAGCGTGCCAAGGCCATTACTCGTAGAATGCTCGGCTTTGCCAGACGCATGGAAGTGAGCAAGCAGGAACTGCATGTCGAGGATGTCATTGCCGAAAGCAAGGAGTTTATCGAGCGCGCGGCCAGAAACAAGGGCATAGAGCTGAAGATGAACCTGCAGGAGGATCTGCCCCAGATCATCTCGGATCGCGGCCAGCTGCAACAGGTATTTCTCAATATTCTGGGAAATGCCATTGATGCGCTCGAAGGCAGGAATAACAACCCCTGCATCGAGGTACGCACCCAGCGCCATGGCGACAACGCCATTGATGTCCTCATCAGCGATAATGGCCAGGGCATGCCCGAAGAGGTGCAAAACCACATCTTCGAGCCCTTCTATTCGACCAAGAAGGAAAAGGGGACAGGCCTTGGCATGTTCATCACCTATGGAATAGTGAAGCGCCTTGGCGGAACAATCACTGTGAAAAGCAGGGTGGGAGAAGGCACGACCTTTACCATTACCCTGCCTATCTCATCCCATCAGGACGCAGTGGAGGAATACAATGGCAATTCGCATACTGCTGGCCGATGACGAAAGGGACTTTGTGGACACGCTGGCCGAGCGCCTGAAAATCCGCGATTTTGAGGTACGCGTTGTCTACAATGGACTTGATGCCGTCGCAGCTGTGCGGGACTCCCGTCCGGACGTGGTCATCCTCGACCTGTACATGCCGGGCCTTTCCGGGGACGAGACCCTGCAGCAGATGGAGGCCCTGCACAAGGGTCTGCCGGTTATCTTGCTGACCGGGCAGGCAGGTGTGGAGGAAAGCTTCGCCAAGCACGAGGCAGCCAACTGCACCTGTCTGACAAAGCCCGTGGCCCTGAACCAGCTTCTGGAAAAAATCCGGGACCTGCTGGAGAACACGCAAGGAACAGCCGGAGGCGACAATGCCTGAACAGACAAGTCTTGCCAGGCTGCTGTCCTCTGCAGTCCATGACCTGCGCAACGTTCTTGCCGTTGTGCGCGAATCTTCGGGCCTGACAGGCGATCTTGTCCTCATTCAGGAAAATATTGCCAAAAGGGATCGCATGCTCGGCGCAGTTGAGGAAATACAGTCCCAGGTCGTCAAGGGAGCCCTTCTGGCTGACGCCATGGACCTTCTGGCCCAGGCAGGCACAGAATGCGACAAGGGATCGTGCGATGCGAACCATGTCTGCAACCTGTTCTGCTGCATGGCCCAGCGCATGGCCAGGGCTTCCAGAATCCGGCTCGAGCATGCCCAAAACCAGGATCTTGAGGTCCCTCTCCCCCCACAGCGGGTACTGGACCTGCTCGTGCAGGTGATGGACATCTGCAGCAAGGCTGGCGGAAACGTCGATCTGAAGCTTGGCGCGGACTACAGGCAAAACAGCGTCGGCATCCTGGTCGAGGTGGTCGCAGGAGACAACATGCAAGCCGTTGCCCTGGCTCTTTCTCAGAGCCCGCTGCTCAACGAGGCAACACGGGGGATCAAGAACCTGCTGACACCCTGGCGCAAGGCGCAAAGGCTCTACTTCCTGCCCCTGCAGGGCTCGGGACAAGCCTGACCGTGCGCCACTACTTTTGAAAACCCATCCGCGAGGAGGAATATATGGCAAAGGAAGACATCAAGATCCTGCTGGTCGATGACGAAAAGCAGTTTGTGGACACGCTTGCCGAACGCCTTGAAATGCGCGGCTTCACAGCGCGTGTGGCCTACGACGGCCCACAGGCTCTGGAAATGGTCAAGATGCCCACGGACGTCATCGTGCTCGATCTGCGCATGCCCGGCATGGACGGCTTCGAGGTGCTCAAGGCTGTCAAGAAGAGCAATCCGGACGTCCAGGTCATTATTCTGACCGGACATGGCGGCGACGCAGAGGAAAAGACGGCCTACCGCATGGGCGCCTACAGCTTCCTGCGCAAGCCCATGGACATTGACGAACTTCTCGCCAGCATCCGTATGGCCTACAGGGACAAGGTGGAAAACACCATGGTTGCCGTGGCCATGGCCGAGGCAGGAGACTTTGACAGCGCCAAGGACGTGCTCAGGGAACAGAAAATTCTCGAGAAAAGGCAGTAGGGACATTGCGCGCAAAGGCTTGTCCTCGCGCAACATGCGTCTAAAAAAAGACAGAGGCCGCAAAAGCCTCTGTCTTTTTTTTTTGGGTTTTCCCGTCCGCTACCTGTCCGGGCAGCTCCTGGGGTCGCAAGGCCATGGCATGCCTTGCAAGACTTGCTTAGAGCACCTTCAGCTCGTACTCGCGGGTTCCCATGCCAAGCTCTTCAGCGTAGTCGAGCTGAATGCGGCCGTGGGTATGGGGCCAGCGGGCAGTGAAGAGGTCGCGGCCCTGCAGATCCATGTTGACGAGCAGGGGCTGCTTTTGCACAAGGTCAAAGCAGGCCTGATCCAGGGCAACAGGGTCGATGGAGGCCAGGATGCCCACATCGGGGATCATGGGCATGTCGGACCAGCCTGCACAGTCGCAGTCCGGGGTCACGTTCATGACAAAGTTGATGTAGCAGATATGGCCCTGGAGACCCTTGACCGCGCCATAGGCGTACTCGGTCAGGCGTTCCATGAAGGCCGGCACGTCCGTTTCCCAGTCGATTTCGATGGCCTTGGCCTCGCAGACGGTCATGCACTCGAAGCAGCCTATGCACTTTGTGTGATCACAGTGGCTCTTGCCGTCCACAAGGCTTAAGGCGTGCTCTGGGCAGTGGCGCACACAGGAGCCACAGCCTACGCACTTTTCGGTGTTGACCTGCACCTTGGTGCCGTGCTGATCGCGCTTGCCTGCCTTGGAGGCGCAGCCCATGGCAAGGTTCTTGATGGCTCCGCCAAAGCCGGCCATCTCGTGGCCCTTGAAGTGGGAGAGGACCACCATGGCAGGAGACTTCACGATTTCCGTGGCAATGTGCACCTGCTTGAAGTTCTTGGCGTCGATGGTCACGGGCAGATCGTTCTCGCCAAAGAGGCCGTCTGCAATGACCACTGGAGCGTCCACAACGCCCGGCGCAAAGCCGTGGCGCAGGGCAGTGTTGAGGTGGTCAATGGCGTTGTGGCGGGTACCATTGTAGAGCGTGGTGGTGTCTGTGAGAAAGGGCTTCGCGCCCGCAGCACGAACCTTGTCCACAACCACCTGCACAAGCTGGGGATTGAGATGGGTGTCGTTGCCTGTCTCGCCAAAGTGCAGCTTGATGGCGCAGGGCTGCCCCTTCACCACCACTTCGGGCAGCTTCATGAGCGAAAGCAGGCGGGCAATCTTGGATTCCTTGGTCTGGGAGGATTTGCGACAGGCCATGGAATAGAAGTAGACTGTAGAAGCCATGGTATACGATACTCCTTTTGCTGAATGGAAGGGAGAAGAACAAATCTCTTGCGTTGGCGTGGGCAGGGACCTGCCCCTCGTATGCCTTTTTGTGCCTTCCTGTCTGGCTTTCTACCAGCCGCCAAAAAGGGGAAGGCGCGCCACGGCCCTGTTGTGGCGCACAAGATAGACACACTTGTGCATCATGGCTGTGGCGCAGGCGTGGTTGGGCAGAATGCGCAGACGGCTCGCTGGAGTCAGGCCAAGCACAAAGTCCCTTGTGGCAGCACTTGCCGTGTCGTCAAGGCAGAGCATGCCGTGCTCCTGGTTGAGATCCCGCACCACAAGGCCCTGCAGGGGATGAAGCTCCATGTCGCAGGCAAGGCCGTACCCCTGGGCAGAAAAGAGGCGCTCAAGGCCGCGGTCGCTTGAAAGCGCGGCCCAGCCGGAATCCGTGCACACGCGCGCGGGAAGATCTTTGCCAGTGGGAAAGCCGCCAATGACCGAGGTGAGCACGGACAGGGCAATGTCCTCTCTTTTGCACACCCCAAGGCCTGCCTGGACCAAATCCATATAGATATAGACACCGGCACGCACTTCGCTAAGGCCGGGATTGGGTGTGCCCAAAAGGGCCGTGGGTGTCGATCCTGCGCTCACAATATCCACCTCTATGCCCATTTGCCTGAGCCTTGCGGCAGCGGCCACGGCATCGGCCCCTTCCTTGTCGGCCATGGCCACAATTTCCTCTGGCGTTGCGCAGTTGTAGGCAGCACCCGCGTGGGTGAGCACGCCGCGCACCCTCTGGCCTGCCTTCACAAGCAGCCCTGCTATGGCGCAAAGCTCGTCCCCGTCTGGTGCAAGCCCTGCCCTGTGGCCGTCCGTGTCGATTTCCAGCAGCACGGAATAGACCACCTCATGGGCAGCAGCGTCCGCGCACAGGGCCCTGGCCATGGCCATGCTGTCCAGAATGACCTTGAAGTCTATGCCTTGGGCCATGAGGGCGCGAGACCTGGCAAAGAGGGAAGGCCGTATGCCCACTGCCAGAAGAATGTCCTGCGCGCCAAGGTTTGCCACAGCCTCGGCCTCGCCCATGGTGGCCACCGTGCAGGAAGTGCCCTGCATGATCCGCTGCGCCACCTCCCAGCAGCGGCAGGTCTTCAAGTGTGGACGCAGAGGCATATGGCCAAGATGGGCAGCCATGCGCCTGGCGTTGGCTTCCATGCGCTCTTCGTCCAGCAAAAGGCAGGGAGTGGAAAGCTCGTCAAGGGAAAGGGGGGAGGCAAAATACTCTGCCTCAAGGGCTGACAGACTCATGGGACCTCGCACGCCTTGGGATTGGGAACCAAACAGTACTTTCCGGAACAGAAGATGTTCGCAATTCTACCTGCCGCACTGAACTTCGTCCAGTGACAGTACTGCCTAAATCTTGCTCATATCTCTTCCACCTACTGCAGTTCCCTGGTGTGGACACTGCCAGGAGCACGTCTTTGCACAAGACCGCGAGACTTTCCGCAAGACAGGTGGCGAACTTGTGCGGCGGCCCAAAACAGATCCGGGACGGCCGGCAGGGCATCCGAGAGCGCTGGAAGCGAGCTACTTGTACAGCACGTCCCAGGTCCACTGATCCTCCGGCTGGCAGTGCAGCTCCCAGAACAGTTCGGCCACTGCCGAGGCCTCGGCCGAGTGCGGGGCCACGGCCGCAGCGACCGTGACCTGGGCCATGTGCACATGCTGCCTGGCAAAGTCCGCAAAAAGGGCCTTAATCATGTTGCTGATACCGGCCTTGGCAATGCCAAGGGTCAAATACTGCGCAAGGGGCTTCTGGCCCAGGATGCCACCAGTGAACAGAATGGTGCCGGACTGGCGGGCCAGCATGCCTGGCGCAAGGGCCTTGAGGGTATACAGGGCAGCCGTGATGCCTGTGTCGATGTCCTGGGCAAAATCTGTCCAGTCGGCCTGGGCCAGTTCCTGGGCGTGTACCCGGGCCGCATTGAAGTGCACCACATCGGGAGCGGGCCAGCGTTTGCCCAGCTCCTGCATCTGCTCTGCGACAGCAACGTCCAGGGGGCAGATTTCTGCCGTGACATTCGTGGCCTTCAGCAGCTCGTCGGCCAGAACAGCCAGCCTTTGCGCGTTGCGCGCGATCAGAATCGGGCGGTAGCCTTCCCGGGCAAAGCGAATGGCTGTGGCCAGCCCCATGCCGGGCCCAATGCCCAGACCAAGATAGGTTTTGTTCATGCGATTTCATCCTTGGGAAAAGTGGATGCGGAAAGCATGTTGCAATTCTATCTGCCCCATGCCCTTCGTCCAGTGCAATACTCTCAAAATCTTGCTCGAAGCTCTCCCGAAGCTTTCCAAAATCTGTCCCTCACATCCTGGCTGCAACATCGGGCCGGCACGACGCAGCGTACCGGTTTACGCAAGCTCTTGGGGCAAGCCTTGCAAGACATGTCCCCAAACGGCCAGAGCTGATTGCGGGCAAAGGCCTGCGCTCCCCCGATAGGTCACGGGGCACCGCAGTGTCGCAGGGGCAGTCTTGCATGCCCCAACACAAGCCTCCTCTGGCAATGCACTTTGGCATGAGGGGTACCCATCCGCCGAACAAGTCAAAAACAACTCAATATAGGAAAAGAATCACCAATGGATACGCGTTGACTCGCGTCTGTCCTCATTCTGTGCGGCTTGCGCTGCGCCTTCGCGTTCCCCTCTCCCAGCCACAGTCATTGTGTAGCTGTGCACTATCGTTTTCAGCCTGTTTTCGGCTTTTTGCGGGCTATGGATCCAGCTGCGCCCAGAAGTGCGTTCCCTGCCCTGCCCCCAAAGTCCTGGGCAGGGCAATGCAAAAACGACTCAAAATTGCGGCTCTCGCGCATCCTCCAATACAGCATCTTCCCAAGAGCCAGTTCAGGGACACAGACAAAAAGGAACTGTGCCCAGTCCTGCCTCGCCCGCAAAAAAACCCGCGCAACAGGGCAGGATCGCGCGTATCCAGCCTCAAATGCCCGCGGGGAAAATGCTCCTTTTGTCACAAGCTCAAGCCATGCCACTGTCCGATGGCAGCATCCGGACAACGGCATGGCCCGGTTCTTGCTACAATTTCCCCATCCGAACCTGCCACGCAATCAAAGTCCTGCCACCTTTCCCCACTCATCCGCAGGGCGCAGTTCGAAAAGCTTTCCCAAAGCTCTCCCAAGCTATCCCCCGCATTCTTCAGGCTCCAATTCAGCCAGCACGCTGTTTCAGACATACAGAGCGAAATTTTTCACACAGGGAGATATCCATGGCCGAACTTCACGACGTTGACAGACCAACACTGGAAAAAAGTATGTCCCCACTTGCAATCTGGGCCCTGGCCTTTGGTGCCATCATAGGATGGGGCGCCTTTGTCATGCCAGGCCTGCGCTTTCTGCCCGGCTTCGGTCCCCTGGGATCGGTCATAGGCTTTGTGGTGGGCGGCATCATGCTCATGTTCGTGGCTCTTGCCTACGGACGCCTGGTGGGCGCCTTTCCCATTGCCGGCGGTGTCTTTGCCTTTGCCTACGCGGCCTTTGGCCCAACCCTTTCCTTTGTCTGCGGCTGGGCCCTTGTGCTCGGCTACCTGAGCATCATAGCCCTCAACGCCACGGCCATAGTGCTGCTGACACGCTTTCTTCTGCCAGGCGTCTTCGAGTTCGGACATTTGTACACCATTGTGGACTGGCACATCTACGCGGGCGAGCTTGCCCTGCTGGAGGCAGTGCTGGTCCTCTTCTGGTACCTGAACTATCGCGGCGCGGACATAGTGGGCAAGATACAGGTGGCCCTGGCCATCATCCTGGCCGCTGGTGTTGTGCTCATCATGGCAGGAGCCTACATCTACCCCACCTCCTCCCTGGCCAACCTGCAGCCCTACTTTGCTCCGGGCAAGACGCCCCTGGCCTGTATCATAGCCGTGACAGCCATAGCGCCCTGGCTTTTCGTGGGCTTTGACACCATTCCCCAGGCGGCAGAGGAATTCAATTTCAAGCCCTCCATGAGCACCACCCTCATGATACTCTCCATTGTCTGCGGCATCCTCACCTATGCTGCCATCACCATAGCCGTGGCTCTGGTCGTGCCCTGGGAGTCCTTGGTTCGCGATTTCACCATCTTCTGGCACACAGGGCACGTGGTGAACCTGACCCTGGGCGTTCCCGGCAGCGTCATTCTCGGCCTTGCGGTTCTCTCTGCCATCCTGACCGGCATCAACGGCTTCTACATAGCCTGCTCGCGCCTGCTCTTTTCCATGGGCCGCGCCCGCATCCTGCCCACATGGTTTGCCGAGATCCACCCCACCCACAAGACTCCGGCCAATGCCCTGAACTTCATCCTTGTCCTTGTGATCATAGCCCCCTTCTTCGGTCGTGAAGTCCTTTCCTGGGTCGTGGACATGTCCTCCATAGGCACCATCATAGGCTACTTCTTTGCCTCCCTCGCAAGCTACAGGCTGGCAAGCGAATGCGCCCACTTAAAGGGCGGATCCGTACGACCCCTGGCCATACTGGGCTGCCTGTCCTCCCTCATCTGCCTTGGCCTGCTGGTCCTTCCCTTCTCGCCGGCCTCCATCAGCATCCATTCCTGGGTTGTGCTCGGCATCTGGACCGTCCTCGGCTTTGTTGTCTACTACATGCGGCTTGCCGCTGTGAAGAGCATACCGGAAAGGGAACGGGCCTTCCTCATCCTTGGCGACAACGAGCTCTACCACATGTTCCTGCGCAGAATGGGCATACACGACTACATCCTCTAGGCATTCCCTCTCAAGGGGGCTGCTTCTGCTCCTCAACTTCCAGCCCCCGAACCGGGCAAGGGATTTTCCCAAATCCTGTCCCCCCGCGTGAACTCCCTGCCGCAAGGCAGGGACTTCACGCGTTTCGACTTCCCTCTCCCTCAAGTCAAATGCCCGGCAAACAGCGGCATGCACGCGTATTCTGCCACACATGTCCGACCTGCGCTTGAAAGGCGCAGGCAGGACAGTGTACAAAAGACAAAATTCCCCCTGCGCAAAACCGACTCAAAAAACAGCTTTCCCACGGGCTTCAGGGTCCCCCCGGCAGAGCAGGATTTTCCCGTCCCGCAGCCCCCCAAGCCTTGCCCAAACCCGATCGTGCCGTTTTCGAGAGGCCATATGCTTTCCTCAAGCAAGGACATCATTCTGCAGCCGGCCTGCGCAGTCTGCAGCTGTACAAACTGGGCCCTGACGCAGGCCACAGACCGCTTCATGGAACTTTTTCCCGAGGCCAGGCCCGGGGCGCCGCTTCTGCCCATTCTTGAAAAGCGCAGTCTTGTGGCCTGCGGCCAGCTTGCGGGCGTGGAGGACACAGGCTGCCTGGTCTGCCCGGTACAGGACAAGACGCTCACCTTTCTGCGCTGGATGACCGTGCGCCTGGCGCATCTTCTGCCTTTCCGCGTCCTGGACGTTCTGCAGCTGCCCCTGGACATGTTCGAGGAACGCGAGCTCCTCTATTCCTCTCTGACCAACATCCTCGACAGCATACACGACGGCATCTGGATGATAGACGCAAAAGGCATCACCATTGCCGTGAACAAGGCCATGCAGCGCATAGCGGGCATAGAGGCCAGGGAAGTGGTGGGCATCCATGTCTCGGAGGCTGCGCGCATCAAGAACTTCGCCTCCTGCGTGACCCTGCGGGCCCTTGAGGAAAAGCGGCCCGTCACCATGTTTGACGACTACGCCAATGGCCGCCACTGCCTCAACACGGCAACCCCTGTCTTCGACGACCAGGGCAAGGTGGTGCGCGTCATCGCCATCATCCGTGATCTCTCGGAACTCGAGTCCATGAACGACACCCTCGAGGGCATGGCCGCGCCCACAAGGCCGACCTTCAGCGAGAGCGAGATGGTGCAGCTGGGCATACTTGGCGGCTCGCCAGCCTCCCAGCAGCTGCGCGCCTCGCTCATGATGGCAGCCCAGACCGACGCGCCAGTGCTGCTTTTGGGGGAAACGGGTACAGGCAAGACCATGTCCGCCAAGGCCATCCACAACCTGAGCCAGCGCAAGGACATGAACTTCGTGTCCCTCAACTGCGCGAGCATCCCTCTTTCCCTGCTCGAGTCCGAGCTCTTCGGCTACGAGTCCGGGGCCTTTACCGGCGCATCCAGAAAGGGTCGCAAGAGCGTCTTCGAGCTTGCGGACAAGGGCACGCTCTTTCTCGACGAGATTGCCGAACTTCCCCTGTCCGCCCAGGCAACCCTGCTGCACGTGCTCGACGGCGATCCCTTTCGCAGGGTGGGCGGCACAACAGACATCAACACCAATGTGCGTATCCTTGCCGCCACCAACAAGGATCTCGAAAAGATGGTCGAGGAAGGAACCTTTCGCAAGGACCTCTTCTTCCGCCTGCGGGTCATTGCCATAGACATTCCCGCAGTGCGCGACAGGCCCGAGGACATTCCCGCCCTCATAGAATACTTTCTGACCTCCATAGGCAAGGGGCAGCCGGTTCCGCACCTCAACTCCTCCCTGCGCGGCGCCTTGCGCGCCTATGGCTGGCCCGGGAACATCAGGGAAATCCGCTCTGTTGCCAGGTATTTCCTGGCCCTTGGCAAAAAGCGCCTCACAACGGACGATCTGCCGCCCTACATCCGCTCGGTCCTGCCAAGGGGCGCTGCAGCCAAAAACAGGGTCTTGCGGCAGGGCCTGCAGGAACAGGTGGAGGCTCTCGAGCGCGATATCATAGCCCGCGCCCTGCGCGAGACAGGCTCAACCTACAAGGCTGCCAGACTGCTCAAGGTGAGCCAGAGCACCATTGTGCGCAAGGCCCATCGCTACAGGCTAGGAGAATACGGCGCAGAAAAGTAAGCCCCCTGGCAAGCCCTGCCCTGTCACAGACAGGCTGATAGGCTCCAAGGCCCTGGTACATTCTTGTCCCGCAGTCCAGGCCCCCTTGTGCGGGAGAAAGGGCTCCCCAAAAAGCCCCCTGGGCCTAATTTCGCATCTGTCCGAGCAAGCCTAGACAAGGGATACCGGGCAGGCCGGTCCATTTGTGTTCTGTCTTGCCGGGCATCCCCCCTTCCACGACACCCGCAAGGCCCTTGCCCGGACGGGAGCCAGACCTCCAACAAAACCTTTTCCTCTCTCGCAACCATCTCCCGCCTGTTCCCCACTCACCACTCCCTCCATCCCGCACCCCTTTTTTCCGCTTAAGGAACGCACGCAAAGTCCGCTCCCAAATGCGCTCACGCATCATGCTCCAAGGGTGCATGCCAAACGTGCCCTTCCCGCCTCCTTCGACTCGGGGGCCGCGTTCTCTCAAAAGCCCCAATCCGCACATCCTGCCACACCCTCCCCCAAAAGCGCTCTTCCAAAGTCACCCCCTGTTCGCAACAGGCAAACCGGATTTGCAGCAAACAGGAACCATTATCAGAAAAACAAGTTGATATTGCATTGTTTTGATCCTACCCATGGAGGCATTGCCAGGCTTTTCTCCAAAAAAGAAAAGCAATTCACTATGTTGAAAGACAAGGGAGGTACACGTTCGTTTTGGCACAAGGTTTGCTAACTGATTAGGCAGACAGCTCAACCATCGTCCGCGTGTCGGGGACACCCGCCAGACAGCACTTCGCACACCATGAGTGCGTGAAGAAGGCTGGGACGAAAAGCGCAGCTCTTTACCCCGTTTTCAATTTGTTCTTTCCATTCTCTTCACTGTTCCCATTTGCCCATTGCAACCAAAACCATTCAAGGAGGCGGCGCCATGTGCGCCGAAAGCAAGATGAAAGTAGGTATCCCCACCGAGATCAAGGTCCAGGAATTCCGTGTTGGCATCACCCCTGCAGGCGTTCACGCCCTGAAGGAAGCCGGTCACGAGGTCTACGTGCAGAAGGGCGCGGGCCTTGGCAGCATGATCACCGACGAGCAGTACATCGAGGCTGGTGCCACCATTGTGGACACCCCAGCCGAAGTGTGGGCCTGCGACATGGTCGTCAAGGTGAAGGAGCCCCTCGCTCCCGAATACGAGCTCTTCCATGAGGGCCTTGTCCTCTACACCTATCTGCATCTCGCTCCCGAGCCCGAGCTGACCAAGGCCCTGCTCGAGAAAAAGGTCATCGGCATTGCCTACGAGACCGTGCAGCTGGACAACGGCGCCCTGCCCCTGCTCGCCCCCATGTCCGAAGTGGCCGGCCGCATGTCTGTCCAGGTGGGCGCAGAAATGCTCACCAAGCATGCCGGCGGCATGGGCCTGCTCATGGGCGGCACTGCCGGCGTGGAAGCTGCCCACGTGGTGATCCTCGGCGCTGGCACCGTGGGCCTGGCTGCTGCCAAGGTGGCCATGGGCATGGGCGCGCGCGTCACCATGCTCGACAGCAACATCAACCGTCTGCGCTATCTCGACGATGTCTACGGCCAGAAGATGCAGACCCTCTACTCCAATGCCTACAACATTGCCGCTGCCGTGAACCAGGCAGATCTTCTTGTGGGCTCTGTCCTCATCCCCGGCGCCCTGACTCCCAAGCTTGTCACCGAGGCCATGGTCAAGACCATGAAGAAGGGCGCAGCCATTGTGGACGTTGCCATTGACCAGGGTGGCTGCGTGGAAACAACGGCCCGCCACGGCGCCACCTATCACGACAACCCCACCTTCGTGGAATACGACGTTGTCCACTACTCTGTCGGCAACATGCCTGGCGCGGTTGCCCGTACCTCCACCTTTGCCCTGACCAACGCCACCATGCCCTACATGGTCGCCCTGGCCAACAAGGGCTGGAAAAAGGCCTGCCAGGACGATCGCGCCCTTGCCAGGGGCATCAACACCTGCGACGGCAAGGTCTTCTTCAAGGGCGTGTGCGACGCGCTCGGCTACGAGTGCCACCCCCTGAGCGAAATCCTCTAGTTCGAAGCCTGGCGGTTTCCCCGCGCCCCACATGGGAAACTGCCCCCAAAATCGCATTCCTCATGTCTGTTCCCTGCGGGACCTGTCCCGCAGGGAACAGCGGACAGGCAGCTGTCCGGCACCACCCCTCCCCTCGACAACGTCTGCACAGAACTCATCAGGAGCCCTCAAAATGGAAGCGAAAGACTTTGTTGCTCTCGACAAGAAGCACGTGTGGCACCACCTTACCCAGCACAAGGTGTATGAAAACGCGGATCCCGTCATCTTTGTGGAAGGCAAGGGTCCCCGCCTGACGGACATCAACGGCAAGCAGTACCTCGACTGCGTCTCCGGCGGCGTGTGGACAGTGAACGTGGGCTACGGCTGCGAGGAAATCGTGGACAGGCTCGCCGAACAGCTGAAGAAGTTCAACTACTTCTCCAATGCCAACGGCAACATCCCCACCATTCTCTTCTCCGACAAGCTCATCTCCAAGATGCCGGGCCTGAACCGCGTGTACCTGAACAACTCCGGTTCCGAAGCCAACGAAAAGGCCTACAAGATTGTCCGCCAGATAAGCCATCTCAAGCACGGTGGCAAAAAAGGCAAGATTCTCTTCAGGGATCGCGACTACCACGGCACGACCATCACCTGCCTCTCCTCCTGCGGCCAGTTCGAGCGCAGGAATCAGTACGGCCCCTTTACCCCCGGCTTTGTGGAATTCCCGGACTGCTCCGCCTACCGCCACGGCCTCGACAACAACCCCGACGCGGGCAAGATCTTCGCAAAGCAGCTTGAGGAAGTGATCCTGCGCGAGGATCCCGACACTGTGGGCGGCGTCATCATCGAGCCCATCACTGCTGGTGGCGGCGTTATCGTTCCTCCGGACGGCTACCTCGAGGAAGTGGGCCGCATCTGCAAAAAGTACGGCATACTGCTCATCATCGACGAAGTGGTCTGCGGCGTGGGTCGCACAGGCAAGTGGTTCGGCTACCAGCACTGGAACGTGCAGCCCGACATTGTCACCATGGCCAAGGGCGTGGCCTCCGGCTACGCGGCCATTTCCTGCACAGTGACCACCGAGGATGTCTTCCAGGACTTTGTGAACGATCCCTCGGATCGCGACGCCTACTTCCGCGACATCTCCACCTTCGGCGGCTGCACGGCCGGTCCTGCCGCAGGCCTTGCCAACATCGAGTACATAGAAAAGCACAACATCCTCGACAACGTGGTCGAGGTGGGCGCCTACCTCATGGACGGCCTCAATGCCCTCAAGGACAAGTACCAGATCATTGGCGATGTGCGCGGCAAGGGTCTGTTCGCTGGCTTCGAGCTCGTGAAGGACCGCGCCACCCGCGAGCCCGCGGACGAAAGCGTGGCAGCGGCAGTTGTGGGCCACTGCATGAAAAACGGCGTCATCATCGGCCGTACGGCCCGCTCCTTCCGCGAGCTGAACAACACGGTCTGCCTCGCCCCTGCCCTCATCTCCACCAAGGGGGACATGGACGAACTCTTGCGCGCCCTGGACGCAGCCCTCGCTTCCCTCTAGAAACCTCCCTTCCCAATCGGGGCAGTCCCGGACGGGCTGCCCCCAAAAAGAGATTCATGTTCGCACGACAGGCCCTGGTGCCGGCAAGGGACTGGATGCGTCACGTACATCTTCAAGGAGTACTCCATGACCTTCGTCCACAATACAGTCAAGCGCATTGTCCACGGCTGCGGGTCCATCAAGGAAGCGGCCAGTGAAGCCAAGGCCCTGGGCGGGACTCGAGCCATCATCGTGACAGACCCCGGCCTTGCCAAACTCGGCGTGCACAAGGTTCTCGAAGAGACCCTTCTGGCCGGTGGCCTTGCTGTCAGCGTCTACGACCAGGCAGAGCTCGAGCCCTCGGTCGACTCCATTGCCCACTGCGCAGACGCTGCCAGGGACTTCGGGGCAGACATCATCTTCGGTTTCGGTGGCGGCTCTGCCCTGGACACCACCAAGGCCTGCGCTGTGCTGCTCGGCAACGAGGGCACCATCGACCAGTACTTTGGCATGGGCAAGGTGAAAAATCCCCTGCCGCCCATGATCCTTGTGCCCACCACAGCCGGCACAGGCTCGGAAATGACCTCCATCTCCGTGCTCGCGGACACCAAGAACGGCGGCAAGTGGGGAGTCGTGTCGGACTACATGTACGCCACTGCGGTCATTCTGGATCCAGAGCTCACCGTGGGCCTTCCGCCCAGCGTCACTGCTGCCACTGGTATTGACGCCTTTGTGCACGCCATGGAGTCCTTCTGCGGCAAGGCAGACACGCCCATCACCAACGCCCTGAACATCCATGCCATGAAGCTCATTGCCCGCAGCATGCGCCGCGCCTACACAAACGGCCAGGATCTTGCTGCCAGGGCAGACATGCTCTACGCCTCGACCATTGCCGGCATGGGCTTCTCCAACACGCAAAACGGCATTATCCACGCGGTGGGCACGGCCATTCCACGCGAGTACCACATGCCCCACGGTGTTGCCATAGCCTGTCTGGCTCCCATGTGCATGGCCTTCAACTACATGGCCCGTCCGGAAAAGTACGCGGAAGTGGCGATGATCCTGGGTGAAAAATACGACAGCGACACCCTGGCCCTGGCGGAAAGGGCCTCCCACAGGATGAGTGCACTTCTGAAGGACATACGCATAGCCGAAGGCCTGCAGCCCTACGGCGTCACACGCTCGGATCTGCCCCTCATTGCCGAACGGGCGGCCGGCAATGCCCGCCTCATTGGCAACAACCCCCGTCCTGCCAACGCAAAACTGATTCTGGAGATGCTTGAGGCTTCCTACAGCTAGGCAGCGCGAGGGCCTGGGGAACCCTGGTTTTTGGGCCCCATGTCTTGCAGACAATTTTTTTCGGAGGGGCGCTTTCCAAAAAAAGGCGCCCCTCCCAAAAGGCATTTTCTGCCGGGACGTTTCCTCCATCCTGTCCCGGAAAAATCGCGAAACTTCCGGCCCCCTCTCCATCCGGAAGTTTCGAGATTTTTCCAGGCATAGCGTTCTTGCGGCCGCTCCTGTTCCCCGCAATGATCTTCGCAAGATCGCTTCCCTCCC
>CALVGM010000113.1 GCA_944327095.1 uncultured Desulfovibrio sp. | reverse complement strand
ATCCTGCAGGAGCTCGGTATTGCCTTCTAGCCAGGAAGAGGACGCGAAGCTGCGCACGCCCCAGGCAGAGGATCTGCCAAAGAGCTTTCCCTCCCTGCGCACGGCGCCTTCAGCCTGTGCACGGCTTGCGCTTGACCTGCAAAAAAGCCTTGAGGACCTCGGGGTGCGCAAGGGGGACAGGCTCCTGCTCGCCGTGTCCGGCGGCGCGGACTCTGTGGCCCTGGCCGCCTTGTGCGCGCTTGTGCGGGATCGTTTGTTCCTTGAGCTTGGCATGCTTGTCTGCGATCACGGCCTGCGCACCGAAAGCGCTGTCGAGGCCGAGTATGTGCAGGCTCTGGGAAAGCTTTTGCGCATTCCCTGCACAACCTGTGCCCTCTCACTGCCCAAGGGAAGGTCGGGGCTTGAGGAGCGGGCTCGCAAGGCGCGCTACAAAGCACTCGAAGCGGAGCGCGTGCGCATACAGGCCAGAGACATTGTTCTTGCCCACCACAAGAGGGATCTTGCCGAGGACATTGTCATGCGTCTTGTGCGCGGCACGGGCTGGCCCGGCCTTGGCGGCATGGCGCAAAGGGATGAGGAGCGGCACGTGCTGCGCCCCCTGCTCTTTGCAGACCCAGGGGAGCTCAGGGCCTTTTTGCTGGCTCTTGGCATTCCCCACTGCGAGGATCCGAGCAATACGGACATGCACTTTTTGCGCAACAGGGTGCGCCACCAGATTCTGCCTTTGCTTGAGCGGGAAAACTCTGGATTCACCTCGTCCCTGGAGGGCCTTGCCCTACTCGCCAGGGAGGATGCGGCCTTTTTCGAGGAAGAGCTTGCGCCGCTGCTCGCCCTGTGCAGAGAGGAAAGGTGCTGTAGCACAGTAACGCTCGCCCTGCCGGAAAAGCCTGTCAGAAGGCTTGCGCCAAGCCTCAGCCTGCGCCTCTGCCTGGCCCTTGTGCGCAGGCTGAACAGACAGGGCATCGCGGGGCAGGCACGGTCCGGGACACTGTTCGCCATAGACCAGGCCCTGCGCAAGCCGCAGAGACCAAGGATATTTCAGTTGCCAGGAGGCATTATCCTGACTTTGACAGGAAAGGAGATTGTCCTTCAGGGGAAGACACAGGGAAAAACTCAGGAATAATATATCATTAGAGTGGAGAACATCCCATGTTTGTCAATAAGCTTGTTCTCGAAAAATACGACGCAGGGCAATCGATCTTCTTGCCCGGGCAAACGGTTGCGACCCGCTGGAAGATATTGCTGTTCTCTCGGACGAAGAGAAACTCCTCCTCATAGAGGAGATAAACACCCCGGGATGTGAGACGGCAAGCTGCCGGCATTTGCCCCTGTCCTGGCAAGCTATATCAGGTCGCTCATCTGACTGTCAGGCACAGTCTGGAGGACCTGGCCATCACAAAAACCTTCCGGTCACGCTCTCTTTGCACTCCCGGATACTCTTGGGAGAGCCTGTTGCCACTATGCGCCCGCCACTCTCGCCTCCGCCGGGCCCCATGTCGATAATGTGGTCTGCGCTGCGTATGACGTCGAGATCGTGCTCGATGACAACCACAGTGGCACCCTGCCCTATCAGGGTACGAAAGACCTGCAAAAGCGTCTGCACATCCAAAGGGTGCAGGCCAATGGTAGGCTCGTCAAAGACAAAGAGCGAGTCCGACTGTGTTCGGCCCATTTCGCCTGCCAGCTTCAGTCTCTGCGCCTCGCCGCCGGACGGCCCGGGCGTCTCCTCGCCCAGGGGAAGGGAGCCAAGTCCGAGCGCGTTCAAACCCTGCAGCCTCTGGCGCACAAGCTGCATGCCCGAGCAAAACTCCAGGGCGCTCGCTATGTCCATGTCCATGAGCTCGGGCAGGGATTTGGCAATGCCCTTCTTGTTGTGCAGGGGAAGAGCGCAGGCTGCCTTTGCATAGCGCGAGCCCCGGCATTCCGGGCAGGGGATGTCCACGTCCGGCAGAAACTGCACGTCCAGGCTGATGCGGCCTGTGCCATCGCACACAGGGCAGCGCAGTTTTCCCGTGTTGTAGGAAAAGTCTCCCGCCTTGTAGCCTGCCTCCCTGGCCGCAGGCGTCCTTGCATAGATGCGGCGCAGCTCGTCGTGCACATTGGCGTAGGTGGCAACTGTGGAGCGCACGTTGATGCCAATGGGGGTCGCGTCTATGAGCTTTGCCTGGCGGATGCCGCACGGGTCTACCTCGCGCACGTGCGCAGGAAGCTCTCTGCCCTCTGCCCTGGCCTGCAGGGCAGGCACAAGGCTCTCCAGCACAAGGGTGGTCTTGCCCGAGCCGGAAACCCCGGTCACCACGGTCATGCGACCCTTGGGAATGGCCACTTCCAGGGGATGAACCGTGTGGATGGCCGAGGTGACAAGGCGTATGCTCCCCCTGGAGAAGACTTCTTCCTGGGGAAGATCGCTTGGCTCACGCTCCCTGTCCGCCAGAAAGGGTCCTATGCGCGAGGCAGGATTGCGCACAAGGTCTTCCACACTCGAGCTTGCAAGAACCCTGCCTCCGCCGGAACCTGCCCCTGGCCCCATCTCGATGATCCAGTCCGCCTCGCGCAATATCTGCGCGTCGTGATCAACCAAAAGGACGCTGTTGCCGTCCGCCACAAGGTCGTGCATCACCCCGGCAAGGCCGGTAATGTTGGCAGGATGCAGGCCTATGGAGGGCTCGTCGAGCACGTAGAGCACGCCTGTTGTCCTGTTGCGCACGGCTCGTGCCAGCTGCATGCGCTGGCGCTCGCCTGTGGAGAGCGTGGCTGTGGCGCGATCCAGGGACAGGTAGGAGAGGCCAAGTTCCTGCAGCCTCTTTGCTGTGGAGGAAAAGGAGGCAATGATGCTTTCCGCCATGGGGCGCATTGTCTCGGGCAAAGAATTCGGCACAGCCTGAACCCAGGCCACAAGGCGTTCCAGGGACAGGGCACAGGCCTCGTCCAGGCCAAGGCCGTTCAGCCTTGGTGTCCTTGCCTCTGGGCTTAAGCGCGTTCCCTGGCAGTCTGGGCAGACGTCTTCCTTCAGAAACTTCTCGACCCTTTTCATGCCCTTTTCGTCCTTCACCTTGGCAAGGGCGTTTTCCACTGTGTAGGTCGCGTTGTAGTAGGTGAAGTCCAGCTCGGCTGCGTCGTTGGAATTCCTGGCCTTGTAGAAGATGTGCTTCTTTTCCGCAGGCCCGGAATAGACGATCTCCTTTTCCCTGTCCGTGAGATCGCGAAAGGGGACGTCTGTACGCACGCCCATGGCCCTGCACACGTCCTTCATGAGCGACCACATGAGACTGTTCCAGGGTGCCACTGCTCCCTCGTCAATGGTCAGGCTCGTGTCCGGCACAAGGCTTGCGCGATCCACTGTGCGGACAAGGCCTGTGCCTGAGCAGCGGCGGCAGGCGCCCTGACTGTTGAAGGCCAGTTCCTCGGCGCCAGGTGCAAAGAAGTGGGCGCCGCAGGTGGGGCAGACAAGTTCCTGTCCGGCTGCCACAGCCAGACTCGGGGGCACATGGTGGCCGTTTGGGCAGCGATG
>CALVGM010000112.1 GCA_944327095.1 uncultured Desulfovibrio sp. | reverse complement strand
TCGCATATTTCTTGGTGACCATGGAGGGGAGGGTACACCCGATCCCATTCCGAACTCGGAAGTTAAGCTCCCTTTCGCCGATGATACTGCATATCTTCATGTGGGAAAGTAGGTCGTTGCCAAGATTTTTCAACAAAGCCCCGTTGAGCGCATGTACGCTCCGGGGCTTTTTTTATGTCTCAAAGGCCTTGCCCTGGAAGCACAAGGGCCGTCTTCCTCAGAAGACGGCCCTTTCCAGACAAGAAGGCAAATTGGTGTCCGTTGCGCTGCGCACGAGAGCATGCGAGCGTCTGGCCGAGCCATTGTTCTCCCCTGTCTGCATCAGGGTATCTGTTGCAGACAGGAGGATATGCTATTCCTCGTCCTCGTCCTCGTCTTCGAAATCCGGATATTGGGACGGAGCCTCGCCCACAGACTTCACAAGCACGAATTCGTCTGGGTAGGGATCCTTGACCTCCTGGTAGGAAGAAACGCCGATCTTGTGTATCCACTCGTCTCCAAAATCGAAGATGTAGAAAAAGTGCTGATGGGGGACGAGCTTGAGATGTGCCAGGGTGGTTTTGTCGGCTCTGAGGACTTTGCCTCTGAAGAAGCCCAGCTCCTTTTCCGTTTTGAGCGTTTCTTCGGAGAGGAATCGGCGGGCTTCCTTGCTGTATGGGTGCTTGCCACCTATCTGAAACTCCCACAGGTGATCATCAAAACGGTCGAAAAGGTCGAAAATTTCGTCGTGCAGATCTTCCAGGGTGTTGGTAGAAAGAGCATCAACGGTTCTGTAGATACCCTTGTATCTGCGACCATTGCCTTCCAGAAGGCTGATGCGAAGGCGAAGATAGTAGGGCTTGCTGCCGTCAGGTGTGTAGGGCATGGTGCCTCCCTTGGGTATTGCTGCGCACGAGAGCATTCGGGCGTCTGACCGAGCCAATGCTCCCCCTGTCTGCAATCAGGGTATCTGTTGCAGGACTGGGTGATACGCTATTCCTCGTCCTCGTCTTCGAAATCCGGATATTGGGGCGGAACCTCGCCCACAGATTTCACAAGCCTGAACGGGGCAGGGTTTGCTTCCTTGACTTCCTGGTAGGAGGAAACGCTGATTTTGTGTATCCAGAGATCCCCAAAGTCGAAGATGTAGAAGAAGTATTGGCGCGGGCCAAGGGAGAGATCTGCCAGGGTGAGATCCAGGGGATGCTGGTCTTCATCGAGATCGAGCCAGACAGTCCAGCTTTCTACGTTGCCATTGGAATCGATATGCACTCCCGATCTGCCAAAGGGGCGTCTGGTAGCAAACTGAAATTCCCACAAGTGCGGGTCGTAGCGTTCGAAGAGCGTGAAGATTTCCTGGTGCAGATCTTCTAGGGTAGTGGTGGAAAGGGCATCAATGGTCTTGTAGATGCCCTTGTATTTGTCTCCGAAACCTTCCAGAAGGCAGATGCGAAGGCGAAGATAGTAGGGCTTGCTGCCGTCTGGTGTGTAGGGCATGGTGCCTCCCTTGTGGTGTCCGTTGTGCCGCGCACGAGAGCGTTTGAGCGTCTGAACGAGCCCTTGCTCCCTCCATGTTTGCAATCAGGGTAGCCGCGGCAGGACGGGAAGGCAAGAAATGTCTTGCGAACGGCGCAGCATCCCCGGACTTGCAGGTCCCGATGTGGGGCGGCATACTGAGGCCCACAGAGGACGACAGTCTGGAGGGAGAGACATGAAAGAACAGCGACATGGCCTTGTCCGCCTTGTGCACGCGCTGCGGTACTCGCTGGATGGCCTGCGTGCTACCTGGAAGGACGAGGAAGCCTTCAGGCAGATTGTTCTGCTTTGCCTCGTGGGCATACCTCTTGCCCTGTATCTTGGAGGATCCTGGGCAGAGCGCGTGTTGCTTATCCTGCCGCTTGTTCTGTGCGTTGTTGTCGAGCTGCTCAATACAGCTATCGAAAATCTTGTGGATCTTGTCTCTCCCGAGTGGCATCCCCTTGCCAAAAAGGCCAAGGACATGGGCAGCGCTGCCCAGTTTGTCTGCCAGATTTTCTGGGCCTGCGTGTGGCTTGGCTTTCTGCTTGGTCTTGGCGGCGAGTGAGGGAGTTTCGCCGGCTATCAGTGTACAAGCCCAAGTCTTTGGGCCCGTACGCGCAACAAGGCCCCATATGCCTCTTTGAGATCGTCTGGCAAAAAGCTCGCCTGCACAAGGTTGAACAGGGATGGCAGGCTTGCGGCAAGAGAATCGCAGGCGCTCTGGAACTGTCGTGAGCCAAGCCCGATATTTTTTGCAAAGAGGGCGAAGTCTTCGAGTCGCAGTCTGTTCTTCTTGCCGTTGAGGGTGAGGGCCATTTCCTCTGGATCGTCCCGTTCCGGGATCACAAGGCGCGTCGAGAGCAGATCATAGGCCGGCGCAAGGCGTTTTGTGCGTCCCTCGTACAGCAGGGAAAAGTTCTTCAGATGCATGTCCGCGTTGCCTGTGAGAAAGCAGAAGAGGGCAAGCCTGAGCAGGCGGAAGATCCAGCCCCGGGGTGTCGGAATACGTGCGTAGGCCTCTTGCGACAAGTTCCATGGCTCCTCTGTATTTGCGCGTGGTGGAGTGCTCTGTTACCTGGCAGAAGTCCTCCATGTGGCGCGTAGTCCTTCTCAGGCCTCTCTTGCCTGGAACAAGTCTGTCCATGCGCTGTGTGACGTAGACAAGTTCTCCAGAGACCAGGGGAAGAAGTCCGCAGGGTGCGACCTCAATGCCCGCAGTGGCTGCCATGCGCATGGTGAGAGCCTCGTTTTCCGGCAATGCCCTGTAGGCCGGAACCTGCGGCTTCATAATGTAGTCCCCCGAGATGTCTGTGACTTCCAGCCTGTCCAGGGTTTGCAGGGCACTCATCTTGGGCTGCACGCCAGGCACGGATCCTCGCTGGTGCTTGCGTTTCGCCCACAGGTAGAGTTCCTCCAGAGTGCAGTCCAGGATGGGAGGCTTTGGGGTGCCAAAGAGAGCCAGGGAACAGGAGGGATGGTAGAAGCCTCCGGCAAGGGCTGTGTGGCAGGAAAGGCAACGATTCATCCTGATTCCTCCGGAGGATCCGCAAGGATGGAAACTGCGCCTACGCAGTCCTCGCAAGTGGCAAGCAAAAGCCCCATTCTGTCCCTGGGATCAATGCCGCTGTTGCGCACCACAATGTCCAGGGTCCAGCCTTTGGGAAGAAGGCCGTCAAAGAAGGGGTGCAGTTCCCTGGAAAAGAAGACTTCCTTGCGCAGGGGCAGGCAGACGCTTATGGGAGCCGCGTCTGGCCTTGCGAGATAGTCGGAATTGTAGCTGAATCGATACCCGTCTCTGTCTTCAGTCAGGCGCCCGGCTGCCTGTCCAAGGAAGAGAACGCTGCAGCTTCTCGTTCGGTCTTGAGTCGTGTCGCTCATGTCTTTTTCATCCTTGTGCATTGGTCAGGCGCTTGCCCCATGCCAAGACGTACGTGTCCCATTCTGTCTCTTGGCAGGGCAAGGGCAGCCATGTGCCGTTTCCCAAAAATAGAAGGACGCGGGATTGGGATCAAGGCCTGCACTTCCATATGCCGAATAAGCGCGTGTCCGGCTATGGATTCTGTTCCAGGCTCCCAGGGGCTCAAATTCCCCAAAGTCTCTTTCCAGCCGGCATTTGGCGCTGCGCAAGTCTTGTTTCTTCCTTGAGAAAAGGGCATAAATCGTACTTTGCGAATTGCAAAACTCTTCATTCAGGGAAGGGGCGTCCATGCGGCCCCATCCGCTGGCTGCGCAGGCAGTTGGCTGATGGAGCGATTTGTGGATTGCCCCACGCAACAATTGGAGGCTTTTTCCGGCATGCAGATTCTGGATTGCGACGTCGTTGTCGCCGGTGGCGGACCTGCCGGCACCTTTGCGGCTGTGAAGGCTGCGGAGGCCGGTGCCCATGTCATCCTGGTGGACAAGGCCTATGTGGGCAAGAGCGGCTGCGGCACCTTCGGGGCAGGCTCCTTCAAGGCCTATATCAAGGAAGAGGACAGCTACGATTTGTGGTACGGCAAGGCTGTTGAGGAAGGCTTTTTCATCAACGACCAGGACTGGCTCAGACAGCATTTCGAGACCATAGGGGATCGCGTGCGCGATCTCGAGCGCTACGGCGTTGTCTTCGAAAAGAATCCGGACGGCACCTACAACCGTATCGAGGGCCAGGGCTCGTCCGACGTGCGGCCCATCAAGACGCTCATGTTCCACGGACCCCAGTTCATGGAAGTCATGCGCAAGGCCTGCGAGAAGGCTGGCGTGAAGATTGTGGACCGCGTCATGTGCGTGAGCCTTGTGCACGACAAGAAGAACCCGAAGGCCATACGCGGCGTGCTGGGTTTTCATGGTGTCAGTGGCGAGCCCTATCTATTCAGGGCAAAGGCCGTTGTGCTCACCACCGGCGCCCAGGCCTACAAGTCCCACTACGCGGACCTGCACATGGTGACCGGCGACTCCCACGTCATGGGCCTTCAGGCTGGCGCAGCCCTGTGCAACTACGAGTTCAACTGCCACCAGCTCACCCATGCGGGCTTTGCCACCCACGGCATGAACATCTCCCAGGGCCTGGGCGCCAGATTCGTGAACGCCCTTGGCGAGGACTTCACGGCAAAGTACGACCCAGAGTACGCCTCCCACGGCAATCTGTGGCGCATTTCCGCCTCCATGGCCATGGAAGTACACTTCGGGCGCGGCCCCCTCTACTTTGACTACTCCTCCTACACCCCGAAGGACTGGGAGCTCTTTGCGCGCACACTTCCCCTCATGTTCAGATCCTACGTGCAGGCAGGCTACGTGACCGAAGACGGCGTCTGTCGCAAGGGCAAGCTCGAGTGGGTCTCGGCCCTTATCGGCAACGTGGGCTTTGGAGGCGGTCTGTGGATAGATCTGCAGGGCCGCACCACCCTGGAGGGTCTCTACGCCGCAGGCGACGCGTCCTACGGCCCGACCTCCGGCGTGGAGGGCTTTTGCGCCTACGCCATGCCCGCTGCCTCCACCACAGGCACAGTGGCAGGCCAGTCCGCAGCTGCCTACGCGGCCAGCGTGGGCGACGTTGCGCTGGACGAGCAGGAGATAAACGCGGCAGCCTGGGCCATGACAGAGCCCCTGCGCCATCCCGCAGGCTGCGATCCCGTCCATGTGGTCCTGGCTGTGCAGGAAGCCCTCTTCCCCTACGACGTCTACATCCTGCGCACGGAGAAAAAGATGCAGCAGGCTCTTGCGCGCATACAGGAGATCAAGGCGGACGACGTCCCCCGTCTCAGGGCTGTCGATCCCCACGGGCTGCGCTTTGCGCTGGAGGCCAGGAACATGGTGCTCTGCGCCGAGGCCATGCTCACGGCAGCCCTGTACCGCAAGGAGAGCCGCGGCTCCCACTTGCGCCTGGACTATCCGGAAATCGACAACGAAAACTGGCTCAAGTGGATCATGATAGAAAAGGGCGCGGACAACGGCCTTGTGCTGTCCACCAGGGATATCCCCATTGACCGCTATCCCTTGCGTCCCACCTGCAGGCGCGAGCTGCACGCCTCCATTGCCGCTGCCAGAAAACTCGGGGAGAACATCTGATGGGAGTCAGACATATAGACAAGCAAAAGTGCCTGCGCTGTGGATGGTGCGTGACCATCTGTCCCCAGGACGTCCTGCGCAGGGACGAGAACAGGTACCCTGTCATCACCTATCTGCAGGACTGCCAGTCCTGTTTTCTGTGCGAAAAGTACTGCCCGGCCCAGGCCATCACCGTTTCCGCAGACAGGGAACGGCGCCCCATCCTGCCCTGGTAGGAATCTGTCTCCCTGCAGTCTGACCGCAGGGAGACAGGGTCACGAGGAGAGTATCCCATGATCGCCAACATGCCTGCCGACACCTTTCTCTTCTACGTGGGCGTCTTTTTGCTGCAGTTTGTTCTTGTGACAGGCTACGGCATCTGGTGGGCCCTGCAAAAGGACAAGCTCCACACAGACGACAAGGGAAAGACGCGCAACCCCTAGGCCAGCCCCCATGGCCCCCCTTTTTCCCCATGTTCGGTCCGCTGATCCCCCACAAGGCGGACTTGTGGCAAGCACAACGACCCTTTGACCCGAAAATTTCGGATTTTTGTCATGACCATCACCATTCTCATTCTTGTCGGGTACTTCGCGCTCATGCTCGTCATAGGCTGGATCGCCTCGCGCCGCATCCGCGACTCCAGGGACTACTTTCTGGGGGGCAAGGGCTTCGGGCCGTGGCTTACGGCCTTCAAGTTCGCCTCCACCTGGGAGAGCGGCGTCAAGCTGGTGGGCGCGCCGGGCATGTCCTGGAATGTGGGCTGGGCAGGTTTTTCCATGGGTATAGCCACGCCCATATGCTACTTCTTCTCCTTCCGCGTCTTTGGCCAGCGACTGAAGGTCGCCTTTGACCACTTCAATGTGCTGACCCTGCCCCAGCTTCTGGAAAAGCGCTACCAAAGCCGCGCTGTGCGCATGCTGGCTGCAGCTGCCATAGTCATCGGCCTGGGTGGCTCGCTGGTAGCCCAGTTCAAGGCCACGGGCGAGATCTTCAGCGTGACGCTGCAGACCTCCTACCTGAACGGCCTGTTCCTGGGAGCCGGCATAGTGGGCGTCTACTGCATTCTGGGCGGCTACCTTGCCTCGGTGTGGACGGACTGCCTGCAGGGGGTGCTCATGATCGTGGGCTCCATAGTCATCATGGTGGCTACGGCCACAGTGGCCTTCGGAGGCCTGCACTGGAACTTCATACCCGAGCTCAACCTCAGCCTCGCGGCCATTGATCCGAACCTTCTGGACATCACGGGCGGCGGGAAGATTCCGGTCTCGCAGATTGTGATCATAGTTGTGATCACCGGCCTTGTGGGCCTGGCGCTGCCCCAGCAGAGCGTTGCCATCTTCAGCATGCGCGACGTGCGCACCTGTCGCACGGCCCTGGTCATCTGCACCTTCTTTTCCGCGATCCTTGCCTGGACGCTTGTGCCCACGGGCATGATGGCCCGTCTGGTGCTGGATCCGGCAACCATCCCCAACCCGGACGCGGTCATACCCCTGCTCATCCAGAAGGTGCTCTCGCCCGTGACAGGCGGGCTTTTCATAGCCGCCATCCTCTCGGCCATCATGTCCACTGTGAGCGGCAGCATTGTGGTGGCTGCTGCGACACTGTCCGAGGACATCTTCAAACTGATCATTCCCGAGCGCTACAACAGACACCCTGTGCTCTACAACCGCGCAGGGGCCTCGTTCTTTGTGCTCGTTTCCATGCTGCTCGCCATAGAGCCACCCACAATCATCTTCTGGATAGGCGTCTTTGCCTTCGGCTTCCTGGTCTTCACCTTCCTCATGCCCATGATAGGCGTCATTCTGCTTCCGCGCACGCCGGCAAGGGCGGTCGTAGCGCAGATGGTGATCACCATGGTCGTCATTCCCTTCTGGACCATTGTGGGCCAGAAGGCCACGGGCATTCCCTCCCTGCTGGTTGGGCTTGTGATAGCGCCATTGAGCTTCTTTGCCGTGTACGCGCTGACCAAAGACAAGCCTCTGACCGAGGACATGGCGGCACTGTGGAAGAAATTCGCGCGACTCTAGGGAGCGGGGCAGCAGGCGGGGACGGACAGGCCCCCATGCTCCCGAGCTCGGGGCTCAACTGGACTGTTCCTGCCCTGTACAAGCGCTACGGCTTCTTGCGCAAGCTGAAGGAAGAGGTCTTTTTCGACCTCCTCTACTATCCCTACTGGGTCTTGCGCTTTCGCGAGGAACTTGCCTGGCGCTTTCTGGGCAAGCGGGTTGTGGAGCAGCTGCGTGTGCTGGACGCGCGCAGCGGCAAGTCGCAAAAGCTCATCCAGGCGCCGGACAGGGTGTTTGAGCACGTTGTGTTCGCAGCCAGGGAAGACATCCCGCAAGACGCCCAAAACGCTGGGGAACACGCCCAAAGTCCGCAAAAAGCCTGCGCGGATTTGGGGAAGGAAGCCGGAGAGGGCATGGATTGGAGCCTTCCCGCAGACAGTGGAAGGGCAAAGACAGGCACAACAAAAAGCAGGGTTTTCGCGCCTGCAACCGTTTTTCGCAACGAGACTGTCCTTGTCCGGGCCAGGACGCACATAGCCCAGTGCAGGGTGACGGAAAGCCAGGCCCTCGAGAGGGCGTACAACGACGCGAAACGGGACATGGGCAGATTCTACAACAGACCTCTGGGGTTCATGGCCACCATGACCAGCCTTGCCAGGGAGGCAGTGCCTGTGTGCAAGCCGTTCTGGATCATGCGCTCCCAAAGCCACAGGGAACGGCTCTTTGTCTTCGACGCGAGCACTGGCCTTGGGGGTGTTGCCGAGTACTGGAACGTGGTGGACTACCTCACCTCGGAGACAGATGGGGGAGAAGAATGAGGGACAATTCGACAGGGACCCTGCGCCCGGGGGGCAGCCGCAAGGGCCATGGGGCAAAACGTTTGCCAAAAGGGACAGGCGCAGGGCGCGCACGCTCCCTTGCGCGGGGACTGCAGGTCCTTTTGCTGGCAGCAGGACTTGTTCTTGCGCAGACAGCCCCTGCGCGGGCAGTGGACTTCAGGGTGGTCGGCGAATGGGTCATGAACTTTGACTACGGCCAGAACGGCAACTTTACGGGTGGCAACGGCCAGATAGGCTACAACGGCCGCCAGGACGAATTCGACGCCAAGCAGCGGCTGCGCATACAGGTAGACGCCTTGGTCTCCGAGTACCTTTCCGGCACGGTCTATTTCGAAATAGGCGATACGACCTGGGGCAATGCCCGTACAGGTGGAGCCCTGGGCACGGACCAGACCATCATAGAGGTGCGCCGCGCCTACATAGACTGGACTGTGCCGAACACGCAGCTCAAGGTGCGCATGGGCCTGCAGGGTGCCATAGTGCCAAGCTACGCCATGGTGAAGCCGCAAAGCATTGGCGACGACTTCACGGCAGTGTCCTTCAGCTGGCAGTTCCACGAAAACGTGGGCGTGAGCGGCTTTTGGGGAAGGCTGTACAACGACAACTTCGCAGGGCACCCGGATGGCAGGGGCGGGTTCACCAGCGCAAACTACCTGGACAACATGGACACCTTTGTGCTGACTCTGCCTGTGACCTTCGACATGGGCAAGGTCACGCCCTGGGTCATGTACACGGCCATTGGCCCCAATGCCTTCAAGGGCTACGGCGAAAACGGGGAGTTTGACGGCAAAAACTACGGCAACTTCAGCAACGCCACAGGCGTGTCCGGGCCCTGGATCACAAGAGGGCTTTTGCCTGCCTGGGCCAACATGGGCATATTGCGCGGGGCGGACAAGGCCTTCGACTCCTATGGCAACGGCTTCTGGGCTGGCGTGACAGGCGATATCACGGTCATGGACGCCTTGCGCATTGCCTGGGATTTCACCTACGGCACGGTGAGTTTCGACTCGAGCGCCTTCAACCGCCAGGGCTGGATGGGAGCCCTGCTTGTGGAGTACGCCTTTGACTGGGGAACTCCGGGTATTGCGGCCTGGTACGCGACCGGCGACGACGCGAACCTGGGCAACGGTTCGGAGCGTTTGCCCTCCATCAGCACAGGCGCCATGGACAACGTCTTCTCCAACTACGCCCTGGACGGCAAGGTGTACATTGGCCGCGACGCGGCCATGTTCAACAACCTGGCAGGTTCCTGGGCAGTGGGTGTGCGCGTGCGTGACGTGAGCTTTCTCGAGAACCTGACCCACATCTTCAGGGTGTACTACATAGGCGGCACCAACAGCGCGGGAATCCTGGACGAGGCGCGCAGACGCGGCTTCAACCCTACGCCCAACAACTTTGACGGCCAGGCCTATGGCGTCGAGAACATGTACCTGACAGACCACGACTCGGCCATGGAGTTTGGCGTGACCTCGGTCTACAAGATGTACGAAAACCTCAAGATAGCGCTGGACGTGGGCTACATTGCCCTGTGGCTGGACAAGTCCGAGGATGTGTGGGGAAGTTCCAAAATCAATGGCAGGGACGACACCACGCGTGACGCCTGGAACGCCAACCTGATGTTCCTCTACTCCTTCTAGCCGGGTAGCGTGTCCGGCAATCCGAAGACATGAGGCTCCCCTGTTGCGCAACAGGGGAGCCTCTGGGTTTTGGAGAACAAGGGATCTGTCTGCAAGGCTCATCAGAACAGGGAGACACGCTCAAGAAGCACGTCAACGAGATTGCAGTGGAAGATCCCCTGTGCGTCACAGAAGCTGTGGGGGATGTCCATGCGGACAACGACCTTGCGGAAAAAGTCTCCGGTGAGCTTCAGGGAAGCGAGCTCGGAAGACGCCTTGGCTTCCGTGTCCATCCTGAAAGCGGACTGGATGTAGACTCTTCTGTCTGCGTCGTTCACAACAAAGTCTATCTCTTTTTGGGTGTTGGCTCCGTTGGTACGGTCCGCCACAACGCCCACATCAACGGAATAGCCGCGCCGCACAAGCTCAAGGTAGAGAATGTTTTCCATAATATGCCCCGGATCGTACTGGCGAAAGTTGAGTCGTGCGTTACGCAGGCCAATATCCGTATAATAGTACTTGTTCGGGTATTTGAAGTATGTTTTTCCCTTTACGTCATAGCGTTTAGCCATGGAAAGCAGAAATGAGTCAATACTATATTGAATATAGTTTGCAACAAGGGAAGGGCTTGTTTTTTCATTGCGCATGCTGGTGAGAGCATTGGCAATCTTTGTTGAATTTGTCAAAGAACTTATTTGAGATGCCAAAAAGTCGAGGATAGCATTCAATATATCCTCTCGTTCTACTGTATAACGCTCAACAATGTCTTTTATGTATACTTCCTGGAAGAGAGAAGCAAGATATTCTTTTTTATCAAGATCATCCTGAAGTGATGCAAGATGTGGCAGGCCACCGTAGAGCATGTACTGCTCAAGTGCCTTGCGCTCATCTCCTCCGCAAAAGGAGTAGAACTCTGCGAAGCTCAGGGGATAGACATGTATCTGGGTGGCTCTGCCGCGGAACTCTGTCGCAATGTCCCGGGAAAGTCCCCGAGAATTGCTGCCTGTCACATAGACGTCCAGGTTCTTGTAGGCCTTGAGCTCGTTCAGCATGTCGTAGACCGAGACCTCGATACCGCCGTTTTCCTGGTCCACAACCTTGCGTGTGAACTGAACCTCGTCGATGAGGAGATAGAATCTTTCCTCTGGCTGTCTTGTGACAATGCCCTCGACATATTCGCACAGGGTGATTGGGTTTCTGAACCTGTAAAAGCGCCTCTGGTCCAGCGCTATCCTGAGGATATGCTCGTCCCCAACTTTCTGGGACAGCAGGTAGTTGTAAAACAGCTCAAAGAGCAGCACAGACTTGCCGCAGCGTCGGATTCCTGTGATGACCTTGATTTCGCCATTCCACATGTGGCGTATCAGGCGCTTGAGATAGAAGTCTCTCTGGATCACGGCATGCACCTCAGACTTGTGACGGTTGCGTCGCTACTTTTAGGCAGAATAGCTGCTATTTCAGAAAAATCAAGGAATTGGTACTGGACTTTGGCTCTTTCTGGGCGTCTTTCGTTTGTTCGCCATCAGACGCAAGGAGTATTGACCCCCTAAACGCACGAAAAACTGACCCCTCCCGTCTCGGGGAGGGGCTGCCCGAGGGAGGTGCGCCAGATTCAGGGAGTTTTGAGGCCCTTGAGGGGGAAAGTGTATCTAACCTGCAGGGATTGCCTGGAAAACATGCAAGTACCTGTATCATTGGCTGCGCCGCGCAGGCTTTGCCAATCTGGGCAAACCCGATATACTGCCGCAAGCGTGCCATTGGATATCACCTGCTCACCACCCCCCTGCAAGGAGCAGTACGCATGACCGCCTTTTTTCAAGGTTTTTCAGTAGGCCTTGCCTATGTGGCGCCCATTGGCCTGCAAAACCTCTTTGTCATCAATTCTGCCCTGTCCAGGCCGCCTTCGGTGGCCTTGCGCACTGCGGGCATTGTGGTCCTCTTTGACATCCTGCTCTCGCTGACAGGCTTCTTTGGAGCAGGCAGCCTCATCACGCGCTCGGAGCTGGCCAAACTGGTGATTCTGGGTGCTGGCAGCCTTTTGGTGTTTGTCATTGGCGCAAGACTTGTGCTGAGTCGCAATGTGGCCACAGCCGAGCTTGCCATGGACATGCCCTTGTGGAAGGTGGCCTGGATGGCCTTTGCCGTTACCTGGCTCAATCCTCAGGCTCTGCTCGATGTGACGCTGCTCCTGGGGGCCTTTCGGGCAGTCCTGACAGAGAGCGAGACCACAACCTTCATCCTTGGGGTAACAATGTCCTCCTGCCTGTGGTTCACAGGACTCACGGCAGTGACTGTCCTTCTGAAAAGCCGCTTCACGCCCAGGATCTTGCGCGTCATCAACCTTGTCTGCGGCCTTGTGATCTGCGGCTACGCCGTCAGTCTGGCAATTTCCTTTGTGGAGCTTGTGCAGCCTACGCTGCGCCAGTGACAACCCGAAACAATGGGCTTTTGCCTTGCTGACAGGGAAGAGCTAGCCCGAGGCCAACTGCGAAGCCACTTGAGTTCCTTCCTGACAGGCTTTTCCCTCTTGTTGTTGCGCGCAAGGCAAGGTGTGCTGCGCGTCAGGCCTTGGGAACATGGGCCCCAAGCCCTTTGCTTTTGGCAAGGTCTGGTCTATTTTGTTGGCAACACAATGGAGGACCAGAGCCGTGAGCTTCACAGACCCTTCAGCCCCAGGCCCCCCCATACCCTGTTTGCCTCGCGATGACGATGGCAGGCAGCCCCTGCTTGGGAAGATGCCAGGCAGGCGCATGCATGGACGGGCTGTTTCTGCCCTGCGGGAGGAGCAAGGGGGTCTGGCAGACGCGAACAGCATGGGGTTTGGAGAGAACACAAAGACCTTGGAGAAGGGGAGATGATGCGTCTTGAGGACATCAGGCCGGACAGCGTCGTGTGCGGCATAGAAAGCGAGCCTGTCACCATTGTCACTACCGAGATGTACGGCAATGTGGTTCTCAAGGTGGTCTACCGGGATGGCAGAGGGCACTTGCACGAGAGCATGCTCTACAGGGATCAGGAGGCCAGCCTGTCCTGCCAGGAATCCCCTTCTCTGCCCTGGAGCTTTGACGCGGACGGCGGTCTGCTGCGTCTGGCCTCGGAGGCCTGGAGAATTTCCTACGCCTGGCTTTTTGATCCCTATCTTGCTGTCCACACCTCGGACATAGATCCCCTGCCGCATCAGATCTCCGCTGTCTATCAGGAAATGCTGCCCCGTATTCCCCTGCGCTACATTCTGGCCGACGATCCCGGCGCGGGCAAGACCGTCATGACCGGTCTTCTCATCAAGGAGCTGCAGGCCAGAGGGGACTGCAAGCGCTGTCTTGTGGTCTGCCCGGGCTCTCTTGCCGAACAGTGGCAGGACGAGCTCTTTCAGAAATTTCACCTGCAGTTCGAGATTTTCAGCGCCTCGGTCCTCAACAACGCTGTGACCCACAATGCCTTTGCCGAAGTGAACTGCGGCATTGCCAGGCTGGACAAGCTGGCCAGAAGCGAGGAGCTGCAGGAAAAGCTCAAGGCCACGGAATGGGATCTCATTGTCGTGGACGAGGCCCACAAGCTCTCTGCCACAGTGAGCGGTGGCGTTGTCCGAGCCACAAGGCGCTTTCAGCTGGGGCGCCTGCTCTCCAACATCACCCGCCACTATCTTTTGCTCACTGCCACGCCCCACAATGGCAAGGAAGAAGACTTTCAGCTTTTCCTCTCCCTTGTGGACCAGGACCGTTTCGGGGGTGTGACCCGCACAGGCGCCCAGGCCATCAACGTCACGGACATCATGCGCAGGCTTGTGAAGGAGGAGCTGCTCAAGTTCGACGGCACGCCCCTCTTTCCGGAACGCCACGCTGTCACCGTGAACTATACGCTTTCCTCGCTTGAGGCAAAGCTCTACGAGGCCGTCACAGGCTACGTGCAAAACGAATTCAACCGGGCCGAGAAGCTGAACAGCGAGCGCCGCACCACCGTGGGCTTTGCCCTGATGGTCCTGCAGCGCAGACTGGCGTCTTCTCCCGAGGCCATCTACCAGTCCCTGCACCGCCGCCGCGAACGCCTTGAGGATCGCCTGAGAGAAGAGCGGCTTGGCTTGCGCGCCAGGGGGCTGGAGCAGGAGCGTCCGGACCTTGTGCGCCTTGTGGAGGACGAGGACGAGTACACGGACAGCGAGATTGAGTCTGCCGAAGATACTGTCTCGGACGCGGCCTCTGCCTCCCAGACTGTGGAGGAGCTGGAAGCGGAAATCTCCACCCTGCGCGAGCTGGAGGACCTGGCTGAGAAAGTCCGCGCCAGCGGCACGGACCGCAAGTGGGAGGAACTCTCCGGCCTTTTGCAGGACAAGGCCATGTTCGATCAGGACGGCGTGCGCGAGAAGCTGATCATCTTCACCGAACACAAGGACACCCTGCGCTACCTTGAGGGCAAGATCGCCTCTCTTCTTGGCTCGGACAAGAAGGTTGTGCGCATAGACGGTTCCATGCTGCGCGCGGAGCGCCGCAAGGTGGAGGAACTGTTCCGCCAGGACAGGGACGTTTTCGTGCTTGTGGCCACGGACGCTGCCGGCGAGGGCCTGAACCTGCAGCGCGCCCACCTCATGATCAATTATGACCTCCCATGGAATCCAAATCGCATCGAGCAGCGCTTTGGCCGCATACACCGCATAGGCCAGACCAGATCCTGCTGGCTGTGGAACATGGTGGCTTCGGAAACACGCGAGGGACACGTCTTCAAGACGCTCTTTGCCAAGCTCGAGCAGGAAAGGCAGGATCTCGGGGGCAGAGTCTTTGATGTCCTTGGCAAGATAAGCTTCGACAACAAGCCTCTGCGCGAGCTTTTAGTCGAGGCCATACGCCACGGCAGCGAACAGAACGTGCAAAGGGATTTGCAAAAGCGCATCAGCAAGGCCCTGGATACCAAGCATCTGCACAGGCTTTTGCAGGAATACGTGCTGACCAGCGACGTCATGGACGCCCACATAGTCGCAAGCATCCGCGAGAACATGGAGCGCATGGAGGCCAGACGCCTGCAGCCGTACTTCATTGAGGCCTTTTTCAGGGAAGCCTTCCGCTTCCTTGGGGGCAGCATGTCTGCCAGGGAGAAGGGCCGCTACGAGATTGGCCACGTGCCAGCTGTTGTGCGCAGGCAGGACATGGCCACAGGCACGCGCGAGCCTGTGCTCACGCGCTACGAACGTGTCTGCTTCGACAAGCAGTTTCGCGCTGGCAAGGTGCCGGCTGCCTTCATCTGCCCCGGACACCCGCTCATGGAAGCTGTGCTCACCTGCGTGAAGGAGCGCTTAAGTCCCCTGCTTCGCAGAGGGGCAGTGCTGGTAGACGAAAGCGATGCAGGCGAAGAGGCAAGGCTTCTCTTCTACATCGAGCAGTCCCTGGCAGACGGCGTGATCCTGCCGGACGGCAACAAACGCCTCATTTCCAGACGCTTCCACTTTGTGGAGATCTCCGAGAGCGGGCAAGCCCATGACGCTGGCCAGGCTCCCTACCTCGACTACCGTCCGGCCTCGGCCGCGGAGCAGAGAGCAGCCATTGCCCACGCAGGCCAGTGCGCCATGCTGGGGAACAGCGCCGAAGCCATGGCCATAACCCACGCGGTCACAACGCTTCTTCCCCCGCATCTCAAGGAAGTGCGAACACGCAGGCTGGCCCTGGTGGAAAAGACGGCCAAGGCAGTAGAGATGCGCCTCACAGCGGAAATCCGCCACTGGGACAGTCAGGCAGCAGAGCTCAGGATCAGGGAACAGGCAGGCAAGCGCAACGCCAGGCTCAATGCCCAGCAGGCAGAGCGCAGGGCAGAGGAGCTTGCCGAGCGCATGAAGGTGCGGCTTGCGGAACTGGAGGCAGAACGCCACATATCAGCCAAGCCGCCGCTCATTGTGGGGGGATGCCTTGTGATCCCCAAAGGACTACTGGCAAGGCTTTTGGGAGGAAAGACCGAATCCGGGGAGCAGAAGCTGTGCCAGGACGCACAGGCCAGAAAGGAGATAGAGACTGCGGCCATGCAGGCTGTCATGACTCTGGAACGAAGACTTGGCTACGACCCAAGGGATGTCTCAGCCGAAAAGTGCGGCTACGACATCGAGTCCAGGGTCCTGTCCCCTGCGGGAGAAGTGCTCTCCATGCGCCTTGTCGAGGTCAAGGGGCGCGCCAGGGGCGCTGCCGAAACGATCACTGTTACCCGCAACGAGCAGCTTACGGCCCTGAACCGCCCGGACAACTACATACTGGCCATTGTCACTGTGGATGGCAAAAGCACGCACGTGACCTATCTGACCAGAGCCTTTGTGGACAACCCCGACTTTGCGTCGGTGAACACAACCTTTAGCGTGTCTTCTCTCATGCAAAGGGCAGAGAAGACCTACGAGGGATATATCGAAGGACACACCGAGGGATACATTTCATGACCTATCCGAAGAAACTCATAGAGGTCTCTCTGCCTCTGGAAGCCATCAATGCCGAATCCGCCAGAGAGAAATCCATCAGGCACGGCCACCCCTCAACCCTGCATCTGTGGTGGGCGCGTCGTCCCCTGGCTACGGCAAGAGCCGTGCTCTGGGCTTCCCTGGTAGACGACCCATCATCACACCCGGAGCTCTTCCCCACAGAAGAAGAACAGGAACAGGAGCGCAAGGGGCTGCACGAACTGCTGGCAGAGCTTGTGAAGTGGGAGAATTCCGACAATGAAGCACTTTTGTCCCAAGCTAGGGCAGAAATTGCAAAATATGTAGCTCCCTGGGGGGGTACAAGATTCTGAATTTATTGAATTTTTAGATCCATTTAGCGGTGGTGGCAGCATTCCCCTGGAAGCGCAGCGCCTGGGCCTGAAGGCTCATGCCCACGACCTGAACCCTGTGGCCGTACTCATCAACAAGGCCATGATCGAGATTCCTCCGCGCTTTGCGGGCATGTCGCCAGTTAATCCTGAAATTCGTAAACGTCTCGGCGCTGACAAGGAATGGAAAGGCATCAAGGGGATTGCCGAAGACGTACGCTATTACGGCTCGTGGATGAAACAGGAGGCCTTTCGCCGTATAGGCCATCTGTATCCAAAAGTGCAGGTGCCGGAAGAGCAGGGGGGCGGAGAAGCGACAGTCATTGCCTGGATTTGGGCCAGAATCGTGAAGTGTCCCAACCCGGCTTGCGGATGCGAGATGCCTCTGGCACACACTTTTGAACTGAGCAAGAAGAAGGGCAAGGAAGCCTGGATAGAGCCAATCTGCACAGCCGGCAAGGTCTCGTTTGCGGTGCGTCATGGCGGCAAGTCAACGCATGCAGGGACAGTAAACCGCAGGGGAGCAATGTGTCCCTGCTGTGGGACGCCTGTGCCGTTTGATTATATCTGTGAGTGCGGGAGAGCAGGAACAATGTCTGCTCAAATGATGGCTGTGGTGGCAGAAGGAAAAAATGGAAGATTATATTTGTCAGCCGATGATGAACAGAAGAATTCTGCACATGTCGGTAAACCAGAGGCCTTTACTACTGATGCACTACTTCCTCAAAATCCAAGAAATTTTAATACCCCCAAGTATGGCCTGAATACATACGACAAGCTTTTCACCCCACGCCAGCTCACAGCCCTCACGACATTCAGCGAGCTTGTAGCCGAAGCCCAGCACAAGGCAACTGAAGACGCCCTTGCAGCTGGCATGGCAGATGACGGAATTTCCCTTGCAGCTGGTGGGAGTGGCGCTCTTGCCTATGGGCAGGCTGTAGGTGTGTATCTGGCCTTTGTTGTGGATAAATTGGCAGATAGAGGGTCATCAATATGTAGTTGGGATGCATCTCGTGATGGTTTGCGTAATACCTTTGGTCGGCAGGCCATTCCCATGGTCTGGGATTATGCCGAAGGCAATCCCTTTTGCTCCTCTTCTGGCAGTTTTGACAACATGTTGGAGTGGGTGTTCAAGTGTTTGCAGGAATTTCCAGCATCTGTATCGGGCATGGCCCTGCAGCAGGACGCTCAGACAGACTGTGGACTCCGCAATCTCGTCGTTTCCACAGATCCTCCCTATTACGACAACATTGGCTACGCGGACCTCTCCGACTATTTCTATATCTGGCTGCGCCAGTCCCTGAAGAAAACCTACCCCCAGCTCTTCGGCACCATGCTGGTTCCCAAGAGAGAGGAACTTGTGGCAACTCCCTACCGATTTGATAGCAGTAAGGAACAAGCTCGCCATTTCTTTGAAAATGGCATGCTGCAGGCTTGTCGGCAGATCTACACCTATGCCAGGGAAGATGTGCCTGTTACCATCTATTATGCCTACAAGCAGAGCGAATCTGATGACCAGGGTGAAGCCTCTACAGGCTGGGAAACCATGCTTTCTGCCATTATTCATGCAGGCTTTGCCATTACCGGGACCTGGCCCATGCGCACAGAAATGGTGAACAGATCTGTAGCCAGCAATTCCAATGCCCTAGCATCTTCCATTGTTCTCGTCTGCCGTAAGCGCCCTCAGGATGCCCAGGCCTGCACGCGCCGCAACTTCCTTGCCGAGCTGCGCAGGGAACTGCGTCCTGCCCTGGACAAGATGCAAACCAGCAATATTGCTCCTGTGGATTTGGCCCAGGCATCCATTGGCCCAGGCATGGCCGTCTATTCGCGCTACACAAAAATCCTTGATGCGAACGGAGAGGAACTGACCATTCGCAAAGCCTTGCAGATCATCAACAAGGAACTGGACGCCTACTTCACGGAGCAGGAAGGCGACATGGACGAGGCCTCCAGAGTGTGCCTGGCTCTCTACAGCCAGTGCGCCTTCAATGAGCTGAGCTTTGGTGAAGCGGATGTCCTGGCCAGAGCCAAAAACACCTCTATCGAAGCCCTTGTCCGCCTGAACCTTGTCCTGGCGGAAAAGGGTGTTGTGCGCTTGTTGGACAGGGAGGAGCTTCCTGCCTTTGCTGCCGAGCAGTCGCTCTGGCTTGTGACCCAGCAAATAGCCCATGCCCTGCAGGAAGGGGGTGTTGAGGCTAGTGCGCACATTGTGTCCAGAATGCATCGCATAACTCCCGACAGGGTCAAGGCATTGGCGTACCGTCTCTATTCTCTGGCCGATCAGAAGGGCTGGACCCAGGAAGCCTATATCTACAATGCCCTGGTTGTGGCCTGGAATGACATACAGGCCAGGGCAACAACCATGCGACGACAAGAATTGAGAGAGGGAAGCCTCTTGGGGATGGAGAGATAACATGGCCTCTGCAGCAACAAACTTTCAGTATATCAGTCGAGGATTCCAGATTTTGCTTCAGGCCTACGCCCCGTATGTCGCCACCAACCTCATCAACGAGTATGGTCCGCGCTGGTGGCAGCTGGGGGTCTTGGGCGTGCTCAAGGAAGAGCAAAAACGCAATCTCCCAACCCACGGCAGTGACGATACGCTTATGAAGTCCCTGGACATTTCCCTGTGCCTTACCTTGCTTCACCTGCACTGGGGAAATATCTTCCGCAAGAGACTGCCCATTGATTTTCGTACCTGGTCCAAGGAACTTATGGGCGTGCGCAACCGCTGGGCCCATGCCGGCACAGAAGCGTTCAACGACAACGACACCTGGCGTGCCCTGGATACCATGTCCCGCTTGTGCGAGCACCTGAATCTGGATGATGCAGAAGCCATACGCTCTCTCTTGCGCGAGAGTCGCTATGGCTCAGCCGAAGGCTCCATGGCTTCTTCCTCCACGTCCGCTGCCCAATCCGAGGCCCAGGCTGTCAAGGTTCGGCGCACTGACGGTATCATCTCCACCAATGCCGCCAATCTTCCCTGCTGGCGCGATGTCATGACCCCGCACCCGGACGTGGCTCAGGGCAAGTACAGAAAGGCCGAGTTTGCAGCGGATCTTGCCCAGGTAGCCAGGGGCGAGGGAGCCTGGGAGTACCGCGACCCAGTCGAATTCTTTGCCAGAACCTATGTCACCCAGGGTATGAAGGATTTGCTTGTCCAGGCAGTGCGCAGGGTCTGCGGCTTTGATGGCGAACCTGTCATTCAGCTGAAAACAGCCTTTGGTGGCGGCAAGACACACAGCATGCTGGCTCTGTACCATCTTTTGCGCGGCAAGGTGGCAATGGAGAAAATTCCGGCTGTCAAGCCGGTGCTGGATGCTGCTGGCGTGAGCTCTCTTCCCCCTGTGCACACGGCAGTTCTTGTGGGAACATCTCTGGACCCAAGCCACAGCAAGCGCCCGCAGAACATGCCTGGCATCACCATCAACACCCTCTGGGGAGAAATGGCTGCCCAATTGGCCCTGTCCGCTGGCAATCTTGCTCTGTACGATTATGTGAAGGAGGCTGACAAAAAGGGCGTTTCTCCTGGGTCCGAGACGCTCATGCGCCTTTTCGATGCCTGCGGATCCTGCCTTGTCCTTGTGGACGAGCTTGTGGCCTATGCCAAGAAGATCTACGGCGTGCAGGGATTGCCCGCAGGAAGCTTTGACAACTTCATCTCCTTTATCCAGGAACTGACCGAGGCTGCCCGCGCAAGCCAAAACAGCCTGGTCGTGGCCTCCCTGCCGGAGTCGGAGAACGAGATTGGTGGCGAAGCCGGCAGGATTGCCCTGGACGCCATCGAGCACACCTTTGGCCGCATGGAAGCCATCTGGAAGCCTGTGGCTGCCAGCGAGGGTTTCGAGATCGTACGGCGCAGGCTCTTTCTGGATTGCCCAACAAACAAGGAACAAGAGCGAGAGACGGTTTGTGAGCACTTTAGCCAGCTCTACAGGGAACATCCCGGCGATTTTCCTGTGGAAACCAGGGAGCTTGACTACAAGCAGCGCCTGATCGCCTGCTATCCTATCCATCCGGAAATATTCGACAGACTGTACGAGGACTGGGCAACACTGGAAAACTTCCAGAGAACCAGGGGTGTTTTGCGTCTGATGGCAGCTGTCATACACGAGTTGTGGATGAGCGAGGACAAGAGCCTGCTCATCATGCCAGGCTCATTGCCCATGGACATAGCCAATGTGCGCGACGAGCTGACCCGCTATCTGCCCGAGGAATGGAACGGTCTTGTGGACAGGGAAGTGGACGGCAGAAAGTCCATCCCCTATCAGCTGGACAAGGAAAACGAGCGCTATGGCAGAAGTCTTGCCGCCAGGCGAGTGGCCAGGACCATCATGCTTGGCAGCGCGCCCTCTGTCCGCCAGCAAAACGTGCGCGGCATAGAGATTACCCGCATTCGCCTGGGCGTGGTTCAGCCTGCGGAACAGATTGCCGTCTTCAACGATGCCCTGAACTCCCTGCAAAACAAACTCACCTATCTCTACACAAGCTCGTCCTACGACCGCTTCTGGTTTGATACACGCCCCACACTGCGCAAGACTGTGGCGGACAGGGCCAGCCAGCTTGCTCAAGAGAGGGCAAAGGTGGCCCATGAGATAGAAACGCGCCTGAAAAAGGTTCACGTTCAGCAGCCCTTCTCGGGCATTCACATCTGCCCAGCCTCTTCCCTGGATGTCCCGGATGAACAAAGTGTTCGCATGGTCGTCCTGTCGTCTGCCCAGAGCTATACACCGTCTGCGCAGGACTGCGCTGCCATGCAGGCCTGCCGCGAGATACTGGAGACACGCGGATCGAGTCCCAGAAAATGGCGCAATATGCTGATCTTTTTGGCTGCGGACCAGGCTGAGCTTACCCTGCTTGAGCAGCAGGTGTGCCAGTACCTGGCCTGGAAGTCCATTGAGGACCAGCGCGAGGAGCTCAACCTGGATCAGTCCCAGCTTAGGGAAGCGGCCAAGAGTCGGGAATTTTGCAACCAGCAGGTGAACGCGCTGCTCAGCAACACCTGGAGCTGGCTCCTCATCCCCGGCACAGACGACGGAAAGACCATCAGGTGGGACAGCAGGCACTTGAGTGGCAACTCGCCCACCCTGACTTTGAACGAGGCCTGCAGGAGTCTGCAAGAGGAAGAGGACATTGTCACCAAGTACGCTTCCCAGACACTGCTGATGGAGCTGGACAAACTGCTCTGGAAAGACCGGGACCACATATCGGTCAAGACTCTCTGGGAATACTACTGCACCTACTCCTACCTGCCCCGCCTGAGCCGCTTTGAGGTGCTGCAGCAAGCCATGGAAAAGGGCTGCGCCCAGGGAGAATACTTTGCCTATGCAGAAGGCTATTCCGAGTCCGAGAAGCGCTACATCGGCCTGACATGGGGGACGGCAGTTTCTGTGGACCGCGCAGGACTGCTGGTGAAGCTTTCCGTAGCCGAACATCAGGAGCCGTCACCAGCTCCAGGACCAGGACCCAACCCCCAGCCAGGGCCAGAACCGGTGAACCCTGCACCTGTTACTCCGCCCCCGTCTTCGTCTCCACAACCTCGAACCTTCTTCATGACTGCGGATCTTGACCCTGTGCGCATCAATCGCGATGTCAGCCACATTCTCGATGAAGTAACATCACATCTGACCAATGCCGGCATGAAGCTGAAATTCAGGCTGGAAGTCAGTGGCGAGAGCTCCGAAGGACTAGATCAGCAGACGGTTCGTACTGTGGTGGAGAATTGCATGGCACTCAAGATCACGGACGTCCACTTCGACGAATAGCTCTGCGAAGCCGGCTTCCTGAGCAGGTTGTACCGGGTATATTTGCTGTTGCGAGCGTAACACAGAACATCACCCGCCAATGAGACACAAACGCGCTTTGGCGGAGAGTGTCAAGTATATTGTGTAAATTTTTTGGGAGAGGAGGGGAAAAATACGGCCAACATCCTGCCCGAAAGAGGGGGCAGAGCTTGCGCTGTGTCTGGCTCCTGCCTACGTGGCATCGCCTTTAC